>NZ_BAAGYZ010000012.1:0-175357 GCF_054778995.1 Streptomonospora sediminis
GCCCCGCGCCCGGCGCCCGCGCCCGGGCCGCAGCGGCGTCCGCGATGGCGCAGGCCCAGCCGAGTTCGCCGGGGGTGCCGGCCGCCGCGGCAGCGCGCAGCCGCCGCCACAGGTCGGCCTTGGTCCATTCCGTGAACCTGCGGTGCGCGGTGGCGGGTGAAACGGCGAATTCCGCGGGAAGCCGGCGCCACACGCATCCGCTGGTCAATACGTAAACCACCGCGGTGAATGCAGTGCGGTCGTCCACCGGCGCCGTGCCGCCGCCCTGGCGCCGGGTGCCGAAGGACGGAATCAAAGGTGCGGCGGCTTCCCACAGGGAGTCTGGCACCAGCCGCCGGGATAATTCCGGCCCCAAGGAGGCCGCACCCGCCAACCGATAACCAATGTCAGACACGACCCAACCCCGAATCAGCAGTTGCACCAGCAGAAGTACCATTGGCAGGAGCGATCCCGCACCTGAATATCCGGCCGTGAACACCGCGTCCGAACCATTATATGACCGGCTTCCTCCGAACGGAATCGGGGTCCGCGGCCGCCGTCGAGAACGCCGGGCCACCTGGAGTTCCCGTCCGGAACCCGTCCTCGCCGAGGGCAGGCGCCGGCAGCAAGGAGCGGCCGCACCGCTTCCGCGGAAATCTGGCCGCTTTCGGCCAGGCCGCGATACGGCCGGTACCGGCCAAATTCCGCGGCGTCCCGAAAGTCAGTATCCGATTGCCGGAAAATCCTCCGCGCGGTGGATATCCGCGCGCCCGCGGCAGGCCTAGCCTGTCCTTCGGACGGTCTGCATTTCGCCACCCGATGATCGGCACCCGCAAGGAGCCCTGATTGATCGAAATCGAGAACATCAGCAAGCGCTACGGCGACCATACGGCCGTCGACGGCGTAAGTTTCCAGGTGAACCCAGGGCAGGTCACCGGGTTCCTCGGACCCAACGGGGCCGGCAAGTCCACCACGATGCGGCTGATCCTCGGGTTGGACAAACCGTCGTCGGGCCGGATCTCGGTCAACGGCCGCACCTACTCCGACAGCCGCGCGCCCCTCGCGGAGGTCGGATCGCTGCTGAACGTGAAGGCCGCCCACCCCGGCCGGACCGCCGAGGCACACCTGCGGACCTTGGCCCTCACGCACGGTATCGGCCGCGCGCGGGTGCGCGAGGTCATCGAGCAGGCCGGGCTCGGCAGTGTCGCGCGCAAGCGGGTGGGCGGGTTCTCGCTGGGCATGACCCAGCGGCTGGGGATCGCCGCGGCGCTGCTGGGCGACCCCCGCACCCTGATCCTCGACGAACCCATCAACGGGCTCGACCCCGAAGGTGTGGTCTGGATACGCGAACTCCTGAAAGGCCTCGCCGCGGCCGGCCGCACCGTGTTCCTGTCGTCGCACCTGATGTCGGAGATGGCGCTGACGGCCGACCATCTCATCGTGATCGGCAGAGGGCGCATAATCGCCGATCGCCCCATCAACGAGGTGATCAGCGGAAACGAGGCCGGCACCGTCGTTGTGCGGACCACCGAGGCCCAGCGCCTGGCGCAACTCGTCACCGCTGAGGGAGCCGGTACCGACCGGCTGGAAGACGACGGGCTCTCAGTGCACGGAATGAGCGCCAAAAGGATCGCCTCCATCGCACTCGACAACCGGATCCTCATCTACGAATTGACCCCGGAACGCTCCTCCCTGGAAGAGGCGTACATGGACCTCACCCGGGAGTCGGTCGAATACCAAACAGCCGTTCCGAATGGGTGAAACGATGGCAACCGAACAGCACGCGGCCCAAACCCGGAACACCCCGTCCCTCACATTTCCCAACGTCGTGCGTTCCGAATGGTTGAAACTGTGGAGCGTCCCGTCAACGTGGCTTTTGGCGGGCGGTGCCCCGGTCCTGTTCATCGGTATCGGCGTCATGACCGCCGTCGGCGGTGTCGCCGGCCGGCGCGGCGGCCAGGCCATTCCGGACAACTTCTTCTTCGAGTTCGCCACGAACGGCATCACCTTCGCGCAGCTCTTCGTGGTCGCGTTCAGCGTGCTGTTCGCGTCGTCGGAGTGGGCATCGGGCACGATCCAGCTCTCGGTCGCCGCCGTACCCAAGCGGCTCCCGCTGCTGTGGGGCAAGGCGCTGATCAGCGGAGCAGTGTCGTTCTTTATCGGTGTACTGGGTGCCGCACTGGTGTACGCACTCAGTCAGCCGGTATTGGCCCAGGAAGGCATCGACTATCCGCTGACAACACCCGGCGTTCCCCTGATCATTGTCAGCACCGGTATCTACCTCGCCCTGATCTCCTGGATCTGCCTGGGGTTGGGATTTGTGATCCGGCAGGTGGCGGGTGCCATGGTGGCGGCCTTCAGCATTCTGCTCGTGCTGCCGATCGCGCTGGGCATCATCCCGTGGGAGGCGATCGAGCCGATCGCGGCGTTGCTGCCGTCCCGCGCCGGGGGACAGATGCTGCTCATGGAGACCGCTCCCGACGCGCTGACCCGCGCCGAGGGGGGTGCGGTCATGGCCTGCTACGCGGCCGTCTCCCTCGCGGCAGCGGCCGTACTGCTGCGGCGCCGCGCCATCTGACCACCGGATCCGCCGGCCGCGCCCGCTCCGCGAACCCGCGGAGCGGGCGCAGGCATGCGTGCCCCGCCTGCGGACGGCGGGCTTGCGCCGGGCCGGCCGGCCGCGTCAGTTCTCCTGCGCGAGGAGCTCCTGCCCAGCGGTGCCTTGGCGCCGGTGGAGCAGCGCGTAACCGCCCCCGGCGGCGATCAACTCCTGGTGCGTCCCCTGCTCGGCGATCCGCCCTTCGTTGAGCACATAGATCGTGTCGGCGTCCTCGATCGTCGAAAGGCGGTGGGCGATCACGATGCGGGTGGCCTGGCGGCCGTTGAACTCGGCGGCGATCGCGTGCTCGTTGACCGTGTCGAGCGAGCTCGTCGCCTCGTCGAGGATCACGATGCGGGGCTCTTTCAACAAAGCCCGGGCGAGCAGGATCCGCTGGCGCTGGCCGCCGGAGATGCTTTCGCCGAACTGGCTGATCAGCGTCTCGTAGCCCATCGGCATCTCGGTGATCTCCCCGTGGATTCGCGCGCGCCGCGCCGCGTGTTCGATCATCTCCTGCTCCGCCCGCCCGGTGCCCCAGGAGATGTTCTCCCGGATCGTCTTGTTCTGCAGCACGACCTCCTGGTGCACAAAAGCGACCGCGTCGAAGAAGGCGCGTTTTCGGTACTCGCCGATTCCGCGGCCCGAATAGCGGATCTCGCCGCTTGTGGGGTGGTACAGCCCGGCCAGCAGGCGGGCGAGTGTGCTCTTGCCCGATCCGGAGGCCCCGACGATGCCGATCTTCTGCCCCGGCTCGATGGTGAGATCGACGCCGCGCAGCACGGGCGCGCTGTAGCGCGAATAGGAGAACCAGACGTCGCGCAGCTCGATACTCCCGCCCACGGTGCCGCGGGTTCCGCCGGTGAACGTGGTGTCCTCGGGCGTGTCCAGAATGTCGCCGATCCGGTAGAGGAGCGCCTTGACCTCGAACAGCTTCGTGGCCGTGGTGAACGTGGTCGACACCTGGGCGAAGAACGACGTCGCCGCGACCTGGAAGGCGATCACCTCGCCCAAGGACATCCCCGACACCGGCGCCAGCCGCAGGCCCGCGGCGACGATGAACAGCGGGCCGAACATCTGGATGCCCTGGATACCGGCGTTGGTCAACCCTTGCCACCAGGCCCTGCGCTGATACCGGTCCAGGATGCGCCGGTTGCTCTCCTCCCAGGCCCCGATGAACTCGTCCTCGGCGCCGCTGGTCTTGATGGTCGATATCGAACCGACCGCCTCGACCTGGACCGCCTGCCCCTTCGCCTGCTCCTCGATCTCGGTCAGCGACGCATGCGAGATCCGCTGCCGCGTCGCGAACAGCAGCGCCAGGGTCACTGCGAAAAGCGCGAAGGCGATCGTTGCGAGCGGCGGTGACCTCAGCAGCATGTATCCGGCCAGCACCACGGTCAGCAGCGTGCTCAACGCCCCGCTGATGAGGTCGTTGGCCAGGAAGTCGCGGAGCCGGGTGACATTGTTCAGCCGGAACAGCAGGTCGCCGGAGGAACGCATCGCAAAGAACTTGTAGGGCAGGCGCAGCAGGTGTTCGAACACCGAGTCCGCCATGAACCTGCCGATGCGCTTGACCGACCGGATCGTCAGCAGCACTTTGCCCACAAGCGCCGCCAGGTATCCGGCCGCGGCGGCGCCGAGGACGGCGGGCAGCACCGCGGCGCCGCCCTGCCCCGCGACGTGCGCGTCGACCAGGACCTGGGTCAGCACCGGCACGGCGAGAACCGTGCCGAACGCGATCAGCGATACGGCGATGAGCGACATGAGGGGCTTGGCCGCGAAACGCACATACGGCAGCAGCCGCCACCACTCGTTCCTCGGGCGCTGGGAACTCGCGGTGAATCCGGGCTGGGGCTCGGCCGTGATGGCCGTACCGCAGAAGGACGCCTCGAATTCGGCGGCGCTGATCCGGAGCCGGCCCCGGCCCGGGTCGACGATGCGGACCTCCCGGTCCCGTACCTGTTCGACGACCACGAAGTGGCGCCGGTCCCAGAAAGCGATGAACGGCGTGGCGACCGCGCCGGCGCCGCCAGGGGCCACGCGAAGGGCACGTGTCTTGAGGCCGCTGTCGCGCAGCACGTTGACGATGTCCCGGACGGTCATCCCGTCGCGTCCGACTTCGTACAGCTGCCGGAACCGGGCCATGGAAAAGTTCTTGTCGTGGACCGAGATCAGCATGCCGCAGCAGCAGAGGCCGCATTCGGTCTGCACGTTCTGGTAGAGCGGGCGGACCCTCATCGCCGGAACACCTCCCCGTGTCGCAGTGCAGCTGCCGCCATGAGTGCCCGTCCGGCCGGGCCGACCCGGCCGGGCGTCACCGGAGGAACCACAGGGTGGGCGGGACGGCCTCGGGGCGGCTCCGTTGCAGCAAGGCCAGTCCGATCCCGCAGCGGCCGGCCATGACGCTTTCGGCCAGCACGTGCCGGTTGCCTTCACGGGTGAGTAGTGCGGGCACGTTGACGGCGGCGAAGTCGTCGAATCGGCGCTGTGCCCTGGCCTGCAGTGCGGTATCGCCGAGTACCTCGGCCGCGAACCCGACGATCTGCAGGTTGCCGAGGTCGCCGTGGCACAGGGTCAGGTTGTGGCCGAAGGACGACGACAGGCACGTGTCGAGGAGCAACCGGATCTCGGCTCGCAACTCGTCGGAGCGAGCGGGTTCGAAGGTGGCGGCCAGGCACTTGGCCAGCAGCATGCCGGGGGCTCCGTGGCACCAGCCGTGGGCGGGTTGCGCGGAATCACTGCCGATGGCCCAGGTACCGGTGCGCTCGTCGAAGAGGTCCCGTTCGCGATCGAGCAGGAAGTCCACCAGGTCGGCGCAGCCGTCCGCGTCGCCGACCATTGCGCCATAGCGCAGGAGGTAGGGGTAGACCCCGGACACCCCGTGGGCGTAGCCGGAGTAGTAGGCCGCTGCGGGATCCGCCCGCAGTGCCTCGATACCCCGGCGGGTGCGGGCGTAGAAGGCGGTGGCGGCTTCGAGGTGGACGGCTTCGTGCCGGGTGCCGCGGAACCGTTCCGCGAGGGCGATGGATGCGCCGAGAAGCCCGCCCGCGCCGCCCAGGACGTCGAACTCGGTTTCGTCCGAGAGCGCCTCCGGGATGCGCCGCCACAGTTCGGCCGCCAGATCGCTCAGTTCGGGCGCGCCGGCCGCAGCGGCCAGGTTGTGCATTGCGTAGGCGATTCCCCCGGCGCCGGTGTACATCCCGGGAAGCAGGTGGGGCAAATCCCGGATGCCATGCTCGACGAGCCGTTCGGCCATGCGCGTAAAGTACTGCAGTGCCGAATCCGTCCATTCGGCGCGACCCAGTGCCGACCCCGCCTGGCCGAGGAAATAGGCGAGTCCGGGCGATCCCGAGTAGAAATCCGTGCCGAGTTCCTCGACCTTCCAATACTGCAGCGCGGTCGGCGATATCCGGGCGCCGATCCACGTGGGCGGCAGTGCGCCGGTGCCGTCGATCCGCTGCGATACCAGTTGCGCGGCAATGTGCTCGATGTGCCGGGTGTGCTCGGTGCTATCGGCGGCATCGTTGCGGGTCTGCTCCCGCGGCCGCCGACCGCCTTCGGACGGTTCCCCGAAAGTGAAACCCGTCCGGTCGCCGGCATGCCGCAGCTTCGACACGTAGGACAGGCGGATGATCGCGGCGTTGCGCTTGCGGTCGGCGGGCGAAGCGGCGCCGATGAGTTCCACGGCCGAGTCGATGGGCCGCTGCTGCAGGTATCGGCCCAGATCCCGCCCTCGGGAATCGTAGACGTCCGTGGAGCCGGTGCGCAGCGAAAAGTAGGGGACGTCCGCGTTGAGCAGGTCCTCGATCTCCGCGCGCAGGATCGCGGCGGGCACGTCCGGGCGCCCCACGCCCACGCGGTGGAACAGCAGCCTTTTGGCGTGGCCGCCGTCCTGGAGAGTGGGGTGGGTGCCCATCCGCAGGAGCTGCGTGTAGAAATGGGTGTTCTCGGCGACGAATCTGACCGCGACGTCGCCGAACAGTTCGCGCACCCAGCCGGAGAACCGGGACTTGCGGTCCGTTATCCAGTCGTAGGCGGTTTCGAATCCGGCGACGACTGCGCTGATCTCCGCTTCGGGGGTTTCCAGGCGGGGGGCCGGGTCGGGATCGCCGATGGGGAGGTTCTGGAACTCCAAGCGCATGTCATCGCGCCGGGAGTTCACCACGACAAGCGATTTGAAGGGTGATACCTGGCCCTGGGTGTATCCCAGCAGGCCGACATCCATCACGCCGAGTTCGTTGTTCGGGTTCTCGATTACCGAAGGCAGCAGTCCGATCATCTTCACCGAACGGCTCAGTTCTTCCGCGGCGCGCTTGTCGGTTTTGCGGTCGCCGTCGACGGAGAGGTTGTTCGCCATCAGGGTCTCGGCATCGATCAAGCAGGGCACGGTCCCCCGGCGGACGATGTTCTGGTAGTGGACATCGGTCGCCCGCAGAAAATGGAGCAGGCAGACGAGGGTGCCGGTGTTGCGGTAGAAATCTTCGGCGTCCCCGGGTTCGGCCGCCGGATCCGCGGCGGCGAACTCCTCCCATCCGCAATCGTCGCCCGCGACGACCTGCAGCGAACCGATCGGCAGCCCTGATTCCCGGCTCATCCTGCGCGCGAGCTCGTGGTAGGCGCGCTCGACCTGCATCGGCCGGGGCTTGTACACGATTCTGGTGCCGTTGGCGAAATCAAGAAAAGAAACGGTCCGACCGTTGCGGTGGGTGTCGCCCATTCCGGAGATGATGCCGGTGATCGACGGCTGGTCGCCGAGATCGAACGCAGCCGACAGCTCGGGCAGCCGCTCCCGGGTCCGGGCAAGCATCACCCGCAGATTGGCGACAAAATCCGCTGCCGCCTTGCTGAGTACCGGAACCAGCCCGGGATAGCGCCGGGCGAGCGAATCCGCATAGGACCGCGCGGCCGTGATCCGCTCGAACTCGGCGTACCGCGCCCGGCTGTCCGCGCCGGTGAGCACCGATCGTTCCCGGTGGTCGTGGAGTTCGGTCACCAGGGTCCGCAGGCACAGCCCGCGCGCTCGGTCGAAGAGCCGGCCGGCCAGCGCCCGGAAAATGTCATCACCGCCGGGTCCGGCCAGCGGACACGAACGGATGGTCCGGTCCAGCTCCGCCAACTCCGGGCCCAGGACGGTCGCCAGGAATCCGGAGAACAGGCCGCCGTCGGCCCCGCGCGCCGCCGCCGCGGCTTCGGCGTCGGTCTCAGCGGGACGCGGCGCCGGAGCGGTCCGCGTATCCGCCGGCGGATCCGGCATCCTTTCCGCATCGGGGCCCGAAATCCTGCGGATGAGCGAATCGACATCGCCGGCCGACGCGAGTTCGGGGAAGTAAGCATTCCAGTGGCCGCCAGACCGAAGCAACGTGCGTACTCCTATTCCGCGACGGAAGGCCTCCGCGCCGCAGAGGCCTTCCGCCCTTTTTATTTCCGGATTCGCCTATGGCCGACGGAATTCCGGGGGCCGCCCGGACGCCGCCGAGCCGGCTGCTTCCTTAGCCGATTCCGCAGACGGTACCGCCGTTGCACTCCCACGAGATCGTGCACACGGCGCCGATCGTGCTGGTTCCGGGAACCGTCCAAATACCACCCGACTGGTTGCCTTCCTTACCCGAAAGGTCCTGGTCGCTCAGTTCCTCGATCATGCTTCCGGCCGGGTCGTGGATATTCACCGAGTTTCCCTCCAAAGTGAACGGATTCCGCAGAGGCGCACTTCGGCGCCCTGAAGAAATAAACCATACGGAACCGTCCGGCACAAGACCCGAACAAAACCGGCACCGACTCCCGGGACGAGCCCGACCGGTAAATCATTTGGCCTGCACAAGGAGTGTCCGTTTCAAGTGGACCAGACGGCCACGTGAAACGGACGGCATTTCCCGGAACCGTTTCCCGCGTTCCGTTCCGCTGGCTTCGGCGAAGATGCTGCGTATGGGGCCGGCGGGTTTCGGCCGGTGCAGCGGCGCTGGATCCAGCGCAAAACAGGGACATACCCGGCGCCTCGCCGGGGTACCGGTGCACCGCCTCCGGGTGACCTGCTGCTCCTGCCCGCCAGGTAAGACACGGACCTGCCGGCACGCCGCCCGTGCCGTCTCAGGTGGCCGCCCGGAGGGCGCGGTCGGTGTTCTGTGCCCGCGAGCGGTCCGCGTCCCCGTTCGTCTAGGTCAGAGCAGCAGTGCACGGCAACCGGCCAGGTGCGGAAGGCGGCCGGTGCGCCCCGGCGGGCCCGCCGGGGCGCAGCGCGGGCGGCGGCGTGACCGGGACCGGCCACGCGGCCGAACGACGCCGGGGCCGGGGCCGGGGCCGGCGGCTCCGGCGCGGCCGGTGTCCCGAGCCACCGCGTCAGCGGCTCCACCAATGGGAGTCGGCTATGTGCTCGAAGCCCAGGGAACGGTACAGCGGCGCACCGGCCGGAGTGGCGCAGAGCACTGCGGGCAGGTCGGGCAGCAGCCGCAGGGCCGCGGTCATCAGTGCCCTGCCCACCCCGCCGGAGCGGTGGCCGCCGGCGGTGACCAGCCAGTAGATGCCCGCTGCGCCGGCCTCGTTCAGGACAAGGCAGGTGCCCGCCGCGCCGGCCCCGGAGGCCTCCCCACCGTGTGCCCGCCATGCGCCGAGGAAGGTGATCGACGGATCGGCTTGCAGCTCGGCCGGGAGCATGCGGTGCGGGACATGCGGTTGGAACGCGCGGACGGGGAAGTCCTCCACGATCATGCGCTCGGCGGCACCCAGCTCGCCTGCCGTCGCCAGTTCGCGGACGTGTACCGCACCGCTCCTGTCCGGCCCGTCCCCGGCCGGCGGCCCCGGAAGCCGGACCATGACCGGGATGGTGCGCATGCTCAGGCCGGCTTGACCGGGGAATTCCAGCTCGGCGGAGTGGTCCTCGACCGTCACGCTCCGTTCGCCCGCTCCGTCCACCAGCTCGCGGATGTGCCCGGCCTCCTCTGGCGTGCACCCGTTCGGGCCGACCACTACGCGCAGGCCTCCTTGCTCCCCGGTACCGTCGACAACGAGGTGACCGGGGTGCTCGGTGACCCGTGCCCCCCTAGCGGCTCCGATCCGGCGCCACAGACCCAGCGCACTGTCGACCGTTCGCCTGTGTCCGCCCGCGACCATCGGCGCCGCCGCTTGCCCCTGCGCGTCGCGCATCGAGTCCTCTTTCCCGAATGTTATACGGATGACTAAAATATGTTCATGAGAGAGAAGGCAGACGAGCCGCGGAACCGCGATGTCGTGGACGACATCCTCGACTCGTGGCGCACCGAGCTCCCCGAGATCGCGGGGCTGCCGCTGGAACTGTTCAAACGCGCGGCCCGCCTCACAGCCCTGCTGGATCACCAGACCGGTGCCCAGCTCGACCGGATGAACCTCACCCGCGCCGAGTTCGACATCCTCGCGACCCTGCGCAGGGCCCCCGCCCCGCACCGCCTGCTCCCCTCGGAGCTTTCCCAGCGGCTCCTGCTTTCCTCGGGCGGTACCAGCAACGTGCTGCGCCGCCTGATCGACTCCGCGCTGGTCGAGCGGCACGCCAACGCCAGCGATCGGCGCAGTTCGTGGGTGCAGTTGACCGACAGGGGCATCGAGGTCGCCGAGCAGGCCGTGCGCATGACCGCACGCGGCACGGCCCACGCATTGCGCGATGCCGATCCCGCAACCACGCGTGCCGCGGCGGACGACCTCCGCGACGTGCTGACCGCCATGGGCGATATCGCCCCCTCGGCCACCTCTCCTGTCCTCCGTGCGCACAGCGCCGCCGCGCAGGGAGGCGGAGGTGGCGACCGCGAGGCTCAGTAGCCATTGCACGGTGGTCCCCCGCCTCCCCGAACGCGGCGATCGGTGTCCCCTCCCGGCTCCGGCCGTCCCGGTCAGCCCCGAGCGGCCGGGCGGCTGCGCACCGACAGCTCGACCCCGTCGGAGCCCAGCGGCAGGCTGGACGACACGTACTCACCGCTGCGCCGCAGCCGTGCCACATAGTCGTCGGACAGCATCCCGAGGTTGTCGGAGATCACGAGCGCGCCGTCGCGCAGCCGCGGTTCCACCGCTTCCAGTACCTCGTGGTACAGCTCCTTCCAACCGTCCATGATCAGCAGGTCGACATCGGGCGGTCCACCCGGCTGCCGGGCCAGCGCCGTGCGGGCGTCCCCCGCGACGACCTCGGCGTAGGCGGACAAGCCGGCCTCGGCCAGGTTCGCCGCCGCTGCACGGGCCTTGCCCTCGTGCAGCTCCGTGGTGACAAGCCGGCCGCCGCCGTTATCGCGGAGTGCAGCGGCGATATGGATCGCCGACACCCCGAACGACGCGCCGAACTCGACCACAGCGGCCGGCCGGGCCCACCGCACCGCCTGGTACAGGAATCTGCCCAGGTCGGGAGTGACGGCCAGGCTCGCTTCCGCGCACAGGTCGCTGGTCAGGCGGGCGCCGGGCGGCTCTGCCAGCTCGGCGGCTTCGGCACGCGCGCGGGCGACGATGGCCCCGTCTTCCGCGACTCCGGCGAAGAGCCGGTCCAGGACGCGCCGCACCGGGGGGTCGGCCAGGCCCGCGGCCGGCTCCACCATCGGGCTGTCCGCCGCGGTCACCGCAGCTCCGCGAGCAGGTAGCTCTGCGCGTTGTAGATGGTGCGGTCGGTGTCGGTGATGGCGCGGCGGCCGTGCATCACCCGGGTGTTGTCGATCAGTGCGACGTCGCCGTGCTCCCAGTCGATGTCCTCCGTGCACGCCTCGGTGGCCTCGGTCATCTCCTGCCACAGCTCGGGGCTGAACTCGGTGCCGTCCGCGAAGGCGATGTGCGGGCGGCGGTAGTTGAACGACGGGCCGAAGATGCTGTTGGCCCAGGCCAGACGCTCACCGAACAGGGTCGTCCGGGCGGCCGGGGTGCGGAAGGAGTAGATGACCGAGCCGTCGTCCTGCGGCTCGATCACCGTCGAGTCGGGGTCGTTGGACAGCTTGCGCATGTCGTCCACGGTGATTTCGTCGAGCGGCTTGCCGTCGTCGCTGTGGTGCTGGACGAACGCCTTCCACTTCTGCTCTTCGACCTCGCGTTCGTAGACGATGGGCTGGGCGGCGAACGCCTCGCGGGCGGCAGGCGAGAGCGCCTCCCAGACGCGGTAGCCGTCGCACACGGTCGTCTGCGAACCGTGCGAGGCCGCGCGCTCGCACAGGAACCAGGTGAGGTCGGGGATGAACGGGCTGTTGCCGTTCTCGATGTGCAGCCCCAGGGCGGCGGTGCCGGCGTCGACCTTCTGGGCGACCTCGCCGCCGTGGAAGGAGCGGGCCGGGTCGAGCGTGACGCGGTCCGAGTGCGCGCTGACGAAAGCGGAGAATTCGGTCAGTCCGGGCTGGAAGCCGCGCAGGAGAAGGAAACCGGCATCCTTCAGCAGCCGGATCAGCTCGCGCGGCTCCAGGTCGCCGAGAGTGGTTCCCCCCTGGGCCGTCAGCAGCTTCCCGCTGCCCTCGCCGTAGGAACCGGTGGTGAATCGGGCGGACATGTGTGCTCCCTCCGTCGGGTGTTCGATCTCTTGATGGCGGATTCGGCCTGCCGTGACCGCGGCGAGGACCGCGGACCGCCTGGGCCGGCCGGTAACGGTGAAGAACTCGTCGTAGAGAGGGGTGGGTTCGGCGGCGGCGTGGATCCGCGCCACGCGTTCGACGCCGGAGAGGTTGCGCAGCCCGAAGTCGGCGATGCGCGCGCGGGCCGCTGCGGCGTCACCGGTCACGATGAACAGCCCGTGGAGGTCGTCGAGCCCGTCGCCGACCACCGCGGCCGCGCGCACCTCGGGCAGGCGGGTGTACTGGGCCTCCACCCATTCGGCGCTCACATTGCGGCCGGCGGCTGTGATGATGACATTCTTGCTGCGCCCGGTGATGCGGATGTAGCCGTCATCGTCGATCTCGGCGAGGTCGCCGGTGTGCAGCCAACCGCCGTCGTCAACGGCACAGGCCGACGGGTCCTCGCGCACGTATCCGGCGAACAGCGAGCGCCCGCGCACGAGCAGCTCGCCACCGTCCGAAAGTGCGGCCTCGACATGCGGCAGCGGTCGGCCGACCGTGCCGATGCGCCGGTGGGCGGGGGTGTTCCAGGAGACGACGGAACTGTTCTCCGAAAGCCCGTACCCCTCATAGACGGCGATGCCGAGCCGGTCCAAGCGACGCAGCGACTCCACCGGCACGGGCGCCCCGCCGCAGCACACCAGGGGCGCCGTGCTGGTACCGAAGACCGCGGCGACAGGGTCCTCGCCGCGCTCTGCGGAGTCTTCGCCGATGCGCAGCACCTCGCCGATGACCGCGGGGGTCGCGACCAGGGCGGTCACGGCGCTGCGGCGCAGGAGGGGAAGGACGGCCTCAGCCGCACCTGAGGCCGTGCCGACCAGCTCGGTTTCCGGCGGCGGCAGCACGATGGTCCCGCCGTCCAGCAACACCAGATAGATCCCGGTGACCTGCTCGATCAGCAGGCTGAACGGCACCATCGACAGGTAGCGGGAGTAGGCGCGGTCCGGCATCGCGGCGTGGAGGGATTCGAGCAGCGCCTCCAGGCCGGCGGCGCGGATCAGCGCACCCTTGGGGTGGGACGTCGTCCCGGAGGTGTGGATGATCTTGGCGATCCAGTCGTCCGGAACCGCTCCGGGCCCGGCCGCCGCATCCGGCCGAGCCGTCGGAACCGCCTCGTCCGCCGTTTCCGACGGCCGGTGCCCGGCGCCCGCGGACATAGGCCGCCGCAGCAACCCGCCGGTTTCCACCTCGTGCACCGGGCAGGATCCGGGCAGCACACCCGCCCCCCACTCCTCGACGCGCACCGCACCCGCGGAGTCGACCAGGCACAGGTCGACGTCGTCCAGCAGGCTCTGCGCCTGCTCGGCGGAGAACGCCAGCGGCACGGGAATCTCGGTGCAGCGGGCGGTCACCAGGGCCAGGTCCGCGACGACGAACTCGGGGCTGTTGCCCATCACCACACCGACCCGGGGCCGGTCGCCGGTGCCGGCGCGGCGGCGCCCGCGCGGGCAGGCGGCCGCGATCTCGGCCGCAAGCACGGCGACGCAATGGGCGGCGGCGCGGTAGGAGAGTGTCCGGGGCTGTGTCCGTGTCCCGGCCGCGCCTCCGGGACCGGCCGCCGTCTCCACAAACGGCCGCTCGTCGCCGGCGTTGCGGGCGAGGGCCTCCTCAACGGCGCGCATACGAGTACCCGCCCTCCTGGTGTCCGCTGCCGAAGCTGCTCACCGTGATCTCGTTGAACAGGTAACGCCCGGTGCAGTTCTGGAAGAGGGGCATCAGCGCGTCCAACGCGATGATGCCGGTGCGGGGGCTCTGGTCGTAGTAGGTGCCCCACCTGCCCTGCTGGTCGCGGGGGATGCGGTCCTCGTTGGCCGGGGCCAGCGGCTGGAACCGGATGTCCAGGCGGTTCATCGAGCGCTCCAGCGCGGGCGGAACCGTGCACAGAATGTGGCTCATCCCCTGGCACCAGGCCAGGATCGGCACCAACCGGATCAGTTCCGTGCCGTATCCGTGCCCGGCGGATGCCAGCGGACCGACCTCGACCACGCGGTCCCGGTCGATGGACAGACCGAGGCTTCCGGAGGCGGCCGCCTCGACCGGAGCGTCCAAGTAGCATTCCGAGAAGAACGGGACTCCGGAGTGGAAGGTGAGGCCGGCGCATCCGACGATGCCTGCCGCGCCGTCCGACCGGTCCCGGTGGGTGGAGCCGGTCGGCTCCGCTTCGCCGACACGCGCCACGACGAAACTGTCGGGGTCCGGGACGGTGTCGGCCCGGTACCGGCTGCGATACTGTTCTCGGGCGAATTCAGCGGCGTTTACCCATTCTTCCGAATATCGCCGACTCAATTTGGCGAACATATTACCCCTGATTCATGTCCGATACGGACCGAAATATTTTATGGCATAACGGTTTCGACATGGCGGCAACACGTTTTTGAATAATGCAGCGCATGCCGACACAGCGTTTTTTGGCATGACCGCCCGACCCGGAAACGGAAGACCTTCGTCTCCGGACTGGTGGAATGGAGTTCCCGTGGGATATCGCAGCCGGCAGGAGGCGCGGGACAACGGGATTCGGCGGCTCGGCACGGGATCAGGGGGCCGGGGCCGGAGCAGGGGCTCGCGCCGCCGTTGGAGACGGCCGCGCCGCAGGTGCGAACGGCCGGACGGGGCCGGTCACCGCGGTCGGCGGAAGGTCACTTCTTGACCGCGGTCACCACTGAGGTCGAGCCCCCTGCCAGGTCGATGCGTTCGGCGTCGGGCATGCCGCGCTCGCGCAGCCAGTCGCGCATCGCCGTGAAGGTGTAGGTGCGCGCGCCCGTGCAGGCGAACATCGCCAAGCTGAACGCGGCGTTGTGTGCTGTGTTGGGAGTTTCGCGGACCTCCTCCAGGATGACGATGCGTCCCCCCGGGCGCAGCGCCGCTGCGGCCTTGTCCAGTAGCCGTGCGCAGTCGGATGCGGAGTGCACGTGCAGGATCTCGAAGCACAGCACCAGGTCGTAGCCCTCGCCCAGGTCGTCGCGGAGGTAGTCGCCCTCGCGGATCCGCACCCGGTCGGCGACCCCGTTCTCCTCGACGGCGGCGGCGGTGCCGGACAGCGCCGCCGGGAGGTCCAGGATGGTGGAGCGCAGCTCCGGGTACCGGCGGCAGAACGCCGTGGTGTGCAGCCCGTGCGATCCGCCGAGGTCGAGCATTGCCGGGTCCGGCCCGGGGACGAACGGCACCCGGTCCACGATTTCGTCCACCGTGAGCAGGGACTTCGCCCGCATGAAAGCGGAGAACTCGGCCCCGATCCGCGGTTCGGCGGCCATCCGCTCCCACACCGGCGTGGCGGGGGCGCCCAAGCGCACCGCCTCGGGGAGGTCGGCGGCCACCTGGGCGAAGCCCTCGCCCCAGAGCAGGGCGGGAGTGAAGTCGACCGTGCCGGTTGAGGTGAGCCAGGTGCGCGCGGGCGCGCCGTTGGCATAGTGGCCGTCCTGCTCGGTGAGGTAGCCGTTGGCGGTGAGCACCGGCAGCAGCTCACCGAGCCCGTGCTCCGGGCACGAGACCGCCTGCGCCAGTTCCGGCAGGGTGTGCCGACCGGATTCCAGGGTGCGGAACACACCGAGGCGGCCCGCCGTGATCACGGCCCAACCGCGCAGCAGCGGCCACAGCACGTCGTCGATGGGGTTCGGCGGTTCCGCTGCGCCGCCGGCAGGCGCGGCGGCCCGGTCGGCCGATTCGTCGGTGGGGGTCATACGGATGCTTCCTTCCTGGCTGGTGGCCGGCGGTCCGACCACGGGGAGGCACGCTCCAGCTCTCCGGCGAGGGCGTAGAGGGTGCGTTCGTCGCCGAACCGCCCCAGGGCGTGCACGCCCAGCGGCAGGCCGGCGGGGGTCCAGTACAGCGGGACGGACATGGCCGGCTGCCCGGTGAGGTTGGCCAAGGGGATCAACTGCACGAAGTCGAGGATGCGCTGCCAGCTCCGCGCCGGGTCGCCGTCGTGGAACCAGCCCAGCGGTGGAGCGACGTCGGGTGTCGTCGCGGAGACGGCGACATCGTGGTCGGCGAAGAACCCCGCCACCTGGCGCCCCAGGGCGTGCATGCGGGCCACCGCACCGAGGTAGTCAGCGGCGTCGACGTTCCTGCCCTGCTCGGCCAGCCACCAGGTGAGCGGCTCCACCCACTCGGGGCCGGGGGTGCGGCCGACGATGGGGGCATAGGCGCGCAGCAGCGCGGTGGCTCCCGCCGTCCACAGGGTGGCGAACAGTTCGGGGAGCAGGCCGTCGGGGACCGGCGGCGCGGCCTCGACCACGTCGTGCCCGAGTTCGGCGCACAGCGCCGCGGTGCGCTCGACAGCGGCGCGGGCCTGCGGCGACTCCTGACCGGAACCGTGCGGCGGTGCGACGGCGATACGCAGCCGGCGCCCGGTTCCCGAGCGTGCCGCATCGGCGAAGCCGCCGCTCTGCGGGGCGTGGTAGGGGTCGCCCGGGGCCGGACCGGCCACCTGGTCGAGCACGGCGGCACTGTCCCGCACGGAGCGGGTGACCACGTGCTCGGCAACGAGGCCGCTCATCAGATCGCCCATGTCCGGGCCGAGGGTGGTCCGTGCCCTGGTGGGTTTCATGCCGAAGACACCGCAGCACCCGGCCGGGTAGCGGATGGAACCGCCGCCGTCGTTGGCATGGGCGACCGGCACCCACCCGGCGGCGACGGCGGCCGCCGAGCCGCCGCTGGAGCCGCCGGGCGAGCGGTCCGGCGACCAGGGGTTGTGCACCGGGCCGTACAGCCCGGCCTCGGTTGTGGGCATGAGCCCCAACTCGGCGGCCTTGGTCTTGCCCAGCGAGCACAGCCCGGCCTGGCGGAACCGGCGCACCAGTTCGGCGTCGTGGTCGGGGACGAAGCCCTTGAGGAAGGCCGAGCCGAACGTCGCCTCGACGCCCTCGGGTGTCGACCCGAGGTCCTTGAGCAGGAAGGGTGTGCCGGAGAAGGGCTTGGTGCCGTCGTCGGCCGCGGCCTCCTCGCGAGCGCGATCAAAGGTCCGCGCGGCGATGGCACCCAGCACGGGATCCTCGTTCTCGACGCGGGTGATGGCCGCCTCGACCAGTTCGGCAGGGCTGGCGGCGCGGTCGCGCACGAGGGATGCGTGCTCGTGCGCGTCCGCCCAGCGTGTCTCTTCGGCGGACACCGTCAGCGCCCGTCCGAGGAGGCCAGGGCGCCGCCTTCGGCGGGGTTCTCGGCCAGATAGGCGCCGCCGGCCTGGTGCAACCGGGCGATCCGCGCCACGCGGGCGCCCAGGATCTCGGCGGTGGCGAGGTCGGAGGCGACCGGCGCGGATTCGGGGCTTTCGTCATTGTTGGCCTGGGACATTGCGCCCAGCCAGCTGCCGAGGCGGTTGGGGTCGCCCGGTGTGCCCTCGGAGGTGTTCCAGCCGCCGTAGACGTCCAGCCCGACCCAGACCATGCCGTGCTGGCTGGCCAGCAGCGCCATCTCAACGAGGGTGTGCAGCTTGTCGCCGCTCATCGAGCCGCTGTTGGTGAACCCGGCGGCGATCTTGTCGCGCCACCGCAGGTTGTCGGCCCAGACCTTGCTGGTCGCCTGGGCGAAGGCGCGGAAGTCCGCGCTGGCGCTGCTCATGTAGGTCGGCGAGCCGAAGATTATCGCGTCGGCGCGGTCCAGCAGCTCCCAGTCCCGGTCGGAGATCCCAGCCAGGCTGATCCGGTCGACCGCGGTGCCGGGGACCTGCTCGGCGCCCTTGGCCACGGCCTCGGCCTGCTTGGCGGTGTGGCCGTAGGTGCTGTGGTAGGCGACCGCGACACTCGTCTGCATAAATTCCTCCATAAAGCTTGTTGGAAAGCTTTCAAAGCGTAGAAACCCGCGGGGCGGGGGTCAAGCCGGGCAGAAGGGCACTGCGGCGGTGCCCCGAACGGGGGCGCCTGGGCGGCCACGCGCCTGCGACCTGTGAAAACGACCGCGGGGGCGGGCGGACGAGCGGGGCGGGCACTGCTGCGGACGGGAGGAGTGGCCGGTTCCGGCTAACCCGTTTGCTTTCCGCAGGGCAGCCCCGCCTCCGGTCGGACGGCGCCGGCGCCGTCCATGCGGGCATGGCCCCCGTTCACGCCGGCGCGCAGCGACACGGCGGGGGCGGCCGGGGCCGCGTGGGTCAGATCGGCCACGCGGCCCCGGGGCAGGGTCAGTAGGGCAGGGGCAGACCAGGGGGCAGGGGGGTCACGGAGCCGAGGTGATCTCCAGAACGGCCGCGGCCGCCTCCATGCCGGGGGCGCCGCCCAGCATCAGGACGCGGTCGCCGACGCCTACCCCGCCCTCCCGCCAGAGGTACTGGATCCCGCGGATCTGGTCCAGCGGTCCGGCGTGGCCGTAGTGGCGGGTGAACTCCCAGATACCGCGTTCCTCCTCGATGGCCAGCGGATCGAGGAACACGTCGCGGACGGCCGGGTAGGTGAAGCCGTCGTGCACCACGCGGGCGATATCGTCCAGGGCGGTGCCCGCCTCCTTCAACGCGGTCTCGGCCGCGTCGATGACGACGGAGCCGAAGTCCCCTGCGGGTGCCGGCCCGCCCTCCCGCCACTTGCGGGCCACGTACTGGGTGCGTTCGCGGAAGTTGAGCTTGGCGCCGGTGGTAATACCGGGCGGGAAGAGGGGTTCCCGGCCGCGGTGCCGCTCCTCCAGCTCGGGGTCGGAAACGGCGTGTACCGCAAGCACCCGGGCAAAGCCGCTGCGCTTGGACAGCACGATGGAGCCGCCTCCGTCGGCGAGTACGAACAGGTCCGAGGCGCGCCAGCGGTCGACGGCGGGGGTACCGAAGTTGTCAGCGCAGGTCAGCAGGGCGGCAGTGCGGTCGTCGGCAGCGGCCAGGTAGCACGCGCTCAACTGGAGGCTGGAGAAGAAGCCGACACAGCCGTTGCGGATCTCCGCGGAGGTCACCGGTTGGTTGACGGTGTGCAGGTTGATGTAGTGCTGCGCCGACCACCCGTCGGGGCCCTGGGCGTGCACGCTGGAATGGAACACGCCGCTGATGTCGGTCGGGGCGTGCCCGGACCGGTCGAGAGCCGACCGCGCCGCCTCGATCGCGAGGTCGGGAGCGGGGACCCCGCCGGCGACCGCGATCGACTGCAGCCGGCTCCGCTCCTGTTCGTCGGCGTCGTACCAGCCGTTGGCGACGGCCGCGGACGTGTCGATAAGTTCGGGATCCGCGGTTGCAATTCCGGCGATGTAAGTTCCGTTGGTCTTCATTCGCCCTCGTTTCACGTGCGGCGATATACGGAGAACCATACTTATCCGGCGGCTTCCGCAATACGCGCGGCACCGGCCGCCGACAAAACCCCAAGGTTATGCTCCCGCTCGACGGACGATAATTAACGACGCGGAAACAAATCCCAAATTCCAGGGGATCCGAGCGATCGCCGGACATACCTGGGACGACACTTCTGTTCCGGAAGCCCGCCCGGTTGGGCGATCCGCGATCCGCCCCATGTTTGCGGAAGACACGGGCCCGATACGGACCGAGTCCGGCTCGTTTCCCGTTTGTTCACCCACGCGTCGATGCAAGTATCGGGGCCGCCATTTAGCTTTGGTCATCGGAAAGGCGCCGCACGCCCTGACGCCGCGCTTCTCTTGATCATCCGGTATCCGGACGGCATTTGCCCTGCGCTGCACCGCAGGACCGCCGCCGCCTGGAGGATGCCGCGTCAATACCTTCGTTCAATCCAGCTGTGTATTTCCGTGATCGGCCTTGACCGTCCTGCCCTGATCGACCGCAGCAACCGGAACAGCTCCGGCCGGCGCCGGCCCGCCGGCCGGCACGTCCGAGCACGTCGGAGGCGGAGCCATGACCTGTGCTGGAATCCAACGGACACGCGACCTGCTGCGCAGACGCGAGTCGACCGTCCTCGACCATGTCAGCGCTGTACTCGACGCCATCCGCGCCGCCGAAGCGCTCGGTGCTTTCGTCAGCGTCGCCGGCGAGTGGGTGCTGCAGGAGGCCGCGGCGGCCGACGAGCGCATTTCCCGGCTCGGCCCCGCGGCTTGGCGGCGGCGGCCGCTGCTGGGGACCACCGTCGCGGTCAAAGATCTCGTGCAGACCCGGGACCTGCCCACCTCGCGCGGCTCGCTGCTGCCCAACCCGCGCCCGCTCAGCGACGCTCCCGCTGTGCAGCGCCTGCGGGCCGCCGGGGCGATCATCGTCGGCAAGACGGCGACCTCCGAACACGGGTGGAGCGCGAGCACCGTCGGCCCGGCCGGCGCCCCCGCCCGCAATCCCCGCGACCCGGCCCGCTCGGCCGGCGGCTCCAGCGGCGGCGCCGCCGCAGCGGTGGCCGCCGGACTGTGCTCGGCGGCGCTGGGCACCGACGGCGCCGGCTCCGTCCGCATCCCCGCCGCGTTCTGCGGAACAGTGGGGTTCAAGCCCTCGTTCGGACGCATTCCCTACGTCCCCACCGGGCCCGACCGGCTCGCCCACCTCGGGCCGCTGACCGGGAACGTGCGCGACGCCGCCGAACTCGCCGGGCTGATGGCGGGGCCGCACCCCGACGACCCCGACTCCGCGGGCGGCCCCACCCACGGGAGCCGCGCACAACCGCAACGGCTGCGCGTCGGCTGGCTGGAGTTCCCGGGCACGGCACCGGAGGTACGCCGCGTCAGCGAGCGGCTCCGCTCGGTTCTGTCCGGACTCGGACACCGGGTCGAGGACTGCGGCGTCCCGTTCGCGGACCCCTACCCGGCCCTGGTGGACATCCTGGCCGCCGCCGAGGCCGCCGGGGCCGCACCCGAGCACGACGACCGGTGCGATTCCGGGCGGCTCGCCGTCATACGCCACGGACGCACGCTGAGTGCCGCGGATCTGGCGCGCGCCGAGCAGACCCGGCTGGACCTGCGTGTCCGACTGGGCGAGGTCATGCGCCGCTACGACCTCCTCGCGATGGCGACGGTCCCCGTCGAGCCGTTCGCCGCGCACGCGATCGGCCCGCCGTGGGCCGCCGACCCGCGCGACCTGTTGTGGCTGGCCTGGACCCCGGCCACCTACCCGTTCAACATGACCGGCCAACCCGCGATTTCCCTGCCCGCAGGCACCACCGCCGCAGGACTCCCGGTCGGGGTCCAGTTGGTGGGCTCTGTGGGCTCCGACGAACTGGTGCTTTCGACAGCCGAGCGCGCGGAGGCCGCCCTCCGGCCGCTCCCGGCAGTGCCCGAGCCCGAGCAAGAAGGAGTGTGAGCGATGGTGACCCGCTCGTGGTCCCGACCCCAAGCCGAGAGCAGTGTCGGGCAGTCGGCGTACATCTCCCGATTCGGCCTGTGGAACGACGGCCAGTGCGCCGCCGCCGAACGGATCGAGGGGGAACTCGACGGAGTCGGCCTCGTCCGACTGGTCTTCGCTGACCCGCACGGCCTGGCACGGTCCAAGACCTTGACGGCCGACGCGTTCCGCAGGGTGCTGCGCAACGGTATGGACTTCAGCCCGGGCCCGTTCCTCTTCGACACCGGGCACGCCATCGCCGTGGACTTCCTCGGCGCCGACTCCGGAATGATCGTCGGGGAGATCGCCGGAGCGGGCGACTTCATTGTCGTTCCCGATCCGCTTACCTTCCAGGTCCTGCCGGCCGACGGCACGCGGGCGGACGCGCCGCGGACCGCCTGGGTGATCGGTGACGAGTACCTGCGCGACGGCACACCCCACCCGCTGTCGTCCCGCGCCGTGCTGCGGCGGGTATGCCGCGACTACGCCGACCGCGGGCTGGTGCCGGTGGCGGGCCTGGAGGTCGAGTGGCACCTGACGCGGCTGCTCGGCGGCCCGGCGGGCAACGCCGGCAACGGGTTCGGCCTCCAAGGCGAGGCACCGCGGGTCGGCGCGGTCGACTCCGGCTACCAGTTCAACCTGGACGGCCTGTACGACGCGGTGGCACCGGTCACCGACCCGCTGGCCATGGCCCTGATCGAACTGGGACTGCCGCTGCGGTCCATGGAGCACGAGTCCGGGCCGGGACAGATCGAGACCACCTTCGACCCCATGTCGGCGCTGGACGCCGCCGACGCGATGCTGTTGTTCCGCACTTTCACCAAGCAGGTGTGCGCACGCCGCGGCTACCACGCCTCGTTCATGGCCCTGCCCCGCCTGAACGGGTTCGACCCCAGCGGATGGCACGTGCACCAGTCCGTTGCGGCGGCCGGCACCGGCCGCAACGTGTTCGCCGCCGAACCCGGCGCGGAGGCCGCCGAGCAGCGGGACTACGTCGGCGGACTGCTGGCGCGCGCGGTGGACCTGTGCCTGCTCTCCGTGCCGACGATCAACGGCTACCGGCGGTTCGCACCCGGCTACGCGCTTTCGCCCACTCATGTCGGCTGCAGCCACGAGGACCGCAGCGCCCTGGTGCGGGTGCTCGGCGCCGGCTCCTCCACGCACGTCGAGAACCGCGCGGCCGAGCCGTGCGCCAACCCCTATCTCGCTCTCGCCGCGCAGTTCGGAGCCGGCCTGTCCGGAATGGCCGGGATGGCCGGCGCCGCAGGGCCGGGTGGGGCCGAACAGAACGCGGCGGTGTCCGGGAGCCTGCCGGGGGATCCGCTCCCGGAAGGGCTGGCCGCGGCGCTGGACGCGTTCCGCAGCAGCGACCAGGCCCGGCGCCTGCTTGGAGCACCGCTGCAAGCCTGCCTCGCCCGCCTCAAAGAGAGCGAGATCTCCCGCTACGAGGCCTGGTGCAAGGACGAACAGCCGACCGGCGACCCGGCCGGCGAAGTCACGGAATGGGAGCAGCGTGAGTACTTCGCAGCGTATTGAACGGCGCGCGTACCCGGCGGCGGGCACCCCGCGCCCGGGCGGTGGTGCCCGGTGATACCCCGCTACTCGCGTCCGGAGATGGCGCGGCTGTGGTCGGATGAGGCGCGCTTCGCCACCTGGGCCCGGGTGGAAGTGCTGGCGGCCGAGGCCCAGGCGCGGCTGGGCGTGGTACCCGAGGCCGCGCTCGCCGACATCCGCAGCGCGCCGGTGCCCTCCCCCGAGGACGTCGCCGCACAGGAGCGGGAGCGGGACCACGAGATCCTCGCTTTCCTCGCCGCCTACTGCGCAGCCATCCCCGAGCGGTCCGCCCGGTGGGTGCACTTCGGCATGACCAGCTACGACCTGGTCGACACCGCGTTCGGCCACACCCTCGCCCAAGCCGCCGACCTGCTGATAGGCGCCACCCGGGACCTGCGGCGCGCGTTGACGGCGCAGGCCCTGGCGCACTGGGAGACCGTGTGCGTCGGCCGGACGCACGGCATCCACGCCGAACCGACGACGTTCGGGCACAAACTCGCCGGGTTCGCCTTCGCCATGGACCGCTGCCTGCGGCGGCTGCGCGCCGCCCGCGAGTCGGTCGCCGTGGGCACGGTTTCCGGAGCGGTGGGCACCTACGCGCTCATCGACCCCTTTGTCGAGCAATACGTGTGCGAACGTCTCGGGCTCGGTGTCGAACCCGCTCCCAGCCAGGTGGTGGCCCGCGACCGCCACGCCGAACTCGTGCAGGCCGTGGCGACCCTCGGCGCGTGCGTGGAACAGGTCGCGGTGGAGCTGCGGCTGCTCCAGCGCACCGAGGTCCGCGAGGTCGAGGAGCGGCGGACGCACTCTTACCAGGGGTCCAGCGCCATGCCGCACAAACGCAACCCCACCGGCAGCGAGCGGCTGTGCGGCCTGGGCCGGGTGCTGCGCGGCCATGTCGGACCGGTCCTGGAGGACGTGGCTCTCTGGCACGAGCGGGACCTGTCGCACTCCGCGGTGGAACGCGTCTTCCTGCCCGACAGCCTGATCGCGGGCCACTACCAGGTGACCGCCGCCACCGAGCTGATCGGCGGGCTGGAGGTGTTCCCCGACCGCATGCGGGCGGCCGCCGAGCAGACGGGCGGGCTGGTGCTCAGCTCGGCGGTGCTGGCCGACCTGCTGCGCGGCGGCGCGGAGCGCGAATCCGCCTACCGGTCGGTGCAGGCCGCCGCCGGCCGCTCGGCGGCATCGGGCACCGGGCTGGACACGGAACTCGCGAAGGAAGGTATCGACACCCCGCCGCTGCACCCCGAACGCTTTCTCGCCAATCACGACACGGTTCTCAACCGGCTGGAGGCACTACATGACCTGGAAGATTGAGCGGGTCCGCGGCGAGGACGCGGACGTCGCCGAGGTGGTCGCGCTGTACCGCTCCTCGGGACTGGGCGAACGCCGCCCGGTGGACGACGCCGAACGCTTCGCCGCCATGGTGCGCAACGCGAACCTGGTCGTCACCTGCCGCATCGGCGGCGAACTCGCAGGTATGGCGCGCAGCGTCTCCGACTTCTCCTACGTCACCTACCTCTCCGACATCTGCGTGGCGGCACGCCACCAGCGGCTGGGGATCGGGCGCGCGCTCATCGGCAAGACCCGCGATGAGGCGCCGAGCGCCAAGATCGTGCTGCTCTCCGCGCCGCAGGCCACCGAGTACTACCCGCACATCGGATTCGGCCGGCACGACTCCGCCTGGGTGCTGAACCCTTAGCTCTCAGCGCCGGCCGATCCGCCCGCAGCCCGGTCCGCCGCCCCGCTGGCCGACCAGGCCCCGAACCCTCTGCCGACACCACCCCACTGCGGAAACCGCACGCGAAGAACACCCGAAACGGGCAACCCCCGAGGAAGGACACTTCAAGCAATGCCCGGTAGCAGGGAGTCCCAGAACCGGTCCCGGACCGGACGCGACGAGCGCATCGCCGCCCGGGCGCGCAGCGACAACTGGCGGAAGCCGCCCCGGCGCATCGAATCGTCGGAATGCATCACCTGCGATACGTGCCTGCGGCACTGCCCACCGGAGTTCGGTGCCATCTTCGACAGCGGCCTGAACGTCGTCATCGTCCCGGAGCTGTGCTCGGGCTGCCCGGCGTGCGTGGTCGTGTGCCCGGTCGACTGCATCTACGTCGACGAGGAATGGACACCCACCGGCAATGACATGTGGTCCCACATCGAACTGACCGCCGGAGAGACCCGATGACCACCACCGGCAAACCGCAGATGACCCGGGAGGAACGGGCCGCGGCCCGGCAGAGCCGGCGGCCCAGCCGACTCGGCGACAAGGCCGGGGCCGCACCCGGACCCGACCACCTGCTGGAATCCGACGCGGGCTTTCCCGGCCTGCTCGCCCGCACCTGGCAAGCGGCGGCGTCGGCCCCCGACACGGCGGCGGCCGTCGACATCCTGCTCACCCTGGGCGGGCACGTGCCGGCCGACATCCCGCTGCGCGCGCTCGCCCCCGGCGAGGCGGCGGCACTGCATGCGCTGTGCGGGCGGTCCTGGCAGGCCGAGGCGGCCGGCTCCGCTGGGGCCGGCGGCCATCCGCCGGCCCCGGCGGAACAGGACGACGCCGCCTCACCGGCTTTCTTCGGCGAAGTCGGGCTCGCCGCCAACGGCCGCATAGCGGTCCGCCTGCCCGGCCGCGCACCCTTGGCGACCGAGGTGGACCTGGTCGACGCGCCGCGCCGCGTGCCGTGGTCGCGGCAGGCGTTGGAGGAGTACCGCCGCGAAGCCGAACGCGCCCGGCTGCGATTCGACCGGTCCGTCGCCGACTGCCGCTCCTGGCTGGCCGACGCGGGAGAGGAGGGGCGCACCGAACTGGTGGAGCGGCTCCGCCAGGCCGCGATGCGCACCGCGCCATTCGTGCTGTACGTCCAGGACCGGCAGTACACCAATTTCCGCGACCGCAACAACCTGACCGGCAAGACGCTGTGGCCCGGCCACCCCGACTGCGCGCTGAGCAACCTGCACCGGCTGCCGCTGGAACTGTGGCCCGACACCGACGCCGTCCTGGTCGTCTGCCTGGCACTGATGGTCCGCTCAGCCGGGTTCGCGCGTATCGAGGAGTTGAACGGCACCCAGGCGACCCTGGAGCACGTGGCCGGCCAGCTCGAACGGATCCGCACGCGCTACAACGGGGTTCCCGGCGGCGCACGGGTCGAGCCGGCCGCCTCCGGCACGGTCGCCGATCTCGCCGGCCTCGCCGAACGGCTGGCGGACGCGCGCCGGAAGATCAGTGCAGAGGTCAGGCTCTACCGGGAGATCCACGGGCCGCTGATGCACAAGATCGAACGGATCGCCGCTCCCCCGGGCGATGCGGCACGGCAGCGCGAGACCGCGCTCTGCGCCCGGCTGCGGGAGCAGCTGCCGCTCAGCGGGCGCACGCTGGACGAATTCGGTAGCGAGCTCGCTCGGGCGCCGGAGTGGCTCGCCCACCCGCACGGCGGCTTCGGCACGGGTCTGGAGTCGGTGGTCCACGCAACAGTGTGTGCGGCGCAGCGGGCATTCGGCGCCGACTTCGCGATGAGCCGCGGCCTGCGGCCGCTTTCGGAGCTGGTCGCGGCGCTGCGGGCGCAGGAGTGGGCGCGCATCGCGTCCTGGGAGCTGCCCCGGTTCTTCTGCTGCGTGGTACCGGATCCCGGCGCGCGCCACCACTTCGACGGCACCTACGGGCAACTGGCCGACATGGCCTGGTCCATGTCGTCGCGGATGGCCTACAACTCCTGGCACTTCCTGGCCGGCAACCTGCCCGAGGTGCCCGGAGTGGCCGAGCGCGACTATTTCGTACCGCCCACCCTCCCCGACGTGGCCTTGTACTCCGACCAGCACCACGTCGGCCACGTCGCGGCACGCGTGCGCTTCAGCATCCGCAGCCCGCAGCCCGTCCGCGTCCTGGACCGCACCTTCACCGGTTTCATCGACCTCAGGCTGCTGCGCTGCGCCGGACACCCCTTCGGCGAGCAGGACCTGGTCGCCGCGGACCGGACATCAGGGTTCATCGCCCAGGCGACCGCCCTGGCGGCCCGCCTGGCAGCGGACGGCGCGGACCTGGAGGTCACCGCGTTCGACACGGCATGGCACCGGGCGGCGATCGCCCCGGGCCCGGTGCCCGCGCCGTGACCGCGCGGCGGAGCACCGGCCGGCAGCCGGCCCGGCTGCCGAGCAGACCGAGGAATCCGAGGAGACACAGCCGTGCGGACTAACCACGACACCGAATCCGATATCCGGTTCCTGGAGCCGGACGCGCAGGCGGCCGGGCCCGACCTCCCGGCGGCGCACCAGCCCCCATGGGAGCACCACCCCGACCTCGAAGCGGTCCGCGCGCAACTGGCGGAGGTCCCCGGACTCGTCGATCTCCCGCACGTCCACGAACTGCGCCGGTTGCTCGCCCAGGTCGAAGCGGGCGCCGCGCACCTGCTGCACGTCGGCGAGTGCGCCGAGACCTTCGCCATGGCCACCCCGGACCACGTGGAACGGCGGGCGGCGCTGTACCGGCGGCTGGCCGACCGCCTCGCCTACCGGACCGGCCGCAGAGTCGTGCTGGTGGCCCGCATGGCCGGCCAGCACGCCAAACCGCGCAGCCGCGCGGCCGAGGAAGGCCGCGGCGGAGAGGTGCTGACCTACCGCGGTGACGCGGTCAACGGAGCGGACGCGACCGCGGACCTGCGCCGCCCCGAGCCGCGCCGCATGCTGGAAAGTTACGCGCGCTCCCAGGAGACGCTGGAGTTCCTGCACCGGGGGCCGCGGGCGGCTCTTGCCGGTCCGCTGTTCGTCTCCCACGAGGCGCTGCTCAAGGACTACGAGCAGCCGCTGACCCGCGGCGGAGCACGGCCCTATGCGGCCAGCGGCCACCTGGTGTGGATCGGCGAGCGGACCCGCAACCCGCACGACTGGCACGTCCGCTGGGCGGCGTCGCTGGAGAACCCGGTGGGGGTGAAACTCGGTCCGACGGCGACCGGCCGCGAGGCGGCGGCCCTGGTCAGCGAACTGAATGCGCGGGGCGAGGCCGGGCGGCTCAGCCTCATCGCCCGGATGGGCAGCAGCGCGGCGGGCCGCCGGCTCGCGGCGCTGGCCGGTGCGGTGGCCACCACGGGCCTGCCGGTGCTGTGGCAATGCGACCCGATGCACGGCAATACCCGCAGCCGCGGGGACACCAAGCTGCGTGTGCTTGCGGACCTGTACGCGGAGATCACCGCGTTCGTGCGGACGCTGCGCACATCGGGTTGCCACCCTGGCGGCCTGCACCTGGAGGTCACCCCCGACGACGTGCGCGAGTGCCGCGAAGACGCCGCCGCACCCGTGGCGGAGCACGGCACCGCCCCGCCGTGCGACCCCCGCCTGAACCCGGTTCAGGCGATGGACATGATTGATCATTTCGCCGATGAAGTCGGTGCATTCTGACATGGCAAAGGATCGTGGGATGGCCGTTGATCCGGGTGGGAACGACCGGGGCTACATCGAGAACGAACTCCCTTTCAGCGGGGATCCGCTGGTCACCGCCGCGCGTCTGGCCGCATCCGGGCGCTACGGCGAGTACATGGTCTACGAGAACGGCGGTACGTGGTCCTTCGCCGGCGGGGTGCTGGCGGAGCTGGTCCTGGACTCCTCGGGGGTCCGGCTGCGCGGCAGCGCGACCGGCGACCACCACCTGCCCGCGGGCGAGGCGCCCCTGGAACGGGTGAGCGAACTGCTCGACCGGATCCGGGTACCGGGCTGGCGCGCCTTCGGCTGGGCCGCCTTCGAGCTGTCCTACGCGGCGGGCGGCGACTTCTCCCGCACCGGGGACCAGCCGCTGCTGCACCTGCTGATACCGCGCACCGAGGTCCGCCTCGGCGGCGGAACGGCCCGGATCCGGGCGGACGGCCGAGAAGCCGCCGACACCGCCGCCGCGATCGTGTCGGAATCGCCGGCACCCGTCGCTCCCGTGCCCGCCCCCGTGGACGTGCGGGCGCACGGAGCCGGCGAGTACCAGCGGGCCGTCGAGCTGGCGGTGGCCGAGATCAACGGCGCCGGACCGCTGGAGAAGGTCATCCTGTCGCGGATCCTGCCGATCGGATCGCGGGTGGACTTCCCGGCAACCTATGTCGCCGGACGCCGCGGCAACCAGCCGGCCCGCTCCTTCCTGCTGCGGCTCGGCGGGATCGAGGCCACCGGGTTCAGTCCCGAACTCGTCGTGCAGGTGGACTCCGACGGGCGGGTGGTGAGCCAGCCTCTGGCGGGTACCCGCGCCCGCACCGGAGACCCGGCGGAGGACGAGCGGCTGCGCGCCGACCTGCTCACCGACGCCAAGGAGATCTACGAGCACGCGATCTCCGTCAAGGTGGCCACCGAGGAGCTGAGCGGCGTTTGCGCCCCCGACTCGGTGCACGTCGAGGAGTACATGGGTGTCAAGCCGCGGGGCAGCGTGCAGCACCTGGGTTCGCGTGTGGCCGGGCGGCTGGCTCCGGGCAAGCGGTGCTGGTCCGCCTTTGCCGCGGTGTTCCCCGCCGTCACCGCATCGGGGGTACCCAAGCAGGCAGCCTACAACGCCATTCGCGCCTACGAACCTGCGGTGCGCGGCCTGTACAGCGGCGCGGTTCTCACAGTGCAGGAGGACGGCGCAATGGACGCGGCGCTGGTGCTGCGCTCGGTGTACCGCCGGGGCGGATCCGCCTGGCTCCAGGCCGGGGCCGGCATCGTCGGGCAGTCCACCCCCGAGCGGGAGTTCGAGGAGACCGCGGAGAAGCTCGGCAGCGCCTCGCGGTTCCTGGTCATGTCACACGGCGCGCAGGCCCCGGCCGAAACGGGTTCCGCGCTGAGCGGCTGAACCCTGCCGGCTGCGCGGGCGGGCGGTCGCGCCGGCCGCACCCGCGCGCCGCGCCGCCGCCCCCTCTTCCGATACCGGCGTTGCCGGCGTATCCGGCGCCCCCAGAGAACCGAGGAGACGAGACATGCTCGACGGATGCACCGCCTGGCCCCAAGAGGCGGCCGACCGGTACCGCGCGCTCGGCTACTGGCGCGGCGAAAGCCTCGCCGAATTGCCGCAGCAGTGGGCCCGGCGATTCGGTGAACGGACCGCGTTGGTCAGCGGCGACCGGCGCATCAGCTTCGCCCGGTTCGCCGAACGCACGGCCCGGATGGCGGCCGGTTTCCAGCGCCACGGGATCGCGGCCGGGGACCGGGTCGTCGTCCAACTGCCCACCACCGCCGACTTCGTGCTGACCGTGTTCGCACTGTTCGGCGCCGGCGCCAAGCCGGTGTTCGCGCTGCCCTCGCACCGCGCAGAGGAGATCGGCCACCTGTGCCGCCTCTCCGGCGCATCGGGGTACGTGGTTCCGGGACAGCACCAGGGCTTCGACCATGTGCGGCTGGCGGCAGAGACCATGGCCGACGCGCCGGAGCTGCGGCGGGTCTTCGTGGCCGACGGGCGGATCGCGGAGGAGGTCCGCGAGGCGCACGGCGCCGGGGCGTTCGTCCCCCTGGCGCAGGCCGACGCCGAGCCGTCGGCCGGCACGCCCGCGCACGACCCTTCCGACGTGGCGTTCTTCCTGCTGTCCGGCGGGACAACGGCCCTACCGAAGCTGATCCCGCGGACCCACGACGACTACGTGTACCAGGTGCGGGCCGCCGCCGAGGTGGCGGGGATCGGCAAGGACGATGTGTACCTGGCCGCCCTGCCGGTGGGTTTCAACTTCACCTGGGGCTGCCCGGGAGTCGTCGGCACGCTGGAGCGCGGCGGCAGCGTGGTCCTCATGGAGGATCCGGTGGCCGTCGACTGCTTCGAGGCCGTCGAGGAGGAGCGGGCGACGGTTACCTCGCTGGTGCCGTCGATGGCGCAGATGTGGTTGGAGACCGCCGAGGACGCGGAGTTCGACCTGTCGAGTCTGCGGCTGGTGCAGATCGGCGGCGCGCCCCTGCACCCGGCAACCGCGCAGCGGGTTCCTGCGGCGCTCGGCTGCCGGCTCCAGCAGGTTTTCGGCATGGCCGAAGGACTGCTCACCCTCACCCGCGAAACCGACCCGCCGCAGACGGCGGCCACCACGCAGGGGCGCCCCCTGTCCCCCGCGGACGAGGTCCGCATCGTGGACGGATCCGGAGCGGACGTGCCCGCGGGTACGACGGGCGAACTGCTCGCGCGCGGCCCTTACACGCTGCGCGGCTACTACCGGGCGCCGGAGCACAACAAGCGCGCCTTCACCGAGGACGGCTACTACCGGACCGGTGACCTCGCCCGGCTGACCGAGGACGGCAACCTCGTGGTCGAAGGGCGGATCAAGGACGTCATCATCCGCGGCGGCAACAAGGTCTCGGCGGACGAGCTTGAGGGCCACCTGCTCGTCCATCCCGCGGTGGAGCGCGCGGCCGTGGTGGGTGTCCCCGACCCCTATGCGGGCGAGCGCATCTGCGCCTATGTGCGGCCCGCCGGCGAACCGCCGACCCTGCCCCAACTCCGCGAAGCCCTGCGCGTGCGCGGTATCGCCGACTACAAACTGCCCGACCGGCTGGAGATCGTGGACGAGTTGCCGCTCACCGGGCTCGGCAAGGTCGACAAGAAGGCACTGGCCGCCGCGGCGGCCGCGACCGAGCCCACGGCCACCTGAGTGCCCGGCGCAGGAGCCCACCACCACCAACCGCCGCGCCCTCCGTACGGAGCGCCGGACACCCGCCCCGGAAAGGACCGCCTTGCCACGCAACCCGGTACAACCGCCCACATTGGAAGAGATGCGTGCGGCCGTCGCCGAACTGCTCGGCACCGAACCGTCCGCCATCGCCGATGACGACGACCTCATTCGGCTCGGGGTCGACTCGCTGGGGATGATGCGGCTGGTGAACCGGTGGCGGCGGGCGGGCGTGCGGGTGCCGTTCCGCGAACTGGCCGCGGAGCCCAACCTGTCGGCCTGGAGCGTCCGGATGGACGCGCTGCGCGACCAGTCCGGGACGCCCGGAGGCTGACCGCGGTGCCGCGGCGCGGCACGGCAACCCCGGTCCGTTCACCGCGGAGCCATGGCCAATCGGTATGCAATTGCTAGCGATCGCTATTACGATGGCGGCTATGGCAAAGGACCAGGAGATCGCCGCCGCTCTGCGCCAGATCGCGCGGGGCTACCACGCGCTCGCGGATGCTTTCGCCGCCGGAGACGGCGGCGAAAGCGCCGTCAGCGAACGCGAACTCGCCGCCCTGCGCGAATGGGGCGAACGAGGACTGACCCGGCCCCAGGCCCGCGAACTGTTCCGTCGGCACGGCTTCGCGCCCCAGGTCGTCGGCGGCTGGGTGCGCGGCGAATGGATCGAGCGCGGCGAGGACGACCTGCTGTACACGACCGAGCGCTCCCGCCGCCGCGTCGCCGACGAGGACGCCGGCGGCGCCTCCGGTACCTGATATCGGCCAGCACCCAGGCAACCGCCCCGCCGGCCGCCGGCCGGCAGTTGAGGAGGCAGCCCCATGACCGCACCTGCGGAGGGCGACCCGCGCACACCCAAACGGATCTTCTACGACATGAAGCCGCGCCGCCTGGAGGTCCTGCGCGTCGAGCGCCTGACACCGCGTATGGTGCGCGCGACGCTCGGGGGCCCCGAAATCGACGGCTTCACCTGCGCCGCGCCCGCCGACCACGTCAAACTCGTCTTCCCCGACGACCCCGACGGCCGGCCCGAGCTCCCGGCCGGGTCGAGCAGCCGATCACTCACCACCCGCGACTACACCGTGCGGCACCACCGCCCCGCCGCCGGCGAGATCGATATCGACTTCGTCGTGCACGGCTCCGGGACCGCCTCCGCGTGGGCGGCCCAGGCGCGCCCGGGGCAACTGCTCGGCGTGCTCGGCCCGCGCGGCTCCAAAGTGGTGCCTTTCGTGTTCGACCGCTACCTGATCGCCGGTGACGAGACCGCTCTTCCGGCGGTCGCCCGGTGGCTGGAGCAGTTGCCCGGCGGGGCGCGGGCCGACGTGTTCATCGAGGTCGCCGACCCGGCCGAGGAACAGCCCCTCACCACCGCGGCGGACGCCGACATCACCTGGCTGCACCGCGGCGGCGCCGATCCCGGCGGCATCGGGCCGCTGGCGCAGGCGGTGTGCGATCTCGGCCCATCCGGCGGCGACCGCTATGCGTGGGTCGCCGGCGAGGCCGAGGCGGTGCGCCCGGTGCGCCGCCACCTGCGGCGCGAACTGGGCATGCCGCGGGAGTGGGTGAACGTCGACGGTTACTGGCGGCGGGGTGTCTCCGCTCTGGGCCCGCAGGCCAACGAGGACGACGACGAGGACACCCGCTGATACCCGCCGGCCCTCCTGCTGCCCGGCCGGCCCCTCCGGCGGTCCGTCCGCGGTGGCGCGGTACCGGGGCCCGTGATTTCCGGGCCCCGGACCGACCGGGCCGCGCCCCGCGCGCAGGGACCGCCGGGGGACGCAAGGGCAGGGCTTTTCAGCTCCGGTCGATGCGCGGTGTCCGGTTCTCCGTGTCGGCGGCGGCGAGGCGCCAGTAGCCGCCGACCTGGTTGTGCGGCGGGACGTCCCAGTCAGGGTCGCCCTCGGCGGCACGTTTCTCTTCGGCGTAGATCTCCGAGTCGTCCTGCGGCTCGTAGCCCAGCTTGCGGGCGGCGTCCAGCGAGGTCCACCGCCGGGTGTTGTCCGAGACGCCCCACACGACGCGGAACCCGGGCGAAGGGGCGTTCAGGCACGCCTCGAACAGGCGCCCCCCGTCGTCGGGCGACATCCAGTGGTCGAGCATGCGCGTGTCCTTGGGCTTCTCGAAGCAGGAGCCGATGCGCACGGCGATCACGTCCATGCCGAAGCTGTCGTGGTAGAGGCTGCCCAGCGCCTCCAGGGCAACCTTGCTGACGCCGTAGAACGTGTCGGGGCGGGGGAAGGCGTAGTCGGGCACCTCGGGCACGCGGGGGTGGAATCCCACCGCGTGGTTGGAGCTGGCCAGGACCACCCGCTGGATACCGGCCAGGCGCGCCTGCTCCAGGATGACGTAGCTGCCGTGGATGTTGACGTCGCGGATGTCCTCCCACGGCCCTTCCAGGCTGTGGCCGCCCAGGTGGATCACCGCGGAGACGCCGCGCATCGCCTCGGCCACCGCGGCCTCGTCGGTGACGCTGGCGGTCACGACCTCCTCGTAGGGAGCGGGGGCGGCGGGAGCCTTGACGTCGAGCAGCCGCAGTTCGCGGCCGGGCTTGGCCAGCCGGGGCCGCAGCAGGCCCGCCAGGCCTCCGGCGGCGCCGGTGATGAGAATTCGGTTGGTCATGGCAATCCCTTCCGGGTCGGGGGGTCGGTCAGTCGCGGGTCAGGGGCGTCGGGGGCGGTGGGGCAGCGGGGCCGGCGCATGCCGGCGGGGGTCAGCGGGTGAGCAGTTCGGTGATGCGGCGGGACGCGTCGATGAGGGCATCGAGGATGTGCCGGCTGTGGGCCTCGTCCAACCGCGCCAGCGGCACCGAGCAGCTCAGTGCGTCGGTCACCGGATCGTTATAGGTCAGCACCACCGCGCGGCAGCCCAGACCGAGGTTGGTCTGCTCGGACTCCTCCGAGTAGTGCATCCGGCGGAAACGCTCCAGCTCGGCGAGGATCTCGTCGCGGTCGGTGATGCCGCGCGGACTGAGCGCCTTGGGGTGTTCGGGTACCAGATCGGCGCCGTCCGGGCGCTGGGCGAGGATCGCCCGCCCCAGCGCGGTGGCATAGGCCGGCAGCCGCCGCCCGACCCGGGAGACCGTGCGCAGCTGGTGCTGCGACTCCCGGCTGGCCAGGTAGACGATGCTGCCGCCGTCGAGCCGTGCCAGGTGCACGGTCTCGTTGACCTCGCTGCGCACCTCCTCAAGCACCGGGGTGGCGGCGCGGACCACCGGATCCCGGTCCAGGTAGGAGGTTCCGGCCAGCAGCGCGCGCACCCCCACCTGGTAGAGCGAGCCGCGGGCGTCGGTCTCGACCCACTGCCGCTCCACCAGGGTCTGCAGCAGCACGTACAGGCTGGATCGGGGATACCCGAGCTGCTCGTGCAGCTCGCTGAGGGACAGCGAGGTCGTCGATGTCGCCAGCAGCTCCAGGACCTCAAGCGTCCGGTCAGCGGATTTCACCGTCATGACATGGCCCCTTCGTACCGCACTCGCGTTAAACGACCTCTTGACACCGGATAACGGGGATTTTACATTTCTATCCACCTTTTACAAGGGAGATTTTCATTCATATATGTGAATCGAGGTGTTCATGCAGTTAGACGGTCTACTGTTCTTCCCGGTCACGCCCTTCGACACGGCCGGCAACCTGGCCGCCGATGCACTGGCCGACCACGTCGCCGACGGTGTCGCCGCCGGAGCGGGCGGCGTCTTCGCAGCGTGCGGGACCGGCGAGTTCCATGCGCTGGACCTCGCGGAGTACCGGCAGCTCGTCGGTGTCGCCGTTGAGGCCGCCGCCGGGCGCGTACCGGTACTCAGCGGCGCCGGCGGCCCGCTCCCCCACGCCCGGGCCTGTGCCCGGGCCGCCGCCGAAGCCGGCGCGGACGGGCTGCTGCTGATGCCCCCGTACCTGGTCCAAGGGCCCGGCGAAGGGCTGGAGGCCTATGTGCGCAAGGTCGCCGAAGCCTCCCCGCTGCCGGTGATCATCTACCAGCGCAACAACGCGCGTTTCTCCCCCGATTCGGCCGCGCGGCTGGCCGCGGAGCCGTTCGTCGTGGGTTTCAAGGACGGCCTGGGCGATATCGAGCACGCGCAGCGCATTGTGCTGGCCGTGCGCAGAGCCGTCGGGCCGGACTTCCTGTTTTTCAATGGCCTGCCGACCGCGGAACTCTCCGCACCGGCCTACCGGTCGGTCGGTTTCGACCTGTACTCCTCGGCCGCGTTCGCGTTCGTCCCCGAGGTCGCCGGCGCGTTCCACACCGCCCTGCGCAACAACGACCAGGCGACGGTGCGGCGGCTGCTGTCCGGGTTCTACCAACCGTTCGCCGAACTGCGCGACCGCGTACCGGGCTACGCCGTGTCGCTGGTCAAGGCGGGTGCCCGGCTGCGGGGCCGCGCCGTGGGCCCGGTCCGCGCCCCGCTGGCCGACCCCGGTACCGAGGACCTGGCCGCCCTGGAGCGCCTCATCGACGACGCCCTACAACTGGTCAAGGGGTGACCATGCGAATCAGCGGCATCACCGTGACCCCGGTGGCCTTCCGCGACCCGCCGCTGCTCAACGCCACCGGCGTACACGAGCCGTGGGCACTGCGGGGCATCGTGGAAATCGCCACCGACGACGGTCTCACCGGGCTCGGCGAGACCTACGGCGACGAAGCGCACCTGGCAATGGTGCGTGCCGCCGCCGACGCGCTACTGGGCAGCGACCCCTACGACCTCCACCGCATCGGCACCCTGGTCGCCGAATGCGTGGGCTCGGCGGTCGTCACCCACCAGCACGGCCTCACCGGCGCGGGCAGCAACCAGAAGACCGCCGACGGCGTGTTCTCCGCCTTCGAGGTCGCCTGCCTGGACATCCAAGGCAAGGCGGCCGGCCGCCCCGTCGTCGACCTGCTGGGCGGTCCGGTGCGTTCGGCGGTGCCCTACAGCGCCTACCTGTTCTACAAGTGGGACGCCCACCCCGGCGAGCCGGCCGACCGCTTCGGTGCGGCCCTGGACCCCGACGGGATCGTCGCCCAGGCGCGCCACCTCATCACCGAATACGGGTTCGGTTCCATCAAGCTCAAGGGCGGGGTGTTCCCCCCGGACGAGGAGATCGCGGCCGTACGCGCCCTTGCCGAGGCGTTCCCCGGCATGCCGCTGCGGCTGGACCCCAACGCGGCCTGGACCCCGGAGACCTCGGTGCGCGTCGCCACCGAACTCGCCGGGGTGCTGGAGTACCTGGAGGACCCCACCTCCGGAATCGACGGCATGGCCGAGGTCGCGGCCCGGTCCCCCATGCCCCTGGCGACCAACATGTGCGTGGTCACCCCCGACCACCTGCCGCCGGCCATCGCCCAGGGCGCGATCGGCGTCCTGCTCATCGACCACCACTACTGGGGCGGGCTGCAGCGCGCCACCCGGATGGCCGCCCTGTGCCGGACCTTCGGCATCGAGCTGTCCATGCACTCCAACTCCCACCTCGGCATCAGCCTGGCGGCCATGACCCACCTGGCCGCGGCCGTGCCCGGCGTCAACCACGCCTGCGACACCCACACGCCGTGGCAGGCCGGCCAAGACGTCGTCGCCCCCGGCGCGCTGCACTTCGCCGACGGCGCGGTCGCAGTGCCCAAAAAACCGGGGCTGGGTGTGGAACTGGACCGCGACGCGCTGGCGGCAATGCACGAGCAGTACGAGCGCTGCGGGATCACCCGGCGCGACGACACCACCTACATGCGGCGTTTCCATCCCGACTACCAGCCGAAGACGAGGTTCTGGTGAATACCGTCTACGCCTATCCCTGGGACGTGGTCGGCGACCCCGGCGCCCCCGAACGCCTGGCCGGCCTCGGTGCCGGGGCGGTCGCGGTCGCGGCGTCCTACCACACCGCCCGGGCCGCCACTCCCCTCCACCCCGGCCACCGGTTCGTCGACGCCCGGCACGCGGCCAGCTACGTGCCCGTCGATCCCGAGGCGTGGCGGGGCAGCACGCTGGTGCCCGGCCGCCCGGACTGGGTCGAGGGCGACAACTCCTTTGCCGCGGCCGGCACTGCCCTGCGCGCCGCCGGCCTGACCGTGCCCGCGTGGGTGGTGCTGACCCACAACTCGCTGCTCGGCGCGGCCCACCCGGAGTTGACCGTGCGCAACGCCTTCGGCGAGCGCTACGAGTACGCCCTGTGCCCCGCAGCCGCCGAGGTCCGCGACTACTGCACGCGGTTGGTGGCCCAGGTGATCAGCCTCGGCGAACCCGACGCGCTCATCCTGGAGGCCTGCGGGCCGCTCGGTGCCCGCCACGGCGGCCACCACGAAAAGACCGAGGGCGCCGAGTACACCCCGGTCCAGCTCGACCTGCTGTCCCTGTGCTGCTGCGCCGCCTGCGACGGGCGCTACCGCGACGCCGGGATCGATCCGGACGAACTGGCCGGCCGGGTGCGCGCAGGGGTCGACTCGTCCGAGCCGCCGCCCTCGGTGGAGGATGCGCTCGGTCCGCTGGCCCAGGCCGTGCGCGCGGTGCGCACCGGACTCGCCGCCGAACTGCGCACGCTCCTGCTGGAGCGGGCCCGCGATCTGCGGCCGGGCATCCGCGTCACCCTGCACGCCTCGGCCGACCCGTGGGCGACAGGCCCGTTCGCCACCGTGGCCGGCGGCCCGCACGACCCGGGCGGCCCCGCCGCTCCTGCGGCCGACTGCCTGGTGGGCACCTGCTGGACCCCCGACGAGGACGCCGCCGCCGGGCTGGGTGCACTGGCCGCCCAGGCGGAGCCGGCGGGCGCGGGGGTGGGAGCCTACGTGCTCGCCCTGCCGCCGCGGCCGGCGGACGCCGCCGACCTGGAGCGGCGCCTGGACCTGTACGCCGCCGCTGGGGCCACCGAGTTCCACATGTACCACGGCGGCCTGGCTTCGGCCCGGCGCCTGTCGCAGGTCCGCAGCGCCCTTGCCGAGCGCGCCGCACCCGCAGGGGGTCGATAACCGATGCCGCCCAAGTTCCAGTCGATCGCGCGCGCAGTCCTGCGCGCGGTCGACCGCGCAACCGACACGCTGGCGCTCACAGCGCTGGCCGCGGTGGTGCTGGTGATCACCTGGCAGGTGTTCGGCCGCTACGTACTGCAGGCCAGCCCGCGCTGGGGGTCGGAAGTGGCGCTCATCCTGCTGGCCTGGGTGGGGTTCCTGGGTATCGCCATCGGCCTGCGGGAGCACACCCACATCGGCGTCACCTTCATCACCGACCGGCTCCCGCGGCGGCTGCGGGCCGCGGCGGAGCTGCTGACGCCGCTGGCGTTCCTGGTCTTCGCCCTCTACCTGGTGTTCCAGGGCTGGCAGTTCACCATGTCCACCTGGGGTACCAGCCTTCCGGCCACCGGCCTGCCGTCCTCGGTGCAGTACGCGGTCATGCCGGTGACCGGCGTGCTGGCCGCTGTGTACAGCGTGCTGCAGCTCGTCGGAATCGACACCCGCCGCGACACGCGCCCGACCGGTGACCAGGACGGCGCGCAGGACATCGCCGCGACGCCCGGTAGCGACGCGGTCCCCATCTCCGGAGAAGGCCTGACCGCCGGCCCGATCGGTCCGGCCGAACCTGCGGAAACTCCGGACACCGGGCGGGCTCCGGGCTCCGGCAAGGCGCCGGATACCGGCAAGACCGCTCCCGACCCCGCCCCCGAGGAGGACGACAATGATCGGTGACCCCATGGCCGTCGCCATCCTTGTCGGGGTGTTCGTCGCCGCCCTGGTGCTGCGCGTCCCGATCGCCCTGGGGCTGGCGCTGTCCGCGCTGTCCGCTGCGCTGTACCTGCAGATCCCACTGCAGGTGGTGGGCCAGCAGATCGTCAACTCGCTGCTGACCTTCCCGCTGCTGGCGATCCCCTTCTTCGTGCTCGCCGGCGAGATCATGGGAGCCGGCGGGATCTCCAGGCGGCTGATCGATCTGGCGAACCTGATGATCGGGCGGCTGCGCGGCGGTATGGCCATGCTCAACGTCATGGCCAGCACCTTCTTCGGCGGCATCTCCGGGTCGGCGGTGGCCGACACGTCCTCGATCGGTTCGATCATGGTGCCGGTGATGAAGCGGACCGGCTACGACGCCCGCTTCTCCGTCGGCGTCACCGTGTCCAGCTCGATCCAGGGCGTGCTGATCCCGCCGAGCCACAACATGATCCTCTATGCGCTGGCCGCGGGCGGCAGCGTATCGGTCGGTTCGCTGTTCCTCGCCGGAGTCCTGCCGGGCCTGCTGCTCGCGCTCACGCTGCTGGCGCTCACCTACTACCTGTCCTGGCGCCGCAAGTACCCCAAGGGCGAACGCATTCCCATGCGCGACTGGCCCGGGGTGATCTGGCAGGGCCTGCTGGGCCTGTTCACCCCGGTGATCATCATCGGCGGCGTGATGACCGGCGTGTTCACCGCGACGGAGTCCGCGGCCATCGCGTGCGTGTGGGCGCTGTTCGTGGCGCTGGTGGTCTACCGCGAGCTGACCCCGCGCGGCCTGATCGGGGTCCTCAACCGGGCCACGCGCACGCTGTCGTCAGTGCTGTTCCTGATCGCCTCGGCCGGGGCGTTCGGTTACCTGATGACCCAGCTCCGCATCCCCATGGCGCTGACCCAGGCATTGACCAGCGTGTCCGAAAACCCGATCGTGGTGCTGCTGCTCATCAACGTGATGCTGCTTGCGCTCGGCACCGTGATGGACATGGCCCCGCTCATCCTGATCACCACCCCCATCCTGCTACCGGTCGCGACCAGCGTGGGCATGGACCCCATCCAGTTCGGCGTCATGCTCATGCTCAACCTCGGTCTCGGCCTGATCACGCCCCCGGTCGGCGGTGTGCTGTTCGTCGGCGCCGCGGTCGGCGACATCCGGATGGAGGACGCCACCCGCGGTGTCCTCCCGTTCTACGTGCCGATGCTCGTGACCCTGCTGGGCATCACGTTCATCCCCGCTCTCTCGCTCTGGCTGCCGACGTTGCTCGGCGTCTAGCGGTTGGTACGCACCCTCCCCCACCAAGGAAAGAGGAACCCCCCATGCTGCTGAAGCCAACACGACCTCTACTTGCCCTCGCCTCACTGGGCATGGTCGGCGCCCTCGCCCTCACCGGTTGCAGCGGTGGCGGCGGCGAGGGCGGCGACACCCTCCAGTGGTCGCTGGGCGAAACCCACCCGGAGCAGTACCCGACCACCCAGGCCGACATCTGGTTCGCCGACCACGTCCGCGAACAGACCAACGGCCGCATCGACATCAGCGTCCGGCACTCCGCCCAGCTGGGCGAGGAACGCGATGTCCTGGAGCAGGTACAGATGGGCGCCGCCGAGATGACCCGGGTCAGCACCGGGCCGGTGTCGGAGTTCGTTCCCGAGTTCGGGGTGTTCTCCATGCCCTACGTCTTCGACGACGAGGAACACCTCTGGCGGTTCCTTGAGGGCGACTACGCCCAGGGCATGCTGGACGACCTGCGCGATAGCGGCTATGTGGGGCTCGCCTACTACGAGGCCGGTGCCCGCAACTTCTACACCGTCGACAAACCCATCAAGTCCCCCGAGGACCTGGAGGGCCAGAACATCCGCGTCATTGAGGGAACCGTCAACGCCGACATGGTCGAGGCAATGGGCGGGTCGCCGGTGACCATGGACTACGGCGAGGTTTACAGCTCGCTGGAGACCGGTGTCCTGGACGGTGCGGAGAACAACGAGCCCAGCTACGTCAGCAGCGGCCACTTCGAGCTGGCCAAGCACTTCACCAGGGACGCCCACCAGCGCATCCCCGAGGTGCTGCTGATCAACGCCGACCTGTTCGACTCCCTCAGCGAAGAGGACCAGCAACTGCTGCGCGATGTGGCCCAGGACTCCATCGCCGAGCAGCGCAAGCTGTGGGACCAGGAGGTCGAGAAGTCCATCAAGGAGATGGAGGACGCCGGGATCAAGATCCACGACGTGGACACCTCGGAATTCCAGGACTCGGTGTCGGGCCTGCTGGACGAAGCCCGCGAGGGCGAGTACAGCGAGGTCATGGGCGCCATCGACGACGCCCGCTAGGGCTTGTTTGGTGGGTCCGTCCGTAGCGAGCGGCGCACTCGTGTGTGGCCCGCGCCGGATGCGCGGAGCGCTGTGGTGCGCGGGGTGCTGCGTTAGGGCCGCCCCTACTCGGCGGGCTTCGCCATTTTCGCCGAGCGGGGGCCCGTGCCGCTCTCGCAAGGCCGAGGAGGGAGCCTCCCCTACTGTGCGGGCTCCGCAAGCTCCGCAAAATCGCACAGCGGGGGCCCAGGTGGTTCCCCTGTCGACCGTCCCTAACGGGCGGCTTCGCCATTTTGCCCGTCAGGGGCCCAGAGAACGCCGCGAGAGTGAGAATCCCTACCCGAGACGGCCGCGCAGTAGGGCAGCGACCCACCAAACACGCCCTAAGAGCGGCCGAGCCGGCTCCGGCGCACGCGCCGCGGCCGGCGGGGCGGGAGCGGCGCAGGGCCGCGATCACCGGGCCCTGCGCCGCTCCCGCCGCCGGCCCCGCCGGCCCGGGGCGGGCCTCCCGCCTCCCCCAACCCCGCGTTCCCTTCCCCCTTATCGCCCTTGTCCTCCTCGTCGCGAAGGAGACTCCGCACGATGTCCACCAGCACCTCCGCCCACTCCGCACTGGTTGCCGCCGGTCCCGCCACGGTCGACCGCATCACCGGGGTGCGGCTGTCCTCGGTGACCCTGCCGCTGGACACCCCGATCAGCGACGCCAAGGTCCTCACCGGCCGGCAGCGTCCGATGACCGAAGTGGCGATGCTGTTCTGCGAGATCTCCACCGAGTCGGGGGCCGAGGGGGTGGGCTTCAGCTACTCCAAGCGGGCCGGCGGGCCGGGCCAGTTCGCCCACGCCAAGGAGATCGCCCCCGCCCTGCTGGGCGAGGACCCCAGCGACATCGCCAAGATCTGGGAGAAACTCGCCTGGGCCGGCGCGTCGGTCGGCCGCGGCGGGCTCGCGGTCCAGGCCATCGCCGCCTTCGACATCGCCCTGTGGGACCTCAAGGCCAAGCGGGCCGGGCTGCCGCTGGCCAAACTGCTCGGCGCCCACCGCGACTCGGTGCGCTGCTACAACACCTCCGGCGGGTTCCTGAACGCGCCGCTGGAAGAGGTTCTGGAGAAGTCGCGTGCGGCGGTGGAATCCGGGATCGGGGGCATCAAGCTCAAGGTCGGCCACCCCGACAGCGCCGTGGACATCGCCCGCGTGCGCGCGGTGCGCGAGCACCTGGGTGCCGGCACGCCCATCATGGTCGACGCCAACCAGCAGTGGGACCGCGCCACCGCGCGGCGGATGTGCCGCGTCCTGGAGGAATTCGACCTCGTGTGGATCGAGGAACCGCTGGACGCCCAGGACTTCGCGGGCCACGCCGCCCTGGCCGCCGCCTGCTCCACCCCCATCGCCACCGGCGAAATGCTGACCAGCGTCGCCGAACACGCCGAGTTGATCCGCACCGGCGGCGCGGACATCGTCCAGCCCGACGCACCCCGTGTCGGCGGGATCACGCGGTTCCTCAAGGTGATGGCAATGGCCGACCAGCAAGGGCTGGAGCTGGCGCCGCACTTCGCCATGGAAATCCACATCCACCTGGCCGCGGCGTTCCAGCGCGAGCCGTGGGTCGAGCACTTCGAATGGCTCAACCCTCTGTTCAACGAGCACTTGGAGATCGCAGGCGGCCGCATGCACCTCTCCGCCCGCCCCGGCCTCGGAGTCACCATCAGCGACCAGGCCCGCGCTTGGACGGTCGACAGCACGGAGGTAGGGGCGGCCTGAGCCGCCCGTGCCCGCCTGCTGCCCGGCGGCGGCCCCGGTCGGCCGCCGGGCAGCGGCACGCGCCCGAGGTCCGGGCGGTCCGCCGCCGCATCATGCGCACGTTTCAAAGAACTCCAGGGCACGCAGGTGGTAGGCGCGCGCACTCCAGCCGAGGCTGATGTTGTGTCCGGCGTCGCGCTGGTGGTGGACCTCCGCCCGGGGTGCGGCGGTGAGCGCCCCGGTCAGTTCGGCCAGGTCACTCGCTGCCAGCCGCCACCACGCCTCGTGGTCGGCAAAGGTGAACCGCACCGGTACCGCCACCCGCGGGGCGATGCGGCGGTACTGGTGCGGCCACAAGGACCATTCGCCGTCCTCCCTGGGCGGAGTAGGGGCAAGCAGGCTGCGGGCCTGCTGGAACGTTCCCGGCGGGTAGAGCCGCAGCGGCCCCCAGTTCAGCCGCGGCGCCCCGGCACCCAGGGACGAGGGCAGGCCGCGGGCCGCGTCGGAGTACTCGACCGCGCACCCGGAGATGTCCAGTGCGCGGATCAGGCCCGCGGAGTCGTCGGCGGCGAGCTGCAGAGCGAGCTTGCCGCCGTGCGAATGCGCGAGCACATTGAAGCCGGATACCGCGCCGGCGGCCGCGGCAAAGGAACGCAGTCCCGCGTGCACGGTCGCCGACTGCTCGCTCACCGTCTGGCCCTGGGGCAGTTGGCGGGCCGATTCGCCGTATCCGGGACGGTCCAGGGCGAGGACGGTGTGCCCGCGGGAAACCGCCAGGTCCAGCAGCGAGAGATCGGGGTGGGCCCGGCCGTGGAAGTAGTCGGCCCGCATGGCGCGGCCGTGGACCGCCACGATGACCGGTCGCGGGGCGCCGCCGGACCGGGGAGGCTGTGCGGGCTCTTCGGGCTGTGCAGGCCGGGCCAGCAGGCCCGACAGGGTGCCGGAACCCGTATCGAGCCGGACGCGGTGGATGCCGGTGCCGGCCGGCAGCGTTGGCGGTGGTGCGTTCACTGGCGCCCGCCGAGCGGGGCCGGCGTTGCCGGATCCGCGGCGGGCGGCGCGCTGGGCGGGGCGCCCGTGCGGGCCGCGGCGCGCAGCCACCCCTCGGGGTCGCCATCGCGCAGCAGCGCCGTTCCCACCAGCAGCCCGGCGAACCCGGCGTCCAGCAGCCGGGCGCCCACGTGCGGGTCGCCGATGGCGCTGGCGCTGACCGGGCAGCGGGTGCCCGCCTCCAGCAGCGCGGGCAGCAGCGCGAGGCTGCGGCCGGTGTCGCCGGCGCCGCGTTCGCGGTGCTGGATGTCCTTGTTGTTGACCGCGATCACGCACTCGCCGGCGCGCGGTACCGCGGCCGCCTGCTCCGCCGCGGTCACTTCGACGAACGGGGTCATGCCGCTGTCCAGGCAGGCGGCGACCAGCGCCTGCAGCGCCTCCCAGGGCAGCAGCTCGGCCGTGATCAACACCGCCGCCGCACCGTTGTCCCGGGCCTGCCCGATCTGGTCGCGCCTGGTGATGAAGTCCTTCTGCAGCACCGGTAGCCGCGTCAGGCCGGCGATCTCGCGCAGCAGCAGCGCATCGCCGCCGAACCACGATCCGGTGACCACCGAGAGGCACGGTGCGCCGGCCCGCTCGTAGGCGGCGACGATGTCGGCCGGCCCGCGGCCGGCGAAGAGGTCGGCGCCGTGGGGGTCCCGGCGCTTGATCTCGGCGATCACCGGCCGGTCCGCCCCAAGCAGGGCGTCGATGAAGCCGTTGGCCATCAGCTGCGCTCCTTTCGCGGCCCGTGCCCGGTCTGCCAGGCGCGGGAGAGTTCGGCGACCACTGTTTCGGACAACCGCCCGGCGGTGTCGCGGGCCCCGGTGTCGACGTCCACTCCGGCGAACAGCGGGTGGTCGGCGACCTGCCCGTACTCCGCTCGGCGGCGCGCGGTGATTCCGCCGGCCAGCAGGAACGGTCCCGGCAGGCGGGCGGCGATACCGAGCACGCGGTCTTGGTCCAGGGCCCTGCCGGTACTGCCGATCCGGCCGCCGGCGGTCGCGGTATCGAGCAGGAACAGGTCGGTGCCCGCGCGGGTGTAGGCGCCGGCCATCCGCAGTTCGAGGCAGTCGCCGTCTTCGTCCACGTGCAGCACCTTGATGAGCACGGCGTCGGGTACCGCCTCGCGCACGCTGCGCACCACGGCCGGAAGCTGGTAGGCGTGCAGCTGCAACCAGCGCACGCCGGTGCCCGCGGCCGCTGCCGCCAGCACCCCCGGGTCGTTGGCGAAGGTGACCAGCACCGGTTCCACGCCGCCGGAGCGGGCGCCGGCCGCCAGTTCGGCCACCGTGTGCTCCGGCAGGTCCGCGCGGCCGCCGGGGATCCGGTGCCAGAGCCCCACGAGGTCCGCCCCGCCGGCCGCCAGCGCTGCGACCTCTTGGGCGGTGACGGCGCCGCATGCTTTGAGCAGCCGCCCCGCCCGGCCGCCGGGCAGGGCGGGCGGGCCGGGCGGGGCGGGGCGCTGCGCGCTCACGGGTCCAGTCCCAGCGCCGCGGCGATGCGGTTGTAGTGGATGTCGCTCGTGCCCGAGTAGACGGTCCCGCCCACGGCGTTGCGGACCTCCTGTTCCAGGCCCTGCTCGACCATGTAACCGTGGCCGCCGTACAGGTTGACGGCCGCCAGGCTGCCGGCCAGGTTCGCTTCGCTGGTGACGAGCTTGGTCGCGGCCAGATCGACCGTGACGTCGCGGCCCGCCGCGAGGCGTTCCCCGGTGCCGAAGATCCACTTGCGGGCGGTCTCGACGCGGATCCGCATGTCGGCGATCCGGTTGGTGACCGACTGGTAGGAGCCGATCGCCTTACCGAAGGCGTGCCGGTGCTTGGCGTAGTCCAGGCAACGCTGCAACCGGTGGCCCATCTCGCCGGCGTGCACGGCGGCGGTGAAGAGGATCTCGCGTTTCATCACCTGGTCCATGACCAGGAATCCGCCGCCGACCCGGCCCAGCACCCGGTCCCGGCCGACCTGGACGCCGTCCAGGGACAGCTCGGCCATCGGCGAGGTGCGTAGGCCCATCTTCTCGGCCGGCGGCCCGCACTCCACGCCCGGCGTGTCCTTGTCCACCAGGAACGCCGTTGTCCCCAGCGGGCCTCCGTCGGGGTGGGTGCGCGCGTAGACGACGAACACGTCGGCGATCGGGGCGTTGGTGACGAACAGTTTGCTGCCGTGCAGGACGAATCCGTCTCCGTCGCCCTGCCGCTCGGCACGGGTGCTCATCGCCAACGCGTCTGATCCGCTCTCCGACTCGGTGATGGCGTGGGCCCCGATCAGCTCGCCCGAGCAGATGCCGGGCAGGTACCGCTCCCGCTGTCCGGCGGTGCCGAACAGGTCCAGGGGGACCCCGGTGCTGGCCATCGTGGTGGTGGCGCAGAAGCTCAGTCCGGAGTCGCGGCAGTGCTCGCCCAGTCCCTCCAGCACGTACAGGACCTCCGGCAGCGACCGGTCCAGCCCGCCCCACCGTTCAGGAAACGGCAGTCCGAGCAGCCCGCTGCGCTGCAGCATCCGCCATTTCGGCCAGGGGAACTCGCCGGCCCGGTCTGCCTCGATGTGGCCGGCGCTGAGGTCGTCGCCCCAGTCGGCCAGCCCCTTGCGCAGTGCCACCGCGTCGGTGGTCGCCTCGAACACGTCCGGTAGCACCTCAGTACGCCGAGGCGAGGGAGTCGTCGAGCCGGTGCGCCTCGTCGCCCTGCAGCGCCGGGGCGAAGACGCATACCAGCCGCATGTCGGTGTGGTCGTCGGCCGCCAGGAAGTGGGGGTCGTGCCGGTCGAGTGCGTACATCCGCCCGGGGCGGATCGGATGGATCGTGCCGTCGAGCTCGATGACGGCCCCCGACCCCTCGATGCAGTAGCAGGCCTCGATGTGGTTGCGGTACTCCAGGCGGGACTTGGTTCCGGCGCGGACGAGGGTGTCGGTGAGGCTGTAGCCCACACCGTCCTGCTGGAGCAGGAAGCGCCGGCTCACCCCGTTGCCCCAGTCGACGGTCTTCACGTTCTCCAGATCCCGGATGATCATGTGCACTCCCTGAGTCGGTAGGTGGCCCTGCAGGGCCGGTGCGGTCGGTGGTGCGGGCTTGGTCGGGTGCAGCGGGGTTGCGTGGCCGGTTCAGCCGGCCTGGCCGGCTTGGTGGAAGTCGCGGGTGGCCGGCGGGCGGCACTCGCCCACGAACTCGTGGAGCCGGGCGACGGGGTCGGCCCCGTCCAGCCGGGCCTGCTCGATCCGGGTCACACTCGCCGAACCGATGACGGCGGCGTCGGCCCCCGATGCGGCCACGGCCGCCACGTCCTCCGCGGTGCGGACCCCGAACCCGAGGGCGATCGGGGCCGGCGTGCTCTGCCGCAGCCGCGCGACCGTGCCCGCCAGCGCAGCGTGCCCGCCGACCGGGCCGGTGCCGCTGCGCCCGTAACGGGCGACGAGGTACAGGTAACCGGTGGCGTTGGCGGCCGCCTCGGCCGCCACCTCCGGACGCGACTGCGCATAGCAGGTCGTGACGATCGGGACCCGGCGCTGGTGCGCCGCCCCGTAGTACTCCTCGCGCATCCGCGGCGGCACGGCATGGGCCAGGAGCGCGTCCGCACCGGACTCGGCGACACCGCCGAGCGCCGCGTCGAGACCGCGCGGCCGGATCGAGTGGCTCCAGTCGGCCAGCAGCGCGATCCGCAGCCGCGCCAGGTGCGGCCGCATCCGCGCGACGAACCCGAGCGCGGCGTCGAAGTCCGTACCGCGTTCGAGGGCGCGGTGCGCCGAGCGCTGCACCACCGGCCCATCGGTGACCGAGTCCGGGAACGGCACCGCCAGCTCCAGGCACTCGACCCCTGCCTCGTCCAGCATGAGGACGATGTCCGAGAGCACGTCCAGCGGCGGGTCGCCCGCGTTCAGGAACACGGCCAGCCCCGGTGTTCGGCCCGGGGTGCCGTCCGGGCCGCCGGCGAAGAACTCAGCCATGCCGGCCCCCGCTTCGCTGCAGGGGGCGGGACGTGTCCGGCCGCCGGCGCAGCCGCTCCAGCACCTCCAGGGCGGCGCCGCCGGCGACCGCGTCTCTGGCGGAGTCCAGGCCTTGGTGCCAGTCGGCGGCCGTGCCCGCCGCCACCGCCATGGCAGCGGCGTTGAGGCAGACGGTGTCGGTGGCCGCGGCGCCGGCGCGGCCGCCCAGCACGTCGTGGAAGTGGTCCACGGCACCCTCCGGGTCGGGCGGCGCGAGGTCCTCGATGCTCCCGCGCTCGGGCAGCAGTTCACCGCGGCGCAGCCGCATCTCGGAGCCGCCGCCCCCGGCCGGGCCGGAGCGGTTGGTGTAAACGGTGTTGTCGCAGAAGCCGAGCAGCTCGTCGGCGCCGAGGCCGTTGGTGCACAGCCAGATCAGCCGGTCGTCGGCGCTTTCCGCCAACCGGCGGAGTTCCGGCAGCGGCATGGCGGCCGAGACCCCGGTGACCTGGGCGGCGACCGGCAGGTCGGCCAGGAACGGGCCGACGGCGTTGAGGAAGCGCCCGAAGGGCCGCAGCGCCACCGGTGCCATCGACCGCGCCAGTCCGGTCAGCTCCGCCGGGTAGACGAACGGCCCGGCGAAGGCGATGCCGTCGCGGTCCACCGCATCGGCGGTCTCCGCCGACGAGCCGGTCAACCGGATCCCCAGCCGTTCCAGCAGGTCGACCGAGCCGAGCCGGCTGGTGTAGGCGCGCGACCCCGTCTTGACGACGCGGGCGCCCATTGCCGCCGCCACGAACGCGGCCGCGGTGGAGACGTTGAACGTCGCCGGACCGCCGCCGGTTCCGACGGTGTTGACGGTCCCGGGCCAGCGCCGCCCGGCGGAGGCCGGCGCCGGCCCGGAGAACGAGTCGAGCAGTGCGCGCAGGGTTGCGGCGTCGGGGAGCCGCGTGGCGAGGGAGCCCAGCAGCGCGGCCGTTTCGGCCCGGTCCAGTTCGCCCGCGCCGAGCCGGCCCCACAGCGTCCGCCAGTCCGCGGCCCGGGTCACCGGGCGCCGGTTCAGCAGGTCGGTGATCACCTCGTGCATGGTCAGTTCTCCGCCGCTTCGGCGGCGCGCATCCGTGCGATGAAGTCGTCGATGGCGGTGACGGTGCGGAAGTTGTCCGGGTTCAGTTCGGTGTCGCCGACCCGCAGGTCGAAGGTGTTCTCGACCCAGGCGATCAGTTTGAGGGTGCCGACGCTGTCGATGACGCTGTCGGTGATCAGGTCGTGGTCGTCGGCGAGGTCGCCCGGGCTCAGGTCGGGCAGGAACTCGGTTATGACGAACTTGCGGATGGCGTCTGCGTGGCTCATTGCGGTGTTCCTTTCGCGGTTGGGTCGTTTCCGGTTTCCGGGCGGCGGCCGGAGCCGTCGGCCGGAGCCTCCAGGGCACCGCGGTCGACCTTGCCGGTCGCGGTCTTGGCCAGCGGCTCGTCGCAGATCCGCACGACCGACGGCACCGCCGCCCGCGGCAGGTTGCGGGACAGGTACCCGCGCAGGGTGAGGCTGTTCAGGCCCGACCCGGGCGCGCGCCGGATCGCCGAGACCAGGCGGCGGCCGGCCACCGGGTCGCCTGCGGCGGCGACCCCCGCTTCCAGCACATCGGGGTGTGCCAGCAGCACCCGCTCCACTTCCGCCGTGTTGACGGCGGTCCCCCGGATCTTGACCTGGAAGTCGGCGCGGCCGGTGAGCCGCAGTGCGCCTGCGGCGCCGCGCTCCACCAGGTCGCCGGTGCGGTACCAGCAGCGGTCGTCGCGCCCCAGCGGATGGGCGGTGAACCGCTCGGCGCGTTTCGCCGGGTCGAGGTACCCGGGAGACTGGAACGGGGTGCGCACGTAGAGTTCGCCCGCTCCGGCCGCATCGACCTCGCGTCCCTGTTCGTCGAGGACCAGCGCCTCCGCGCCGGGTAGCGGGGTCCCGATCGGCAGCGGTCCCCGTCCCGCTTTCGCCTCGGCGGCCGGCACCTCGTAGCTGAAACTGTCGTTGGTTTCGGTGCAGCCGTAGATGTTGTACAGCCGGGCCGCGGGCAGCAGCCCGGGCATCGCGGCGAGTGTGCGTTCGGGCATGGCGTCGCCGGTGAACAGCGCGTGCCGCACCGACGGCGCATCGGTGCCCGCCGCGGCGGCCGCGTCGGCGAGCAGCCCGTAGGCCATGGGCACCGCCTGCACGACCTGCACGCCGTGTCCCACCACGAGGTCGAGCAGGTGCCTGCCGTTCATCGCCTGGTCGGGGTCGACCAGCACGACCGGTGCGCCGCGGGCCAACGCCGCCCACACGTCGAGCAGGCACAGGTCGAAGTTGAGCGGTGCGTAGTTGAGCACCGGGGTACCGGGGCCGATGCCGAACGCCGGAGCCGCCCACGCGATGAAGCGGTCCACGGCCGCGGCCTCCAGCGGCACGATCTTGGGCAGGCCGGTGGATCCCGATGTGGTGAGCATGACGGCCGTTTCCGCCGGCGGTGTCCGCGGGGTCCCGCCCCCTGCCGGCAGCGGCCGCTCGGGTGCCCCCTCGGGGGTGAGGATGTGCCAGCAGCCCGCTTGGGCGGCAAGGTCGGCCAGTTGGGCATCGGCCAGGGCGGTCGAGGGCAGCAGAACGGGGCGGCGCAGCAGCAGGCAGGCCAGCACCAGCGCCACCGCTTCCGGCGACTTGCCGGCCAGGACCGCGACCGGTTCCTCCGTCCGGCCCAGGCGGGTGATCCGGTCGCGTTCGCGGCACGCCTGGGCGTGGAGTTCGCTGTAGGTGACCTGTGTTCCGTTCCAGAGCAGCGCCGGAGCCTGCGGTCGCCGCCGCACCTGTTCGAGGATCCCGGCGACCGGATCGCGGTGGTCAGGCATCGGCTTCGCGCTCCGCTGCGCCGCGGGGGCCGGCGAGCTCCACCCGGCCGCCCTTGATCGCCAGGCCCGCGGCGGTCCGGCAGGAGAAGCCGATGACGCGGGCGCCGGCATCGGGCTGCAGGGTGGTCTCCACCGGCTCGCCGGCCTCGACGGGCGCCGAGAAGCGCGCGCCGATCGACAGCACCCGTGCGGGCGAGCCGCCGGCGAAGCGGTCGACGATCTCTTCGCAGACCAGGCCGGCCACGCCCATGCCGTGCGCGATGACCGTGCCGAATCCGGCGGCGCGCGCCGCCGCGGGGTCCAGGTGGATGGGGTTGCGGTCGTCGGCGGCCTCGGCGTAGCGCGCGATCCACTCCGCGCTGAGGCTGTGGGTCAGCACGGCGGCCTCGCCGGGGTCGCCCCGCACGGGCGCCGCCGGCCGCGGGACCTCGCCGAAGGCCTCCAGGGAGGTGCCGGACAGCAGTACCGTGCTCACCAGTTCGCCGACGGGGCCGCCCCCTTGGGCGCCTTCTCCGTCCTCGCCGCCTTCGCCGCTTAACGTGATGGCCACGGCGACGGTGCTGCCGCGTGGTTGGGTGCGCACGCCCAGCACCTGCAGAGCGGTACCGATCCGCTCGTGGGGGCGGGGTAGCCGCCGGATCCGGATCTCCTGGCTCAGGTGGACGACGTGCGGCGGCTCGCCGCCGTTCTCGGCCATGCGGCGCACGGCGGACTCGGCGACCGGGTGGGCGAGCACGAACGGGTAGATGGCCGAGGGTTCCGGTGCGGCCGCCGGTGCCGGCTCGGCCCGGAGCGCGGCGCGGTGGCGGGCCATCTGCCGCGGGTCGGCGGTGCGGTGGGTGGCGGGTCCGGGGTCGATCGGCATCGGGGTGTCCTCGATCGCGGGGCGGGGCGCGGTCATGCGGGCGTCACCACCAGGGCGGCGTTGTGCCCGCCGAATCCGAAGGAGTTGGTCAGGGCGGGGCCCGAGGGCACCGGGCGCGGTGCGCCGTGCACGACGTCGATGTCCAGGCCCGGCTCCGTGTGCTCGTGGTTGGCGGTGGGGGGGACCTCGCAGCGCACCATGGCCTGCACGGCCGCGATGAGCTCCACGGCACCGCCGGCGCCGATCAGGTGCCCCAGGACGCCCTTGGGTGCGGTGACCGGCGGAGGGGCGGCGCCGAACACGGTGTGCAGCGCTGCGGCCTCGGTCCGGTCGTTGTGCGGGGTGGAGGTGCCGTGCGCGTTGACGTGCACGATGTCGGACGGCGCCAGGCCCGCGTCGGCGATGGCGCCCGCCATGGCCCCGGCCGCTCCGCTGCCGTCGGGCCGCGGCATGGACAGGTGGTAGGCGTCGGAGGTCGCGCCGTATCCGGCGATTTCGGCGTAGGGGGCGGCTCCGCGCGCACGGGCGTCCGCGCTGCGCTCCAGTACGACGAACCCGGCGCCCTCGCCCATGACGAACCCGTCGCGGTCGGTGTCGAAGGGCCGCGACGCCCGGTCGGGGCGGTCGGCGCGTTTGGAGACGGCGTTGAGGTTGGCGAACGCCGCGAGGGTCACGGGGGTCAGGGTGCATTCGCAGCCGCCCGCCAGCACCGCGTCGGCCCGCCCCGTCTGCAGGAGCAGCAGTGCGTGGCCGATCGCGTCGGCGCCGCTGGAGCAGGTCGTCGCGATGGTCGTGGCAGGGCCCTGCCACCCGAGGTCCATGGCGATCCGGGCGGCGGCGGCGTTGGGCATGGTCATCAGCGGCATCAGCGGGTTGACCCGCCCGGCGCCCTGTTCGGCGAAGTTGCGGCTTTCGCGGTCGCTGGTGGTGCGGCCGCCGACGGCGTTGCCGACGACGATCGCGCTGCGGCCGGGGTCGGGTGCGGGGCTGCCGGCGTCGCGGTGGGCCGCCAACGCGGCCGTGGTGCCGTAGAGCGTGAACGGGTCGAGCCTGCGGGCGTCCTTGGCCGAGATCTCACGGGCCTGGCCCAACCCGCGCACCGGGCAGCCGAAGTGCAGCCGGTCCTGGGCGAGGTCGGGCGCCGTGAGCACCGTGGCGGTGGATTCTCCGGCCCGTAGGCCGGCCCACAGTTCGCCGGGGCTGCAGCCGGCGGGCGTGACCACGCCCAAGCCGGTGATCGCGACGTGTGGTCTGGATGGTCTGCGCATCGGAACTCGCGTCCACTCCAACGGTGCCTCAGCGGGCGGTTTCTCGGGCAGGTGCGGTCTCGGGCGGCCGGCGCCTCAGGCGGGCGGTACCGCGGCGGCGCGGGCGGCCTTGATGAACGCCTCGGCGGCGAAGTCGATGTCGGCCTTGCTGTGCCGGGCGGTGACCGCGATCCGCAGCCGCGCGAGGTCATTGGGCACGGCCGGAGTGACCACCGGAAGCGCGATGACGCCCTCGTGGCGGCAGGCCGTCGCGAAGTCGTAGGCGGTCTCGTCGCTGCCCGCGATCAGCGGGATCACCGCGGTCTCGCTCGCCGCGGTGCGCAGGCCGGCGTCGTGGAGCAGACCGCGCAGCCGCGCCGACTCGCTCTGGGTGCGGGCGACCCGTTCGGGCTCGGCGCGCAGAATCCGCAGGGCTTCCAGCGCGGCTGCCGCCTGCGCGGGAGCGAGGGCGGCGGAGAACAGGAAGGGGCGCGCCGCGTACTTCAGGTGCTGGATGAGGGCGCGGTCTCCCGCGACCCACCCGCCCATCGACGGGATCGCCTTGGACAGGGTGCCCAGCTTCACGTCGACGCGGACCTCGCCGTTGAAGTGCTCCTCGATGCCGCCGCCTGTGGCGCCGATGACACCGAGTGCGTGGGCCTCGTCGACCATCAGCAGCGCGCCGTATTCGTCGCAGACCCGCCGCAACTCGGGAAGCGGCGCGATGTCGCCGTCCATGGAGTAGACGCTGTCGACGATGACCAACCGCAACCCGCGGGTCGTCGAGGCGGCCAGCCGCCGCGCCAGGTGCTCGGTGTCGTTGTGGCGGAAGCGGGTCACCTCCGCGCCGCTCAGCCGGCAGCCGTCGACGATGCTGGCGTGGTCGTACTTGTCGATGAACACGGTGTCGCCGGATCCGACCAGGCCGCCCACTGTGCCAACGTTGGCCGCGTAGCCGGAGCCGAAGGCCAGCGCGGACTCGCGTCCGGCGAATCGGGCGATCTCCTCCTCCAGCTCGTGGTGCAGGGGGATGGTGCCGGCCAGCGCGCGGACGCCGTGGTTGCCCGTCCCGTACTTGCCGAGCGCGGACTTGGCTGCGGCGACCACCCGTTCGTCGCCGGCCAGGCCGAGGTAGCCGTATCCGGACATCATCAGCAGCCGCGAGCCCTCGACTTCGGCATATGCCGTATCCCGTTCAACTACATACGGCATGAAACTGTTGCGCCGGTCGGGCTCGGATTCCAGTGACCGGACGCGCCGCTCCGTAGCAGCCAATCTTTCTTGCAGTACACCCCAGGCGGCCGATGACGGGGTCACACGCGTCTCCTTCATTGATGGTTGGGCGGATCCCGCGGGCTTTGTCGGCGGGTCTCCGGCGCGGAAATATTTCTACTGAACCGCACGCAAGACCGGCGCAACAGAAGAGCGTTGGAAGTTCGTATCGGAGACGCGCAAGAGAAGCGCAACATGAGGACCAGGTAAAAAGATTCCGCATGGCATATGGCGCCGAACAAACGAACGACCGACCCGTGCCGCAACACCTGTTTTTCACCCCCTAAAACAAACCGAGAGTGAATGCAGCGGTTCGAAGCGTGACGGTTAATACCGGCTGCGACAAGGCACGACGGGCCCGCTGACCCTGGGGGAGGCCGGTTATCCAGGTTATTTCCCAGGTCCGCTTCCGGTCTTCCTTAACTCTTGACACGCGAGCCGATAAATATCACGATCTTCACTTGGTGAGCGGTGTGAAGGTAGGCTCTATGTAAGGGGTAAGCATGAGCACAGCAGACTTGCAAATCAGCCTCACCGGACTCGTGAAAATTGAAAAAACGGGCGGGTCCACTCGCAGTTTGACGAGTCCGCAGGCTCAGGTGGCGTTCGCACGAATTGTTATGGAACGGTCCCAGGGGACCAATCGCGAGCAACTCGCCGACACGGTCTGGCCGGAAGGCCTGCCCAACACTTGGCCCTCGGCGCTACGCAGCATTGTGAGCCGCGTGCGCGGTTTCCTGGCCGGCGCCGCTTCCGAGGAGGCGGCGGGTTCGCTGACCTCCCAGGGCGGCTGCTACTTCCTGCGGCTGCCCGCCGGCGCCCGCATCGACCTCGAACACGCGGAAGCGGCGGTGACCAAGGCGGCCGAGGCGTTCGCCCTGGAGGACCACCGCGCGGCGTGCCGGTTCGCCGAAAGCGCGGCCGCCGGCCTGGAAGGGGGATTCCTCTCCGCCCACGACGGCGACTGGGTCATCGGCGTGCGCGAGCGGGTCGACGCACTGCGGCTGGCAGCCCTGGAGCTGGCGAGTCTGGCGTCCTCGGCGCTGCACGACAGGTACCGCGCCCTGCGCTACGCCAACACGGCGATCCGCCACGCGCCGTTCCGCGAAAGCGCGCACCGCTGCCGGATCGCCGCGCTGGCCTCCGCCGGCAACCGGGCCGAGGCTCTCAGCGCCTACCACGAGCTGCGGCAACTCCTTGCCGAACAGCTCGGCGTCGATCCGGCGCCGGAGGTCCAGCGCATGTACATCGACCTGCTCCGTTCGGAAGAGGACGGTCCGCCAAGCCCGGAACAGGGCCGGATCCGGCTCCGCGGGTTCGACGGTACCGGCGGGCTCGGCCACCTCGCCCCGCACGCCTCGCGTACTCAGCACGTCTGAACCCGCCTTCCCTGTTGCGGCGCGCGCCCGCCCGGCGAGACCGCTCCGCCGCCACCGCCTGCGGCCCTGGCCGTGCGGACCTCCGCACGGCCAGGGCCGGTCCCGGCACCGTTTCCGGTTACCCCTTTACCGTCCCTTGGGTCCGCCCGGCCGGCCGTGCCGGAGCAGGGCACCGGCCAGCAGCCCCAGAGCGGCCGTGCAGTTGGCGGTCCTGGCCGCGTTGGCCAGGCGCCACGGTCCCTCGAAGGCGGTGCGCACCGCGTGGAGGTCGGCGATCTCCCCGGGGTTGCCCGCCCGGGCCAGTGCGTTGTTGAGCGGGATGTTGACCCCGGCGGTGACCACCAGCATCCCCGCGTAGCACACGAGCGCCCCCCATACCCACAGGGCGGTGCGGTGGCGGCCGAGCCGGTGCTGCAGCACGGCCGCCACCCCGGTCGCGAGGAAGGCACCGAGGAACACCAGCCCGAACAGGCCGTTCTCGATCTCCCGGTTGATGTGCTGCATGACGCGGACGAACTCCGGGTCGCCGGCTTTGGCCAGCCCCGGCATGACGCCCACGTCGAAGGCGAAGAACAGGCCCGCCATGAGCCCGGTCCCCACTGCGGCTCCCGCGAGAACGGCGCCGGCCGCAGTGCCTCCCGCGTTCCCCTTGGGCCCGACCCCGGCTGCTGCGATCCGGTCGGTGCCCGCCTCGATCCCCATCTTGCGCCCCTCTTGGTATTCCGCCCGTATCGGTGCCCTCCGCACGCGGCGGGCACCGGCCAAGTCCGCCGCAGCGGCCGGTTCAGGGGTTCCAGACCCCGGTGGCCGCAGCAGCGGCCGCGAACTCGCGGAAGTCGCGCGGCTTGCGCCCCAGCGCCCGCTCGACCCCGTCGGTGAGGTGGGCGTTGCGCCCGTCCAGCACCATCTCGAACAGGTCGGCGAATTCCTCGGGCAGACCGTTCTCACGCAGGACCGCGCGAAACTCGTCGCTGGAAACCGGGACGTAGCGGATGTCGCGCCCGGTTGCCGTGGAAAGCTCCTGCGCGATCTCGGCGAAGCTCAGCAGCCGGGGACCGGACAGCTCGTAGACCTGGCCCGCGTGGCCGGGCTCGCTCAGCGCGGCGGCGGCCACGTCGGCGATGTCCTCGGCGTCGACGAACGGCTCGACGGCGTCTGCCGTGGGCAGCGCCAGCTCACCGCTGAGGACCGGGTCCAGGAAGAAGCTCTCGTTGAAGTTCTGGTTGAACCAGCTGCAGCGGACGATGGTCCACTCGGCGCCGGCCTCCTGCACCGCCTTCTCCGCGGCCACGGCGCCGTCCTCGCCCCGGCCCGACATCAGGACCAGGCGCTGGGCGCCCTTCGAGACCGCCAGCTGCGCGAACCGGCCGACGGTCTCGGCGGCGCCCGGGAAGGCGAGGTCGGGCTGGAAGCAGATGTACACGCCGCCGACACCTTCCAGTGCGGCGTCCCAGGTGGCGGAGTCCTCCCAGGAGAACGGCGGCTGCGCGGAGCGCGAGCCGTTGCGCACGGCCCGGCCGCGCTGGGTGAGCCGCTCGGCGACCCGGCGCCCGGTCTTGCCGGTGCCGCCGGTCACCAGCGTTGGCATGGTCTGTGCTGTGCTTTCCTGTGTGGTCATGGTTCAAGTCAATCCCGGCGCAGGCCGGCGAACCATAGCCCTGAAGCGCGCACGCATATGCGAGCGTCTACGGTCCCTGACTCAGAGTGCCGCTCCTGTGCCCGCCTCCACCGCCAGCGCCCACACCAGGCAGCACACCGACGCGAGCGACAGCAGCGTGCGGACGTTGTTCCACCGGGTCCACGGCCCCTCGAACCGGCGCCGCGCGGCCGCGAGGCCGGCCGCGGAGCCGCCCGATCCCGCCCCGGCCAATTCGTTGTTCATCCGGATGTTGAATATCCGGGTAACGGCGATCATCGCCAGATTGAACACGAGAGCGGCGGCCACCGGAACAAGTACCCGGCGGTCGCCGCCGGAGAGGCCCAGTACCACGGTGGCCGCCGTGGCAAGCGGTGCGCCCAGGAAGACGATGAGGAACCAGCCGTTCAGAATCGCGGTGTTGACCCGCTGCATCACCTCGACAAATACCGCGTCGGGTGTGCGGCGCAATGCGGGCATGACCGCGCAGGAGAACGCGAAGAAGAGTCCCGCGACCATTCCGGCCGCCACCGCCGCAGCGGACAGCGACAACTGCGCAAGTTCCATGCAAACCATCCCGTCGATGTTAAGGAGATGTTCGTGTCCGCCGCCTCGCACCGGCCGGTCCGCGCGTGCATCCCGGTGCGGACGCTCTTCCGCGGGGGATTTCCGGGCCGCCGGCGCGCCGGTGCGGATGCGGATACCGATACCCGATGCAGATACCGGTACCGATACCGGCACCGCGGTTACCGATCCGGCACAGGAGAATATCGGATAGGCCGAATATGAAGAAGGCTCGTACTTTCCGTTTCCATCGCCTGGCCGGGGTGGAAAATCACCGGCTGCGGCCTATTATTGAACCATGGACGCGCTCACAGCTCTGTTGGAGAGCCCGAAGGCACGCGGGGCGTTCCTGCTCCGGTCGGTGTTCACGCCGCCGTGGTCGCTGCGGGTCGAGGACCGGGCGCCGGTCTCGGTCGTCACCATGGTGCACGGCGGCGCCTGCATCATCCCGGCCCAGGGCCCGCCGACACCGCTGCACCCGGGCGACGTTGCCGTGATCCGCGGGCCGCGGCCCTACACGATCGCCGACTCCCCCGCCACACCGGTGCAGGTCACCGTCGATCCCGAACAGCGCTGCACGTCCTCGGCCGGCCAGGACGTCACCGAGTACATGTCCCTGGGCATCCGCACCTGGGGCGACGACATCCACGACGGCGCCTCGGTCATGCTCAGCGGCACCTACCAGGCGCCCAGCGAAATCGGCCGGCGGCTGCTGACCACGATGCCCGAACTGCTCGTGCAGGAGTCCGGTGCCACCGACACCGCCCTGGTGTCGCTGCTCGCCGCCGAAATCAACCGCGAGAAATTCGGCCAGCAGCTCGTGCTGGACCGGCTGCTGGACCTGCTGCTGGTCAACGTGCTGCGCGACTGGCTGTCCTCCGACACCAACACCGCACCCGCCTGGTACCGGGCGCAGAGCGATCCCGTCGTCGGCCCGGCGCTGCGGCTGGTCCACGAGAACCCCTCGCACGCCTGGACCGTGGCGGCGCTGGCCGCCAAAGTCGGCATTTCCCGGGCGGGATTCGCGCGGCGGTTCACCTCGCTCGTGGGCCAACCGCCCATGGCCTACCTCACCAGTTGGCGCCTGACCCTGGCCGCCGACCTGCTGCACGAACCCGACACCACCGTCGACTCCGTGTCCCGCCGCGTCGGCTACAGCAGCGCGTTCGCCTTGAGCGCGGCGTTCAAGCGCGAACACGGCCTGAGCCCGCAGGAGTACCGCACCCGCGGGCAGGTCGCACCGCCGCCGCCGCAGACCCACAGCAGCGAACCCTCCCCGGTACTGCTCAACCGCTGAACCCGGCCGCCGCCCACGGCGCCCCCTCGCCCGCGGGCTCCAGCACCGCGGTCAGCAGCAGCCCCGACCGCACCAGCCAGCACCCGGAGTACTCCGGCGCGCCGCCGGAGCCGCCGCCCTCGGGCGCGCGGGCGGTGAACGTGCCGCCCGGCTCAAGGTCCACCGCGATCTCGCGCAAGGCCGACCAGCGCCGGGCGCGCGGGTACCACGCCTTGTAGACCGCCTCTTTCGCGCTGAACAGCAGCCGGTCCCAGTACGCCGCCTCCCCCGCCGCGTCGAGGGCCGCCAAAGCCGTTCGCTCCTGCGGACCGGCCACCAGCGACCGGACGCCTTCGGGCAGCGGCAAGGCGGGTTCGGCATCGATGCCGATCGCCGCCGCCTCACCGGCGGGGGCCACGACGGCTGCCAAGTAGCCGTCGCAGTGGGTGATGCTGCCGACCACGCCCTGCGGCCACTCCGGCGCGCCGCCCGGCCCCGGGAGCAGGGGGGCGGGCGGCACCCCCAGCCGGCCCAGCGCGCGGCGGGCGCACGCCCGCCCGGTGGCGAACTGGCGGCGCCGCCGCGGCACCCGGCCTGCCATGAGCGCGGCCTCCTGCGGAAACAGGGCGACCGCGGTGGAACCGCCGAATGCCTCGGCGGCCGCGCAGCCCGCCGGCAGCAGCTCCTCGATCACCCGGCCGCCTGGCGGTCACCGCCGCGGACCCTGCGGGCGACCGCGCCGACGGCCTCGACCACGGCGGTCGGCGCCTCCAGCGGCAGCATGTGGCCGGCCCCGGCGATCTGCTCGAACCCGGCCCCGGGTATCGCTTCGGCCACCGCCCGGCCCAGCAGCGGCGCAACGGTCCGGTCCGCGGTGCCGGCCAGTACCGCCGCCGGCACCTGGACCGACGCCAGCGCCGCACGCATGTCCATGCCGCGCGAGCACCGGAAGCATGCCGCGCGCACCTGGGCCGGGGTCGATGCGAACATCTGCCGGTGGACCTCCAGCAGGCGGGGGTCGGGGCGCTTGCCCATGGTCCCCGCGAGGAGCCTGCGGCCCAGCGCCGGCCGTGCCAGCGCTCGGGAGAACAGCGGGCTGCCCATCATGCGGACCTCGCCCTCGGCGGTGTCCTGGCCGTGGGCGGCCGTGCTCACCAGCACGAGGCCGCCCACCCGCTCGCCCGGGGCCCGGGCCGGTCCCGCCGCCTCCTGTGCCGCGGTGCCCGAGGCGTGGGCGAGGGCGGCGAAGCCGCCGCCGGAATGCCCGACGACGACCGCCTGTTCGGCGCCGACGGCCTCCAGTACCGCGGCCAGGTCCCGGCCGAGCCGGTCGACGGCGATCGGCGCTGTGCCCATCCGGGACGCGCCGTGCCCGCGCTGGTCATAGAACACGACGCGGTGGCCGCTGCGGATGAGGCGGTCGGCGACCGTGCCCCAGACGCGGCGGCCGGCTGCCCAGCCGTGGCTGAGCACCGCGGTCGAAGCCTCGCCCGCGGCGGCCGCGAAGGCGCTGCCGCCGGGCACCGGTTCCAGGACGGTGACGGCAAGCCGCGCACCGTCGTCGGTGACGACCGTGCTTTCGCCCGCCGCGGCCTGTGCACCGCGGTCGGGTTCCGCGGCCGTCCGGGACATCAGCCGAGTTCCTTTCCAGCCGCCGCACGGCTCGCGCCGCCCACCAGACCCGCGAGCGAGGCAAAGGCCGCCTGCGTGCCGGCCGAATGCTCCCGGTCGAGCGGGGCGACGCCGGAGAGCAGCCGCAGCCAGCCGTGCGGCCGCCCCTGGAAGTGCATTGCCAACCGCGTGCGGCCGCCTCCGTCGAGGGGGGTCAGCCGGAACACGCTCGTTCCGCGGAACACCCCGGAGACGTACTCGACCTCCAGTAGGCGGGCGGGCTCCACCGCACATGTGCGCGCGAGGAACCGCAGCTTGAGTCCGCCGCGGTCGACCCCGCGCGTGTGGACGGTGACCTCGACCTCGCCGCCCACCTCGTCGGGTGCGCCGGAACGCAGGACGTAGGTGTTGTGCGGCACCCACCAGGCTGCGGCGCCGCGGAACTCGGAGATCAGCGCTTCCCACACCGCGGCGGGAGGCGCGTCGATCACCGCCTCGTCGATGCGGTCGTAGTTCTTCATTGGCAATCCCCTGTGCGTAGCGGGCGGTCCGCGGCCGTGGTCAGCCGAAGAAGCCCTGGCCGGGTGTGAGGACGTGGTCGGGGTCGTGCCGGCGCTTGGCACGGCGCAGCCGCCACCAGCCGGAACCGAAGTGCTCGCGCCAGTCCTTTCTGGTCATGTCCGGGATCGCGCCCACGAGGTAGCGTTTGCCGCCCATTTCGACGGCCCTGTCGTACAGGCGGCGGTTCTGGGCGAGCATGGCCTCGAAGTCGACGCCGCCCGGCTCGGGGAACCGCAGCAGGTCGAACAGGTAGCCTTCGCGCTCGTCGGGCTGCACGGCCAGCGGACGGGTGATCTTCCGGGTCTTGTACGGGTACACCAGCAGGAATCCCGACCCGATGTCGGCGGCGTCCAGTTCCCGCTCCGCCTCGCGGAGGAACCGGTCGGTGGCCGAGGCCGGCAGGAACAGGCTCAGCCAGGGCTTGGGGGCCGTCCAGTGGCCGGTGTCCTTCAGGTACGCCTCGAAGGGGTCGAGGCGGTAGGCGTAGTCGCGGTAGGACATCTGCTGGATCTCGGCGGAGGGGCGGTGGTCGCGGAACCCGCGCAGCAGCTCGCCGGTGTCGGGAGCCTCGCCCTCCTTGTGGAAGGCGACGCCTTCGATCTTGTACATCCAACCGGTGCCCTCCGGGTTGAGCACCAGCTCTCCCGCCTGGGCGTCGAAGCGGCGGGTCCGCATCGCCCGCTCGCTGTCGGCCATCCACGCGGCCCGGTCGCTGTAGAACAGGCTGCACATGAGCGCCCGCTCGGGCGCCGGCCGCATCCGCACCGTGGCCCGGACGATGATCGCGCTCTGGCCGCCGCCGGCGAGCACGGCGTTGAACAGGTCGGCGTGGCGGTGGGGCGAGGCGTGCAGCCGCCGACCTTCGCCGGTGACGACCTCGACCGACTCGACCGTGTCGACCTGCAGGCCGTGCCGGTGGACGGTCCCGCCGATGCCGCCCACACTCAGCGTGCCGCCCACCGACAGGTGCAGGTAGTCGGTGAGGGCGGGCGGGGTCAGCCCCTTTTCGAGGGCCGCGTCGGTCAGCTGCGCCCAGGTGGCGCCCGCCTCGACCACCGCCCGCTCGGAGTCGATCTCCAGAATCTTCGACAGGCCGCGCGCGTCGATCGAGATCCCGCCGGGAACGAGGGCCTGGCCGTAGCTGGAGTGCGATTCGAGGTCGTCACCCGTGCCGGACCGCCCGTTCACGGCGACCTGCAGGTCGTTCTTGCGCGCGTAGCGGACCATCTTGACGATGTCCTGCACGGAGCCGGGGCGCAGCACGGCCCACGGCTTCCCGGTGACCATGCGGCCGAAGTCGTGGCCGAAGTCCGACACGGCCGAGGCCGAGGTCTGCACGCTGCCGTCGAGCCGCGGCAGCGGGGCAACGTCGGTTGCGGCGGTGTCGGCGACGGCCCAGGACTGGCTGGAGACGCTCCAGCCGACCGCGGTAAGGGCCATACCGGTAAGTACGTTGCGTCGGGAGAGTTCATTGGTCATCGGATCGGTTCACTCCTGGGCCAGGCTCGGTTGCGAATGGGGGATACCGGAGTCCGCGACCCGCGCGAGCGAGTACTCGCCAGGGTCGAAGCGCTTCGTCGCTCGGCGGAAACGCCAGGTGTAGGTGGGCCAGATGGAGGGGTTGCGGCCGTGCTCGTCGAGGTACCAGCTCCGGCAGTTGCCGGCGTTCCACACCGTGCCGTCGAGCGCCTCTGCCAGCCGCTCGTTCCATGCGGTGTGGGCTTCGGGGCGCACTTCGACGCTGTCCACACCGGCGCGGTCCAGGAACTTCAAGGCGCTCAGCACGTACTTGATCTGCGCCTCGATCATCACGACCTGCGAGGAGTGGCCCAGCGTGGTGTTGGGCCCGAGCATCATGAACAGGTTCGGGAATCCCGGGACCGTGGTGCCGCGGTGCGCGGAGATCCCGTCGCGCTGCCAGACCTCGCGCAGCTGCGCGCCGCCGCGGCCGCGGATGCGCCCGGTGATCGGCTGGTCGGTGGCGCGGAAACCGGTGCCCAGGATGATGGCGTCGACCTCGCGCTCGTTGCCGTCCGCTGTGACGATGGAGCCCGAGCGCACGTGGTCGATGGTGTCGGTGACCACCTCGACGTTCTCCTGCTGGAGAGCGGGATAGTAGGTGTTGGAGAACAGCAGCCGCTTGCAGGCCATGACGTAGTCGGGCCGCAGCCGGGCGCGCAACTCCGGGTCGGGCACGCTCTTTTCCAGGTGGCCGCTTGCCATGCTCTGCATCCGCGCCGCCATCTTGGGCCGCGACATCACGAACGCGAGGAACTCCCGCCCCCACATGTTGAAGTTGCGGCGGAACGACTGGTAGCCGGGGATGTTGTGCAGCATCCACGACTGCAGCGCCCCGGTGGGCTTGTCGTTCTTGGGACCGATCCAGGGCGGGGTGCGCTGGTAGAGGTCCAACCGCCCCACCTGCGGCTGGATCTTGGGCACGAACTGGATCGCCGAGGCGCCGGTGCCGATGACGGCGACGCGCTTGCCGGCCAGGTCCACGCCGTGGTCCCAGCGCGACGAGTGGAACATCGCGCCCTCGAAGCCGGCCAGTCCGGGCAGGTCGGGCACCGCCGGTTCACTCAGGTAGCCCGCCCCGGTGACCAGGACCTGTGCGGTGTAGTCGCCCTGCGACGTCTCGATCCGCCACCGCCGCACGTCCTCGTCCCACCGCGCGTCGAGCACCTCGTGGCCGAAGCGGATGTGCGGGCGCACCCCGAACCGGTCGGCGCAGTCGCGCAGGTAGGCGAACAGCTCGTCGCGGTGGCCGTAGGTGCTCTTCCAGCCCGGGTTGCGGGCAAAGGAGAACGAGTACAGGTGGGACATGACGTCGCACTGGCAGCCCGGGTAGGTGTTGTCCCGCCAGGTGCCGCCCACCTCGTGGTCCCGCTCGAACACCAGGAAGTCGGAGACGCCTTCGCCGAGCAGGCGCATGGCCATGCCGAGCCCGGAGAACCCGCTGCCGACGACCGCCACACGCAGGTGCCGGCCGGGCCCGCCGGGCTGCCCGGAGCCGGGGCGCGGTTCGCGGATCTCCGGCTCGCCGAGTCGAGTCGTTTGCGAAGCGCTTGTCATCACGGCCCCTTAGGAACGGCGCTCGACGGTGATGCGGAAATTGTTGAAGAAGCGGTCTTCCAGCGTGTAAGCGAAGATGTCCAGGTAGCGCTCGAACCGCGCCACGACGTCCTCGCCCTCCAGCGCGACGGCCTCGTCCCTGCGGTCCGCGAGCAGCTCCAGCCACGCCCGGCAGGCACGGGCGAACGACTCGCGCTCATTGCGGATCTCGGCGACGTCGAAGAGCCCTTCCATGCCCAGCGAGAGTTCGTGCAGGTGCGGGATGTGGCACCCTTCGAACTCGAAGCGCTGCAGGAACTTCAGGTCGTCGAGCAGAGCGCGGTTCATCGGCAGCGCCTCGGCCGTCATGGTGTGCAGCACAAACCGGCCGCCGGGGCGCAGCGCCTTGTGGATGCGGCCGAAGAAGGTGCGGTACCGCTTGGTGCGCTCCCGCGGCGGCAGGCTGGAGTGCACGAAGTGCTCCAGGGCGTTGATGGAGAACGCGGCGTCGTAGGGCTCGGCCGCCTCGTGGTCCTCCCAGCTCTCCACCCGGGTCTCGATGCGTGCGTTGCCGAGGCCGTCGACGAACTCCTGCTGGGTGCGGCTCAGTGTCAGCCCCATCCCGCGGCCCACGCCGTGGACCGTCGTCAGCCGGTCGAGCAGAGTGCCCCAACCGCAGCCGACGTCCAGCACCCGCTCCGCGCCGGCGGCGCCGGCAAGCTCGGCGAACCGGTCGAGTTTGCGTTCCTGGGCGCGGTCGAGGGCTTCGCGCAGCCCTTCGCCGTCCTCCCAGTAGCCGCCCGAGTACATCATCGTCGGGCCCAGTAGCAGGCGGTAGAAGTCGTTGCCCACCTCGTAGTGGTGTCTGATCGCGTCGACACCGGGATTCACCCGTTCGGCGGAGTCGTCCGCCGTGGTTGTTGTCATCGGTCCGCTACCTCGCTTCCTCATCGGGCGGGGCATGCATGGATCCCCGCGAAGAGCCAAGCGGTAGTCCCGCAATAGATGTGCAAGACGGCACGGGGTTGCGCGGGCCGGGCCGGCGGCCCTGGGCACGGGGGCCGGCGGCGGGCCGCGGCGCGCACCGCCCGGCCGCGGCGCCGGTTACGGGCCTGTTGCGCGCGGCTTGCGCGCCGGACTGTTCCATGGCGGTGGAAGTGACACGGCTGCGTAAGGAGACGAGCACTGATGTCCATGCCCACCATCGATGAACTCGCGAGCCAGCTCAGCGCTGTTTCGGGGGCCACTGGTGTCGACCCGGACCACCCCCTGCAGCACATCGAGGACGTCGACTCGCTCGACCTGATGGAGTGGCTGTACGGGTTCCAGAACGACTACCCGCACATTCCGGCCGACGAGTCGCTGTTCGCCGACATGGACGACACGACGACGCTGCGCACCGTCCACGAGCGGATCCAGCGGCTCGTCCCGGAGCAGGGATGACGGCAGGTCCGGTGAACGGGTTCGGCATCGCCGGTTGGGGGACCGCCCTGCCGGAGCGGATCGTCTCCAACTCCGAGCTGGCCGCGCGTTTCGGGGTCGGCGAGGACTGGATCTTCAGCCGCTGCGGCATCCGCGAACGGCGCGCGGTCCGGCCCGGGCAGACCACCGCATCGCTGGCGGTCGCGGCCGGCCGCGGTGCGTTGGAGAAGGCGGGGATGGACGGCGGCGACATCGCGCACCTGATCGTCGCCACCGCCACCCCCGAACAGCCCTCTCCGGCGACGTCGGCCTTCGTCCACCACGAGCTCGGTATCGCCGGAAGCGCGCACGACCTCAACGCCGAGTGCGCCGGTTTCGTCTACGGGCTGGTGTCGGCCATGGCCCTCATGGCGCTGGATCCCCGACCCATCCTGCTGATCGGCTCCGACACCCACACCCTCACGGTCCGCCCCGACGACCGGGACCTGGGCATCCTGGTGGGCGACGGCGCCGGAGCGGTGGTGCTGACACCGCGGCCCGACCACGTGGCGCGGGGGTGGAACCTCGGCGCGGACGGCTCGTGCAACTCCAGCCTGAAGGTCCTGGCCGGCGGCAGCCGGCTGCCGACCACCGAGGAGACCGTCCGCGACGGGCTGCACTACGCGCAGATCAACGGCAACGAGATCTACCTCAACGCTGTGCGCTACACCGTGCACACCGTGCGGGCGACCCTGGAGTCGGCCAAGGCCGAGGCGGCCGACGTCGACCACATCGTCCCGCACCAGGCCAACATCCGGATCATCAACTCGGTCCTGCAGCACACCGGTCTGCCGCCGGAGCGGTTGGTGTCCAACCTGGAGCGCTACGGAAACACCGCTTCGGCGTCGGTGCCCATCGCCTTGGCGGAAGCCCTGGACGCCGGCCGGATCCGCGAAGGCGAGCTCGTGCTGCTGGCCGGGTTCGGCGCCGGCATGACCTGGGGTTCCATGCTCCTGGAGTGGGGCGGTCCGTGACCGTGCGACCGGGGCGGCCCCGCCCGGTCGCCGCGGTGCCGCGGCCGCGGTCGCGGTGCCCCGGGACCGCGACCGCGGCCGCGGCCCCTGCCCGGCGGAGCGCTCCCCGTCCCACCCGCTCCGGCTCCCCGCAACCGGGCCCCGACCGATCATGGAGTGAGCAATGAGCAGCAAGGACAAGCCTGCGGGCGCCCGTCCGGAAAGCCCGGTGGCCCTGGTCACCGGCGCATCGGGCGGACTCGGCAAGGCGTTCGCCCTGGAGCTGGACCGGCTCGGCTGCCGGGTGGCAGTGCACTACAACTCGTCGGAGGAGGCCGCGCGCAAGCTGCAGCGCGAGCTGCGCAACGACTCGGTGGTGGTGACCGGCGACGTGGGCTCCGCGGAGGCGGTCGCCTCGTTCATGGATCGCATCACCGCCAAACTCGGCGCGGTGGACGTCCTGGTCAACAATGCCGCGGTCCGCAAGGACGCCGCCATGGCGATGCAGTCGCAGCAGGACTGGGCGCAGGTCATCCAGACCAACCTGATCGGCCCCTTCCACACGGCGCGCGCGGCAGTGCCCGCCATGCTGCGGCGCAGGTGGGGCCGAGTGGTCAACATCGTCTCGCCCTCCGGCATCATCGCCACCCCCGGGCAGACGGCGTATGCGTCATCCAAGGCCGGGCTGATCGGGTTCACCCGCACACTGGCGGCGGAGTGCGGCCGCCGCGGAGTGACCGTGAACGCGCTGTCGCCCGGGTTCATCCCCACCTCGATGACCGAGGGCCTGTCGGAGAAAGTCGTCACCGACATTCGGGACAAGGCACCCGTGCCCCGCTTCGTCGAGCCGGAAGAGGTCGCCGAGGCGATGGGCCTCTTCCTGTCCCAAGGCGCCATGACCGGCCAGGTCATCAGCATCGACAGCGGCGTCTCCATCATGTGAGCCCTGGCGGGCGGCTGGCCGGCCGATCCCCGCTGCCCTGACGGCGGGCACGGCGGCCACGCACGGCGCCGGGCGCCCCCAGCGTTCGTGCAGGAATGTCCGGATCCAGCGCTGGATCCGGGCATTCCTGCACGACCACCGGTCAGGAGCCGATGCCGAGCACCTGATCGGGGGAATCGGCCCACAGGCGGTGCGTGCCATCGGCGGCGACGGTAACCCCGAGCCGGTCCCGGCCCGGACGCCCGGCCTCATGCCATACCTTTCGGGCATGGGCGATCTCGGCCCACAGATCCCGCGGACCGCCGCGCCGGGTCTCGTAGGGACCGCCGGCGGGCACGTACTCCGCCAATGCCCAGGACCGGTCCCGGTCATAGACGTAAACGGTGGCTTCGCCGGCGTCGGCCGGGGTGTCCTCGTCGGCCTCGAAGGAGGCGTACCCGAGTGCCGGTACCAGGTGCCCCAGGACCACGCCCCACCCCGCGTCACGGTCGGCCACGCACCGCGGGTTCAACGCGATGTGCCCGGTGACCGCCTGGGGATCGTCCTCGTAAACGAACTCCCGCCACGGAGCCACCTTCACACGCTGATCCCGCAGCCACATGAACGCCGCATCACCCACCAGCCGGCCGTGCGCAACCTCGCTGGCCGCGTCCATCCGCAGCAAGGCCGCGGACGTGAACCCCGGCCCCCACGGGGTGACGATCCGGCCCCCGTACCGTGTGCGGGCCACCCACACACTGGGGATGCGGCGGGCGGCGACCGTGGACAGCACATGGTCATACGGTTCGCCGCCGGGCACGCTGCCACCGTCACCGACGATCAACCGCGGCTTGTACCCGAGAGAATGCAGCCGGGCGCGTGCGGCCTCTGCGACATCGGGATCGACCTCCACCGAGGTGACGGACTCGTCCCCGAACCGCTCGCACAACAACGCGGTGTTGTAACCCGTGCCCGTGCCGATCTCCAGCACGGTGTCGCCGTCGCGCGCGTCCAGAGCATGGAGCATCCGCACCACCAGCGACGGCTGGGAAATCGAACTGGTGGGGACGACCCCCGTCCCGCCGGGGCCAGCCGGATGGCCGTCGTCCATCTGGGTCACGAGCGCGTAGTCCTCGTGGATCCACCGGGCCACGTCGGGGTCCGTTCTCGGGTACGGCGCGAACAGCTCGGGGTCGCCGTTGGTACCGCTGGTGCGGACCCACACCGTTTCCGGGACGAACACCGCCCGGTCCACCGCCAGCACCGCACGATGCCACGCCGGATCCTGGATGGCGCCGCGGCCCGCGAGCAACCGCGCCAGCCCGAGCCCTGGGGCAACGTCCGTCACTTGTTCGGGTCCTGGCCGTCGCCGCCCTGATCAGGAATCGGCTCTGAGCCGTGCTTCGCCGGGTCTTGCCCGTCGCCGTCCTTCCCGCGGCTGCTGTCTTTGGGGACATCCTCGTTGCCGTGCTTACCGCCCATCGGGCCTCCTCGGTTCGGGGCGTCAACTGGGACGGTAGCCCGGAGGCGACCCTGTGTCACCAAGAGTGACCGGTCGCGGCCACCGGGCCACCAGGTTCACGGAAGGCCCGGCTTAGATCGGACCACCCCCGCACGCGCGGGGAGCACGCCGCTATCACCCGGCAGAGGTCGCTGATTAGCCTGCCGGACTGGCGGCGATCATGCATAAATGCCCGTCATAGCTTTAAAACCTCGGCATTTCAGCATGATCATCAGTGCGCCGAAATTATTCGTCGGGCGACTTTTCTTCGGCCGTTTCCCAGTGGTGCCAGGCCGCGGTTTGGCCTTCCAGCCATTCGCGGACGCGGTCGGCGCTGGACCAGGTGTTGAGGATGCGGCGGACACCGTAGGCGAGGGCTGCCTCGGGGACCGGGTCGTGGCGCTGGACGGTCCACCATTCGTTCCCGCACCACAGGAAGCAGCGGATCCGCCAGGTGTAGGAGTACTCGGCCACAACGCTGCCGGGCGGGACGATCTCGCCGGGCCCGCCGCCGTGCCGGTACTGGTACTGGTCCGGGTTCTGGTGGATGCCGGTCATCGCGCCGCCTCCGCCCGCCGCAGTTCCTGCTGGGTGTCGAGCCGGTCGCGCAACTGCTGCGCGGTGTCGGCGACGACGGTCGTTGCGATCATGCCCCACTGCTCGCGCCGGGCGTCGTACTCCTCGCGGCGGTGCCGGGCCGTGAACCGGCCGGCGGTCGCGGTGACCGCCCAGTCGGGATAGGCCTGTTCCAACGCGGCGGCGGTACGGTCCGTGTCGGAATCGCCGGGCGGGTGCGGGTGTGCAGTCGTGCTCATCGCGGGGCCGCCCCCGTCCGGGCGCCGATGCCGAGGGGGTGGGGGTGGGCCAGGTCGGGGCGCTGGGCGAGGAGTTGCCGGGTCAGCGCGCCGAGTTCGGCCATGTCGTCGGGCTGCTTGGCCCAAGGGCCGAACCCGCGGTGCCGGCCCGCCGCGGCGGGCGCGGGCGGCTGCATGGTGCCGGTGGCCGCCGCGGGGGTTCCGGCGTTGAGTTGCGCCAGCAGGAAAGGCCGGGCGGACCGCCGCCCGCGCGTGCGTCGGTGCGGTGGTGGTGCGTGGCGCGGTTGGTAATCGGGTGAATCGGGCGTGTGCCTCGAAAACGGGGCGTTAGAATTGATCATGGGTCTCCACCTGCTTCTGTCAGGTCGGGGATCAAGGCCCTGTTCGGTGCCCGTGAAGCACCGGCAGGGCCGTTTTTGTTGCGAACCCGATCCTGACGTGGAATGAAGCCAATAGAAAGCGGCTCGTGCGTTCTCCTGAATAGCTCCGGAGGACCACCGAAGGACACCGGAATCTATCCGGAAAGTTAGGCTGAACCTGTGGTGAGATGTAGGCGTGTACGCATCCAAGCCCGACGAGAGGGCACTACGTCGTTACGGCCAGGAAGTCCGACGCCTGCGCCAGGAAGCCGAAATGACACTTGACGCTCTCGGGCGTCGCGTGGAGTCTTCGCGAACTCAGCTATCCGACATCGAACGCGGGGTAGCAAGATCATCATCGCGCCTGCGCCATGCGCTCGACGATGCGATAGGCCATGGTCGGTTGAACCGGCTCTGGGATGACCTGACCGGCGACGGCAAAGAAGCCTGGCGCTATGAGGTCGCAGAACTCGTGGACGGCGCGGAAGCCATATATGAGTACCAGATCATGGTATTTCCGTTTCACTTGCAGACCGAAGACTACGCTCGCGTGCTGGTGCGATATGCCGCCCCTTGGCTTTCAACGGAAGACGTCGAAGCGGAGGCGACGACGCGAGCGGCTCGGTCCGAACGCGTCGCCAACGGCGTAAGCACCCGGATGTGGCTCGTTGTGGACGAGTCGATCTTGAGCAGGCGTTACGGGAGCGCAAGCATCATGCGCGAGCAGCTTTCCTACGTCGTGAACCTGGCTGAGCGCGAACGGTTGACGATCCAGATGGTGAAGGCGGGGGAGCCACGGCATCCGGGGAACAGTGGGCCATTTAAGCTGATCACATCACCGTACGCGCCTGAAGCTCTATATACGGAGAGTACTCGTGAGGGCCAACTCTCCACACGTGGCGAGCATATAAAGCGCTATCGGATGCTTTTCGCCGCCCTGCAAGGTGTGGCCGCTAGCCCGGACGAGACACTTGAGGTACTGCGCAAGGAGGTTAGGAAGATTGACCATGAATGAGTCCAGAAGTGGCTGGCACAAGAGCAGCTACAGTGACGGCGGCTCCAACTGCGTCGAGGTGCGGGAACACATCGCGGGTGCTGACGTCCGTGACACGCAGCACCGGGAAGCCGGCCACCTCGCTCTGCCGTCAGCGGAGTGGGCGGCCTTCCTCGTGGCGGTGAAGTCGGCCGAGCTGTAAGCCCCTCCCCTACGCATCCGACCCCTGCGGCCCCCGGGCTGCGGGGGTTTTGTCGTGTGCAGGGGGTGTTCGGGGCGGGAGCCGACGAGGGTGTCTCGGTGTGAAATGATTGACAGGTTCACTGGTAGGACAAATGTATGTGTCTGTGTGTTGGCTGTGGCACCATGAGCGTGTGAACCGACAGGCCAACTTCGAACTTGCGCCGTCGTCCTTGACAGACGCGCTTTACCAGTCGCTGCGCAGGCGGATCGTGAACGGGGAGATCGCGGCGGGCGAGAAGCTCACCGAGCACCGGATCGCCCGTGAGTACGACGTCGCCCGCCCGACCGCCAAGGCGTGCCTGGAGCGGCTCACCGTGTTGGGGCTGCTGCGCCGGTCCGTGCACAAGACCGCGGTGGTGCCCGAGTTCGACGTCGAGGAGATCCGCGACCTCTTCTTCAGCCGCAACACGGTCGAGGTGGCCGCCGTGACCGTTCTCGCCGCTCAGGGGTGGGTGCCCGGCGACGCCGACGACGCGCAGGCGCGGATCGAGAACGCCGCCCGCGACGACAGCTTTGAACGGCAGGTCGACGCCGACATCGACTTCCACCTGGCGCTGGTCACCGGCGCCGGCAGCCCGCGGCTGCGCCGGATGCACGAGCTGATCATGGGCGAGGTGCACCTGACCATGGGCCGCTACCAGGCGCACCGCACCACGCACGGCTCCACCATCGCCGAGGAGCACGCCACCATCCTCGAAGCCATCCGCGCCGGCGACACCGAGCGCGCCCGCCAGGGCCTGGAGGAGCACCTCGACCGGGCGCGGGTCCGCCTACTGGCCCACTTGGAGGATGGTGCCGCGGGCGGCACCCCGGGTGGCACGGCGGATGGTGCCGTCGATGGTGCCGACGACACCGAGGAGAGTCCGGCCGGGTGATTCCCGGCCGATGAACCCCGGGCCGAACGCCCCGCGCACAAGACGCCCGGCCGGGTGGTCCCGGCCGGGCGTGCCCCCGCCGTACGGTCCTGCGCCGCACGGCCCCGGCGCCGGTCACTGCGTCACTTCAGCCCGGTAGTGGCGACGCCGCGGATCAGGTAGCGCTGGGCGAAGATGAAGAAGGCCAGCACCGGCAGCAGCGAGAGCAGCGACATGGCGAAAAGCATTCCGATCCCCTGCTGGCTTTCGGCGCTCACCATGGAACTCAGCGCCACCGGCACCGTGTACATCTCGGTCGAGGTCAGATAGATCAGCGGCGTGAAGAAGTCGTTCCACGTCCAGATGAACGTGAAGATCGTCGTGGTCACCAGCGCCGGCCGCATCAACGGCAGGATCACGTGCCAGAAGATGCGGTAGGGCCCGGCGCCGTCGATCTCGGCCGCCCGGTCCAGGTCGCGCGGGATCCCCCGGATGAACTGCACCATGAGGAAGACGAAGAACGCGTCGGTGGCCAGCACCTTGGGGATCAGCAGGGGCAGGTAGGTGTCGACCCACCCCAACTGGGAGAAGAAGATGTACTGCGGCACCACCAGCACGTGCATCGGCAGCATCACCGATACCAGCGTGATGGCGAAGAACACCCGCCGCGCCCGGAATTCCAGGCGGGCCAGTGCATAGGCCGCCAGCGAGCACGAGAACAGGTTGCCCAGAATCGACCCCACCGTCACGACGACGGAATTCAAGAAGAATACCGAGAATGGTTGGTTGAGGGCGTTCCACCCGTCCTTGAAGTTCTCGAACGTGGTTTCCGCGGGCACGATCCCCGGGTCGGACATGATGAGGTGGGCCGGTTTGAACGCGCTCACGGTCATCCACACCAGCGGGTAGATCATCGCGACGAGGAACAGCAGCAGGGCGGCGTGCTTGAGGGCCGCCCGGGGCATCTTCTTCCTGCCGTTGCGCCGCGGTACGGCACGCTGCGCGGGAAGGGCGGCATTGGTCATCAGTCGTCTCCGTAGAAGACCCAGTACTTGGACAGGAAGAAGTGGATGGCGGTCACGGCGCCGATGGCGATCAGCAGTACCCAGGCCAGTGCCGACGCATAGCCCATGTCGAACGCCTTGAACCCCTGCTGGTAGATGTAGAGCGTGTAGAAGAGGGTGGAGTCCACCGGTCCGCCGGTGCCGCCGCTGATGATGTGCGCCTGGGTGAACGCCTGGAACGCGCCGATCGTCTGCAGGATCAGGTTGAAGAAGATGATCGGCGTTAGCATCGGCACCGTGATGTGGCGGAACTGGCGGACATGCGATGCCCCGTCGACACGCGCGGCCTCGTACAGCTCCTCGGGGATCTGGCGCAGCCCCGCAAGGAAGATCACCATCGGCGACCCGAACGTCCACACGTTGAGCACGATGAGTGTCGACAGGGCCGTCGACGGGTTCTGCAGCCAGCTTTCGCCTTCGATCCCGAACCAGCCCAGCAGCTGGTTGACCAGGCCGCTGTGGCCGAAGGCCTCGCGCCACAGGATGGACACCGCCACGCTCGTCCCCAGCAGCGAAGGCAGGTAGAAACCGCCGCGGTAGAACGGCAGCCCGCGCAGACCGCGGTCGAGCAGTACGGCCAGCAGCAGCGCGAACCCCAACTGCAGGGGAACCGAGATGAACACGTACCGGGCGGTCACGGCCGAGGCCGCCCAGAAGCGGTCGTCGCCCAACATCCGCTCGAAGTTCGCCAGCCCGGTGAACTGCGGCGAGCTGAGGATGCCGTAGTCCGTGAACGCCAGGTAGAGCGAGGCGAACAACGGCACCGCCGTGACCAGGCACAGGCCCAGCAGCCACGGCCCCAGGAAGACGTAGGCCGCGCGGCCCCGGCTCCGCAGGTGCGGCGCCCGGGCCTTGGGGGATCGCCGGGCGGGGTCCTGCGCCGCGGCTGTACTTCGCGCCACGGCTCTACTTCTCCTGTTCGATTCCGGACCGGATCTCGGAGACCAGCCCTTCGGCGATCTTGGCGACGCTCTTCTCGCCCAGGGCGACCTGCTCGCCGGCCCGGGTCAACGCCTCGCGCCAGGTGCTCGTTCCGGCAGGGGCCTCGTAGCGCGGCCGGCGTTCGGCATCGCGCTCGGCCTCGACCATGGACAGCATCTCCGTCTCGACCTCGGAGGCGAAGTCGTAGGCCTTCTTGAGCAGGCGCGGGTTGGGCGGCGCGCCCATGGTCAGGCCGACCGTGCGCAGGAACTCGACGCTGTTGACGTTGTGGTCGACGAGCGTGCCCGCCGCCTCGACGGCGCCGTCGTCCATGCCCGCGTAAATCGCCAGGCGCGGGTAGTACAGGAACTTGTGCCCGGCTGCGGCGTCGTCCGCCGCGGGCGCCGGACGCAGCCGGAAGGTGTCGTCGGGGAACATCTCGGCTTCGTCGATGATGTGGTTGGAGCTGCCGAACTTCATCAGCACCTTGTCGCCGACGACGCCCCAGTCGGGCTGCATGCCCTCCTGCTCGCTGAGGGTGAGGGCGCCGCCCTCCTTCTGCAGGCTCCGCCACCATTCGAGCCATTCGCCGAGGACTTCGGCGTCGAAGCCGATGTCGCCGTCCTCGGTCCACAGGTCCTGGCCGTGCTGGCGCAGCCAGGCCTCCAACGCCATGTCCTGGTCGGGCGTGTAGGGGGTGCCTTTGAGCCCGTCGGGGTTGTCGCTGCTGTAGTCGAGGAGGAACTCGTAGATGGCGTCCCAGGTCCAGTCTTCGGGCAACTGGATGTCGTGGTCGCCGAGCAGCGTCTCGTTGTAGCGCAGCACGGGCACGAATACGCCGTGCGGCATGGTGTTCAGCTCGCCCTTGAGCTCGAACGTGGCGATGTCGTCGTCGCTGTAGTCGGAAAGGTCGAGGGTGGGGATGTCGTCGAGCCGGCGGTAGATGCCGCTCTTGTGGTAGGTCATGACCTGCGCGGAGCCGATCCAGAAGATGTCGGAGACGTTGCGCGCCGCCATCTGCGTGGTCATGCGCTCCTGGAATGCCGTGTAGGCGGCGAACTCCGGCTCGACTCCGATATCGGCGTGCTCTTTGTCGAACGCCTTCAGCGCCTTGGTGTAATTGCGCTGCCGGACGTTGGTGCCCCACCACGCATAACGGATGGCCGTTCCTGATCCGCCGCCTGTGCCGCATCCGGTGAGCAGGCCCGATGCACCCAATGAGCCCAGGCCCGCCACGGCCAGGAACGCGCGTCGATCGAGGTCTCTCATTACTTGTCCCTTCGCCCGCTACCACCGAGTGGCGCCGCCGCTTGGTGTGCGTGAAACCTTGCGGCAATGTTTCCCGGAGGAATCTTGTATGTCAATAAACCAGGAAAACTTGTTTTACAAGATTACCGAGCGTCTTCGGTCAGGGCGCCGACCAGCACTTCGAAGCGCTCCAGGCGCGGCAGCGCCACTGCGGAGCCGCCGGCGCACGTCGTCGCAGACCACAGCGCGTGCACCGGTGCCCGCCCCCATTCGGGCCACCAGGGCACGCCCAGGCTGCGGCCCTCCACCGGCAGCGGAGCGCGAAAGCCCTGCGTAACCGCCCCCGAGTGGTTGATCAGGTGCACGGTGCGTCCCGCCGCGGAAACGCCGAGTACCACCTCCACCTGCTCGGGAAGGTCGGTGACCAGCTGCACGGGCCCGCCCGCGGCGCGCAGGGCCGCCTGCACGAACGCCTCGCGGTGCGCGCTCAGCCCCACCTCGCGGTAGGCGCGCCCGGGCGTCCACGGCAGGTGCGCGACCCGTCCGGCGCCGTAGGTCCCCGCCACTTCGCCGAACCGGTCCAGCGCGATGTGCCCGTGGCACTTTTCGGGCGGGCCGTAGGGTGCCCGCGAAAGGACCCGCAGGTCCGTCGCCGCATCGGCGCGCGCCTGTAAGACGTGGAACGCGCCGATGACGGGCATCACGCCCGCGCCTTCGCCACCGCCCGCCCCCGCCATGTGCAGCGAACGCACCGCCTCGACCGTGTCGTAGACGGCGAGCCGGCGCTGCGCGGGCGAGCCGGCGAGCTGGGGCGTGTCGCCGTCGAAGGCGCTGGAACCGGTGGCCAGCACCCCGCCGCCCGCTGCGGCGAACGCGTCCAGGGCCGCTGCGGCCGGCTCCGCCAGCGGCCCCAGGTCGGGCAGCACGGCCAGCCGGTACCGCTCCAGTCCCCCGTGCTGACCTGCAACGTCGGGCAACCGCGCCTCGGGCAGCACGTCGAACGGCACATGCCGCTCCAGCAGCGCCGTGTAGAGCCCGCGGAACTCGCAGGTGGCCTCCTCCAGCCTTTCCCCCGACAGCTTCAGGGGATCGGGCCGGACCAGCACCGTGGGCGCGGCCGGCACCAGGTCGCGGTAGGCCGCCTGGTTGTCGCGGTGGAACCGGGTGATCTCCCCGGCGACGCCCAGGCACGCGTAGTCCACCTCGTCGGGCGTGCCCATGATGTAGGTCGAGGGGACGGCGCCGCGTGCGATCGCCTGGACCAGGTACTGGGCGAAGTGGGCGGGCTCCTCGCCGGCGAAGCGGTAGGGCATGTCCACGAACGCCACGGCGTTGGTGAGCACCGGCACCCGGGGCCGGTACGTCTTTGCCGCGCTGACGTTCTCCGCGGTGCGGTGGTGCCAGAGCCGGCGGCCGACCGCGTTGTTGGCCTCGTGGAACACGATGTCGGCGCGGTCGCCGAGGATCAGCGGCGCCTCGGGCCGCCGTGCCGCGATGCGGGCGCGCACCCGGCCGGTGAGGTCGGCCAGCACCGCTGCGCTGAACCGCCGCCACTGCTGGTAGCCCGGATCCTCGGGCCCCGCGGGCAGCGGGGTGCCGGGGGCGAAGGCGGCGAACGCCCGTTGGCAGGCCAGGCACTGGCACACGCCACGGTAGGTGCCGCTGTAGTCGGTCTCGTTGAACGACATCCAGTTGCAGAAGAAGCCGTCGAGCGGGTACCGGTCGAGGACCTCGTCGATCACTTCGAAGAGCCGGTGCTGGTAGTAGTCGCCGTTCGGGCAGACGCTGGTGAGGCCGTTGTAGACCTGGGGCGCGCCGTCGGGGCCGGCGAAGCACCATTCCGGGTGCTGTTCGGCGCGGCGGTGGTCGACCTTGGAGAAGTCCATGCGGGCCAGCACCCGGATTCCGCGCTCGTGCGCGGCCGCGAGCGCGTCGCCCACCAGGTCGCCCGATGCGCGCCGGGCCAGCGCCGGGTTGCGGGTCTGGAATCCGAGCCGTGTCGGGTAGTTCGAGACGATGCCGCCGACGCTGAGCAGCCAGGCGCCGGCGCCGAACTCCTCCAGGTAGTCCAGCACCCGCGCGACGTCGAGTCCGGCGTCGACCTCGCGCAGGTTGGTCTGGAACATCCCGAACGGCCGCTGCCACCACAGCCCGCCGGCGGCAGGTGCTCCGGTCGCCGGCTCCGCCGCCGGCGTCTCCGCCGCGCTCATCGCGCCTCCCCGGAGACCCAGGTGAAGTGCACGGCCTCCAGCAGCTCGATGCGGGGGACGGTCACCTCGGCGCGGCCGCCGCCGGTGCTGCGGACGGCCAGCTCTTCGCCGGACACCAGCAGGTGCGCGCGGGCGCGCCCGGGATCGGGCAGGGCGACCGAGACCTCCAGCGGTCCGATCGGCACGGTTTCGCGGATCGGTCCCTTGAGGGCCATCGGGTTGGTCAGGTTGACCAGTGCCACGGCCAGCTCGCCGGTGCCCTCCCACAGCGCGAGGTCGACAAGACCGGTGCCGTGCACGGCGACCCGTTCCCCGGTTCCCAGCGCCCAGCGGATGCCGTTGGCGATGAGCCGGCCGTGGTCTTGTTGCAGCGCTTCCCAGAAGAGGGCGCCGACGTTGAACGGGAAGTAGACGCAGCGCCCGCCCCCGGGATGGATGCGGGTGACCGCTGCGGGGTCCGCGGGCTCGGCGCGGGCGTAGACCTCCTCCATCGGCAGGTCGGGGTAGTCGGGTATGAAGCGCAGCGGCACCTCGGTTCCGGCGTGCGCGCTGACCCCGATCAGTTCCGTGCCGCCGATGATGCGCTCGGCGCCGCCGAAACCCCGGGTGAGAGGGTGGTCGGCGGTGAGGGCGGCGTAGTTGTTCTTCACCGGGCCGCGGACCGGCATCCGCAGGTCGACGCCGAACACGTCGCCCAGGCCGAAGTTGGCGCGGGGCGTGCCGAACTCGTCGTCCAGGGAGGAGCGGTGGGCGGCGACGACGCTGCCGCCGCGGTCGACGAAGCCGCGTACGACGGCGCACTGCGCCTCGCTCATCCGTTCGGAGTCGGGCAGGACCAGGACCTTGAACCGTTCGAGTTCCTCGGCCCGCAGGCTCTGCTCGGTGACGATCTCGAACGGGATCCGCGCTTCGACGAGGGCGTGGTAGAAACCGTCCTCGTGCCCGCCGGTACCGGTGCGGGTGGCTCCGGTGCGGCTGGGCGCCGCCGGTTCGAAGAGCGCGACGTCGGCGGTGATCCGCATGCGGCCGAGGTCGGATTCCAGGCGGGCGTGCAGGTTGAACGCGTCGACGACCGGCTGCACCCACCGGCGGTCGGGCACAGTGCCGTTGAACTTGGTGAACCACGGGAAGGCGCCCTGGGCGAACCCGTCGACGATCCAGGTGCTGATCTCGGCGCCGGGGGCGACGGAGTCCTTCCAGCGGTGCTGGTGGTGTTCGGGGCCGATGGAGGTGATCAGGCCGACGGGCCGGTCGCGGTAGACGGCGCGGCTGCGCTTGCCGTTGCGGCCGGCCGACCAGGGGGCTTCGACACCGGAGCGGCCCTGCTTGTCGATGAAGAAGACCGGGTAGTGCCGTTCGAGCATGGCAGGGTCGAGGTCCTGGGGGGCGACTCCGCCCAGGTTGGGGATGAAGCGCGCGTGGGGGCGGATCTCCTTGACGGCGTCGTCCCAGTGGGCGACGAGGCCGCTGAGTCGGCGGCTGCGCCAGTCGAGGTAGGCGCGCCAGGCGGGGTCGGTGATGTCGCCGGCCTCGCGGGGCAGGTCGAATCCTGTTTCGTCGCGGAAGCCGCGCAGGGCTGCCTCGCTGTAGGAGATGCCGTGGCCCGCCCAGCGGTTGGCGAAGATCGCGTCCACGTCGTAGTCGGCGACGATCTCGCGCGCGACGTCGGTGATGAACTCGCGGTTGTAGGGACCGAAGGGGCAGGTCAGCCAGATGTCGGGGAAGCCCCAGTGCTCCACGGCCTTGCCGTCGGCGGTGCGCGCGAGCCACTCGGGGTGGGCGCGGGCGGCGTCGGCGTGCACGGCGTGGGGGTCGACCCGCGCCATGACGTGCATGCCGAGCTTGCGGGCACCTTCGACCAGGGTGCCGAAGGGGTCGGAGTCGCCGAGGTGGGCGCTGCGGTAGTGGTGGGGGATGCGGGTGGGGTAGAAGGCCATGTAGCCGCCGGCGCTGATGCATACCGCGTTGGACCGGCTCCGGCGCATCACGTCGATCCAGAACTCCGGGTCGAACCGCCCGGGGTCGTTCTCGGTCAGCGTGATCTGGGTCCACCGGGTCGCGCTCAGATGCCAGTCGGATGTGCGCAACGCTGCGGACGGTTCCGAACGCGCGCCTTCCATCGCCTGCTGGGCCATGCTGGCTGTTCCTCTCGTCGGCGTCGCTCCGCGGGGCCGGCCAACCGTCGGACCGGTTTTCCCGCGCGGAGACACGCCAGTATAGGCATCTTGTCAGGCAAGATTTCAAGACTGACAAGATGCCTTTGAGAGTCAGCCGGTCGGACCGGGGTCGCCGCCGTCCCGCCCGGAGAGCCGTTCCACGCCCAGCAGCAGCGCGGAATGGTCCAGGTCGCCGTGGCCTTGGGACCGCAGCGAGCCCATGAGCGTCGCGGCCAGGTTGCCCAGCGGGATCGCCACCCCCGCATCGCGCGCGGCCGCGGTGACGATGCCCAGGTCCTTGTGGTGCAGGTCGACCCGGAAGCCCGGCGCGAAGTCGCGCTCCAGCATCGCCGCCGCCTTGCGGTCCAGCACCGTATTGCCCGCCAGCCCGCCGGCCAGGACTTCCACGGCCCGCTGCCGGTCGACGCCGTGCGCCTCCAGGAACACCAGGGACTCCGAGACGAGCTCGATCACCCCGGCGACGATGAGCTGGTTGGCCGCCTTGACCGTCTGGCCGGCGCCCGCGGGGCCCACGTGGACCACCGTCGCGCCGAGGGTCTCCAGGATGGGACGGGCCTCGGCGAAGGAGTCCTCGCCGCCGCCGGCCATGATCGACAGCTTGGCCTCGATGGCGCCCTGCTCGCCGCCGCTGACGGGCGCGTCCAGCACACCCACGTTCCGCTGCTCGCCGGCCGCGGCAACGGCGCGCGCCACGTCGGGGCGGATCGTGCTCATGTCGATGACCAGGCTGCCGGAGCGCATGCGGTCGAGGACCCCGCCCTCGGCGAGCACGGTGGACTCCACATCGGGCGAGTCCGGCAGCATGGTGATGGCGATGTCGGCTTCGGCCGCGGCTTCGGCGGCCGAGGGCGCGCTGCGCCCGCCCGCCGCGACCAGCGCCTCCGCCTTCTGCGGGCTGCGGTTGTGGCCGACAACGTCGTAGCCGGCGCGGACGAGATTGGCGGCCATGGGGCCGCCCATGACGCCCAGACCGATGAATGCGATGGTCTTCAAGTCAGCCTCCTGGAGTGGTGGTTCGGGGTGGCCGGGGTGGCCGGGGTTCCGGGTTTCCGGCGGCCGGTAGGTGGCCGGACGGTTCGGGCCGGCGGGCCGGCGGTCTGCCGGACCGGGGGTGCCGCGGGCGAGCTGTGCGGGCGGCGCCGCTCAGGCACCCTGGGCTCCTGCGATGCCCGGCAGGGCACCGGGCGTCCGCGCCCAGCCGAGCGGATCGGCCGCACCGCTCGCGTACTCCAGCGCGGTCCAACCGGTGTAGCCGCCGGCCGCGAGACCGTCCAGCCAGGTGCCCAGCGGGAGGTCGCCGCTGCCGGGGGCTCCGCGGCCGGGCAGGTCGGCCACCTGGACATGGGCGATGTGCCGGCGGTGCCGGGCCGCCGCCGCGGGCACGTCGTCGCCGTTGGCGGCGAGGTGGTACATGTCCAGCAGCAGGCCGAGGTTGGCCGCCCCGGTCGCCGCTGCGACGCGGTCGATGACGGCGACCGCGTCGTCGGCGGTCTTGATGGGGTAGGCGGGGGTACCGCTGACGGGCTCGATCAGCACGGTCCCGCCGATCGGGGCCAGCTCGGCGGCGATCCGGCCGAGGACCTGTTCGGCGCAGGCGTCCTGCTCCGCGGCAGCCAGGTCCGGGCGCCGGTTGCCGTACAGGGCGTTGAAGGAACGGCAGCCGAGTTCCTCGCCGATGTGCCGCACCACCTGCACATTGGCCAGCAGCTCGCCGGTGCGGTCGGGCCAGGAGACCACGCCGCGGTCGCCGCCGGCCATGTCGCCCGCGAACAGGTTCAGTCCCACCAGGCTCAGCCCGGAGGCCCGTACGGTGCCGATGAACTCGGCGACCTCCGCCGCGCCGGGATCGGCTTCCGCGAACGGCCACCAGAACTCGACGGCGGTGAAACCCGCCTGCCGGACGGCCTGCAGGCGTTCCGCGATGCTGCGGTCCTTCAGCAGGATCGAGCAGTTCACGGCATAGCGCGGCGTAGCAGGTGCATCAGGTGTAGCAGGTGTATCAGGAGTACCCACTCTTCCCCCGTTTCCGATATACGGTTCGCGGTCGGCCGGACCGCCGGCCGAACCGCTGCGTTGGCTGAACCTCTGTTGGCCGGAACCTTCTGCTGGCCGAACCACTTCTGCAATTGGTCCGACCACCTGACCGGTAGTGAAGCTAGGGGGCCGTCCGACGCCGTGTCAATACGGTGGCTGAAGCGGCCGCGGTGTCGGCGGCGGCCCCTGGGGCCTTGCCTCAGCGGCTCAGGGCCAGGGGCTTCAGGAACGCCAAGACCGTCAAGACCGCGGCGGGGACTGCTCCCCGCCGGGTTCCGGCTCCGCTTCCGGCTCCAACTCGGTCAGCAGCGCCGTCTCGATCGCGGCGGTGTGCGCGGCCATCAGCTGCCGTGCCCGGCGGTGGTCGCGGGCCTCGATCGCGCGCAGCACCCCGCGGTGGTGGTCCAGGTAGTGCTCGGCCATGTTCTCCCTGCTGCGGGAGCGGTGCTTGAGTTCGCTCCACATGCGCTCGTGCATCAGCCCTACCAGGGTCTGCTGGAGCGCGAGCAGCACACTGTTGTGCGAGGCCGCGGCAACCGCGAGGTGGAAGTCGGCGTCGGGCTCGGAGGGGTCCTCGCCCAGGCGGGTAAGCCGCTCCTGCCGGTGCACCGTCTCTTCGATGGCCACCAGGTCGCTGGAGGTCCGCGACGTCGCGGCGTGCTCGGCGCACACCGGTTCCAGCGACGAGCGCGCCACGATCAGGTCCAACGGGCTGTGCTGCCCGGCCACTGCGGCGCGGGCCCGCAGCACGGTGGCCTCCGACCCGCCGTCGCCGACCACGTAGGTGCCGCTGCCAACGCGGACCTCCAGCACACCCGCGTGTTCGAGCACCCGGATGGCCTCGCGCACGGAGCCCCGGCTGACCTCGAACTGCTCGGCCAGTATGCGTTCGGCGGGCAGCGGACTGCCCACGGGGAAGCCGCCCGAGCGCACACTGCCCAGGATCTCCTCGGCGACCGAGGAGTAGACCCTGGACCGCTCGATTGCGCTGAAGGCAGCGCGGTCCCGCTGTGCCATCGCGCAACCGCCCCTTCTATACTGTCGAACCGGTCGGACCAATATCAGGGGCAACTTATCAGAACAAGTCCGGGAGGGGTCGCGTGCCAGCAGGGGAACTAGTGCTCGTCGGCGGTCGGCTGAGCGAGGACGACCAGGAACGCGTCCGCAGCGCCGCGGGTGCGGCGCAGGTGGAGTTCGTCGACCGGTTGGGCGACCGCCCCGACCTCATCGGAAAGGCCGCCGTGATCGCCGGAACCCTGGCGGCCGAGGACATCCCCCGAGCATCGAACATGCGCTGGGCGCACACCTGGGCCGCCGGAGCGGACGCCTACCTGCGCGCCGGGATCGCCGAGCACCCCGCCCTGGTGACCTCCTCGGCCGGCAACGGCGCGGTACCGCTGGCCGAACACGCGATGCTGCTGATGCTGATGCTGAACCGCGGCGCCGCGCGGTGGGCGCGGGCCCAGCGCGAACACCGGTGGGACCGCTTCGAGCACGGCGAACTCAACGGCCGAACCTGCGCCATCGTCGGCCTGGGCAACTGCGGCCTCGACCTGGCCGCCAAGGCCAAGGCGTTCCACATGCGTGTGGTGGGCCTGCGCCGCCGCACCGAACTGCCCGCGCCCGCGGTCGACCGCGTTTACGCGCCCGCGCAGATCGGCGCGTTCCTCGCTGAAGCGGACTTCGTCGTGGTCACCGCCGCCCTGACCGCCGAAACGGCGGGCCTGATCGGCCGGCCCGAGTTCGCCGCGATGCAGGAGTCGGCCTGCGTGGTCACCGTGTCGCGGGGCGGGATCGTCGACGACGGCGCGCTGGAGGAGGCACTGCGCGAAGGGCGCATCGCCGGCGCCGGGCTCGACGCCCACGGGACCGAGCCGCTGCCGCCCAACAGCCCGTTCTGGGATATGCCCAATGTCGTCGTCACCCCGCACAACGGGGCGACGACCGCGGCGACGCAGCGGCGGGCCGTGGACATCTTCGTCGCCAACCTCGAACGCGACGCCCGCGGGCTGCCGCCGGCCAACGTCGTCGACAAGTCCGCCGGGTACTGACCGGCGGCGGCCCGGCCCCGGCCCGGCCCGGGAGGCAGGATGGGCGGTGGGCACCCCGCAGCCGCCCGCGACCACCCGCGAGACCACCCGCGGCCGGGAAAGCGGCCGCGCCCGATCGCACCCCACCGGAAAAGGACACCGCACCCCGTGATCATCGACAGGGCCGAAGTCGTCGTTACCAGCCCCGACCGGAACTTCGTCACCCTCCAACTGACCACCGACGACGGGCTCACCGGCCTCGGCGACGCGACCCTCAACGGGCGCGAGTTGGCCGTGGTCTCCTACCTGCGCGACCACATCGTGCCGCTGCTCCACGGCCGCGACGCCCACCGCATCGAGGACACCTGGCAGTTCCTCTACCGCGGCTCCTACTGGCGCCGCGGTCCGGTGACGATGGCCGCCATCGCCGCCGTGGACATGGCGCTGTGGGACCTCAAGGGCAAGGCGGCCGGGCTGCCCGTCTACCAGCTGCTCGGCGGCGCCTCGCGCACCGGCCTGCTCGCCTACGGCCACGCCTCCGGCCGCACGACCGCCGAGCTGTTCGACAGCGTGCGCGAACACCAGGAGCAGGGGTACCGCGCCATCCGCATCCAGGCGGGCGTGCCCAACCTCAACTCGATCTACGGGATCGCCTCCAACGCGACGTCGGCGGGCAACGAGGGCGTGCGCTACGACCACGAACCGGCCCAGCGCGGCGCACTGCCCAACGAGGAGGACTGGGACACCGGCAGCTACCTGCGCCACATCCCGACCGTGTTCGAGGCCGTGCGCAACGAGTTCGGCCCCGAGCTTCCGCTGCTGCACGACGCCCACCACCGCCTCACCCCCATCCAGGCCGCCCGGCTCGGCAAGGACCTGGAGCCCTACGACCTGTTCTGGCTGGAGGATGTCACCCCGGCCGAGAACCAGGAGGCCCTGCGGCTGGTCCGCCACCACACCACCACGCCGCTCGCGCTCGGCGAGATCTTCAATACCGTCTGGGACTACCAGCTGCTGATCCGCGAGCAGCTCATCGACTACGTGCGCAGCGCGGTGACCCACACCGGCGGCATCACCCACCTCAAGAAGGTGCTCGACTACGCCGCCCAGTACCAGATCAAATCGGGCATGCACGGGCCGACCGACGTGTCGCCGGTGGGGATGGCGGCCGCGATGCACCTCGGCCTCGCGGTCCACAACTTCGGCATCCAGGAGTACATGCAGCACGGCGAGCGGACCGACGAGGTGTTCCAGCAGTCCTTCACCTGGCAGGACGGCCGCCTGCACCCCGGCGACCAGCCCGGCCTGGGCGTCGCGCTCAACAGCGACGAGGCGGGCAAGTACCCCTACGCGCGCGCCTACCTGCCCTTCAACCGGCTCGCCGACGGGACGGTGCACGACTGGTGAACCCGTGAGCCGCCGAGCCCCGGCAGCGGCACCTCCGGCGCGGCGGGTTAAGGGTCCCGGAGGGGGCGGCCCGGGTCCACTATGCGGCCTGGTGGTTTGCCGGGCGGCGGGTGGCCTGCACGGAAAAGCGGCACCGAGGGCGGCGGTCGGCTCGGGCAGGCGCGCGCGTGTCCGTTGTGTCGGTTTTTCGGCGATGATCATGTTGGAATGCCCATCTCAGCTTTGATTTTTGGGCATTTCCGCAGGGTCGGCGCGCCGCCCGCCCCGGCACCGGCATGCCGGGCAGCCCGATCGGCCAGGGCTTGTTGTACAAGGCTTACTCCGCGCAGGAGACCTCGGTGCGGGAGGCGCCGCGCAGCGGGGCGATCGCCTGTGCTTCATGGTCGATCGCCTCGCGCTCGGCGCCGCTGAGGGACGCGAAGGGGCGGACGGTGATGTCGACGCGCTTGCCCTGCTTGCGGGCGTTCCAGACACCGGCGATGCGGCCGTCGACCAGCACCGCCCCGGGTGAGCCCACCCGGCGCCAGAGGTCGCGGTGGCGGGCGGTGTCGCCGAGGACCGTGGTGCGGTCGCGCTGCTGGATATAGGGGTCGCCGGCCGGCAGCAGGCGGACGCCCTGCGCAGCACCCCGGTGGTGAACACGTCGAGGTCGCGTGCGGGGAAGACGAACGGCGAACCGCGCATGCACCAGGTCTGCAGGAGGCTCTTGTCCTCCGCAACGGCGCGGTCGAACTCCGCAAGGCCGAACCCGTCGAGCCGGGCGTGCAGGGCCAGGGCGGCCGCGCCGGGCGGACTGTTCTGCACGGCGCAGGCGCCGGCGGCATCGAGCAGATCGCCGAGGGGGCGGCGCCGGGTCAGATCGTGGGTGGTCAGCCGGAAGGCGCGCACCTGGTCGGCACCGACGCGCACCGCGGTATCCGAGGCCGCCATGGGCACTCCGTTCTCGTTATGCGGGCCGCTGTCGCAACCGGTTGCCGCCACCCGCGACCGGATACCGCTGATACCTGCCGGTTTCCGGCGCTTTCAAGCAGTTTCCGGTTGAGCCTGCCGTGCCGCCGCGGCCGGGGGTTCCTGTCGGCACCTGCCCATAGCGTGTCCGCGTGACAACCGCACATACACTCCCATGCCCGCCCGGATCCCCCGCATCACCCGCATTCCCCGAACGTGCCCGCGCCCGCGGCCGGGCGCCCGTTCGGTCCGGCGGCGTCCTCCGGCGGCGCCGCCTGCGTCGGCCCCCGGGCCGGCAGGGACTTTGCACCACGCCCATCGTCCGCTATGTGCCGCGGTCACAGGAAACGACACCATGCACCTGGTCGAACCCATCAAAGCCGGCGACATCCCCGGAGTGCTCAAAGCACTGCACGCGATGACGCCAGAGCAGCGCGCCGCCTGCGCTCCGGACCTGGCGGCCACCCGCGAAACCATCTGCGCGGGCCCGAGCGTACGCAGGACCGACGAAGTGCGGACCGCCCACGGCATCGCCGAACTGGGCTGCCAGCCCTCCCCCGAGGCCCTCATCGCATCCTGGCATCTGCTTCCCGACTTCCCGCTCAACGGAAGCCGCTGGGCGAGGGACCTCGCCAACCTGTTTCCCACTGCGTGGCAGACCGAGCTGGTCGCCCGGATGGGTGCAGGGCCCCAGCCCCCGCAACGGCCCCACCACTGGTTCGTACTTGCCGAACACATCATCCGCAGCACCGGCTGCCCGATACCGGCCTCCGACTTTTTCCTCCGGCTCTGGCTGGAAAACCGGCAATCCGGGAACCCGCTCGCCCTGCTGCTCGATGGGGCGGGGACGCCTGGCGCCGACCTGCGGGAGCGGCTGCGCGACGACGACTTCTCCCCCGCCCTCCTCCCATTGGCCGTGGAACGGCCGACGATCCCCATCGCGCAACACCACCGGACGTTCGCCGACCTCGCAGCCGACGGTGTGATCGACCGGGCCGCCCTGATCCGCCGCACCTTCGCCGACATGGCCGCCGCCCCCGAATCGTGGCCGATCGACCGGTTGGCGTATTTGGCGCTCACCGCCGAAGAGCACGCCCGGATGACCGGCGAGCGCGTCGAAATCGTCGGTCGCCTGCTTGCGTGCCTGCTCAAAAGCGGCACCCCCGCGCAAACCAGATTGTTCATCCGGCGGCTGCGGGCCTTGGCTCCCACCGCCGCCGAAAACGCGGTCTTCCTGCGCGAGCACGTGGCGATGCTGGACCTGTCGCCGCCGGTGGCCGGCTATGCGCACCAGGCCCTGATCGGGGTGGACGAGGCGGAACCGCTGGATCCCGGCGTACTCACCGAGATCTCCGAACACACCCTGCTTCGCCCGCAAAAGAAGCCGGTCCGCACCCAGCTCGCCTGGCTCAACCGGGTCGCCCGCCGCGACCCGGCACGCGCGGGCCGGGTACTGGCCGATGCGGCAGTGGTGTTCCGGCATCCGGATGCGGCGCTGCAGGAGCGCGCTCTCGACCTCGTCGCCCGCCACCTGCCCAATGCCGGCGCGGATGTGCTTCCGGAACTGCGGGCCGCCGCCGAAGCGCTCGACCCGTCTCTTGCGGCCCGGGCCGCCGAGCTGCTCGGCACCCCGCAGGCCGGCGGCGCCGGCCAATAACCCGAAAACGGCAGCACCCGGCTCCTGCTCGACATACCGCACCGAGAAAAGACAACACCATGAACCTGATCGAACTCGTCGAAACCGGCGACATCGCCGGAGTACTCGAAGAACTCGGCGCGCTCACCCCGGATCAGCGCGCCTCCCGCGCCGCGGATCTGGCGGCCCGCCGCGAAGCCATGGACAGGATGGACAGATACACCTGGGGATGCCTCGATAACAATGTGAAAGACGCGTGGTGGGCCGTCGAACTGGCGGGCCGGACCACCCCGGAAAGCGCTGCGGCCTGGCTCATGGAACCCAGCTATCTCTGGGGCATGAGCTGCGGCCCGATGGTGGCTGCCGTGTACCTGTACCCCGCCGAGTGGCGAGTCGAGTTGGTCGCGCGGCTCGGCGAGGCCACGCACGGGTGGACCGGCGGCTGGTTCGCACTGGCCGAACACATCATCCGCGACACCGGCTGCACGCTACCGACCTCCGACACGTTCATCCAATGCTGGCTGCGGGACCGCATCCAGGCCCGGAAGCGGGCGCCCGGCGTGCTGGGCGGGTCGCGGGGCGCCACTCCCGCGGAACGGCTGCGCAACGACGACTTCGCCGGAGCGTTGCTCCAACTGGCCGTGCAGCGCCCGGGGGTCGGTATCCGGCACAGCCGCGAGGTATTCATCGAGCTCGCCGCCGAAGGCGTCATCGACCGTGAAATGCTGGGCAACCGCACTGCCGTGGACCTGCTCCAAGGCGACCCGGCCCAGGCGGACGCGGTGAAGGCGCTGGAGGGCCGCCCCCTCACCTCCACCGAACAGGACCGGTTGGCGACTGCCCGCCGACAGGCCGCCGAGCCGAGTATCGCCCGGCTGCTCCAGGACGGTGCGGTGAAGTGGCTTAAGCAGCACTTCGCGAATCTGCGGGACTTGGCGCTCACTCCCGCCGAGAACGCGGTGTTCCTGCGCGACCATGTCGCCATGCTCGACCTGTCGTCTCCGGTGGCCGGCTACGGCCAGGAGGTCCTGACCGGGTTGGACGGGGCGGGACTACTGGAGCCCGATGTACTGACCGAGGCGTGTGAGCGCATTCTGCTTCGACCGGAAAAGAAGCTGGTGCGTGCCCAACTGTCCTGGCTGGACCGGGTTGCCCGGCGCCGGCCCGCACGCGCGGGGCGGGTGGCGATCGACGCGGCAACGGCCTTGCAGCACGCGGACGTGGCGCTGCAGGAACGCGCCCTCGACCTCATCGCCCGGCACCTGCAGGCCGCGGGCGGGGAGGTGCTGCCCCAACTGCAGACCGCCGCCGCAGGGATCAGCCCGGGGCTGGCCGCGCGGGCCGCCGAACTGCTGGGCCTGCCGCAGGGCGGGGAAACCGGACGGTACACCGAGATACTGCCGGCCGCCCCCGAGCCGCAACCGGTGCCCGGCCCGGTCGCATCCGTCGCCGAGGCCGCCCAAGAGGTCGCCGTCGCCCTGGCCGACCGCGACGACGTCGCGGCCTTCGAGCGGGCGCTCGACGGGCTGGTCCGCCACGCCCGCCTCGACCGCGAGGCCCTGTCCGACGCGCTCAAACCGCTGGTCCGCAAGAAGCCGCGGCGCCCTTCCCACGACCGCAAGCACGACGACATATACGACGTCGCGGTGGAGGTGTGCGGCAGCGAGCGCCGGCGGTTGCACATCAACCTGCCCAAGAGCCGCTTGAACCTGGCGATCTCCCGCGCCGGAATGATGCTCCAAGAGCGCCTGAGAGAGGCCATCGAGGTGATCGAGGCCGACTCGCAGCCGTTCTTGCTGGCGCTGCCGACCCTGTCCACCGGCGCCATCGACGCCGCCGTGCTGGTGGAACGCATCGCCGAATTCGAGGAACTCGGCATAACGCCCGCCCCCATCGACCTGGCCCAAGCCCTGCTGCGCGTCGACCCCGCACCGGATGAACCGGTGCTGCGCGCCGCCGAAAAACTCGGATCCGACGCCGGGCAGCGGTTGGCCCAATGGCTGCGCGCAGGCGGCCTGGAACACCAGGACTCCACCCCGCCGGGATGGCCGCACCGTCTGCGACGGGAATCGGATCCCGCATGCCCCGGCCCGGCAACCGAACTTCGGCTCCCGCCGATCGCCGCCGCCCTGGTCGGACCGCGCGAGACCGAGGACACGCAATTCCGGTACCCCGGACCGCGCTGGACGGCGCAACTGCCGCACCACCGCGACGAGGTCGCGGCGCGTCTCCCCCGGCGGTCCGACTTCGAGGACGCCCACGAGCGCGAAAAGCCAGTGGCGGCGTTCTTGGTGGAGGCCGGCGGCCCTGCTGGGTTCGCCGTGCACTGGAAAGTCGCCTACGACCTGAACGAGGTTGCGGAACCGCTCCTCGTACTCGCCGCACAGGGGCAACTGGACTGCCGCCTGCTCGGCGAGCAGGTGGCATTGCTGGTGGGCGTGCGCGGCGGCCTCAGGGCCAACCGGGCGGCCGCCACGCTGCGCACCGCGGCCGAGACCGGCGCCTATGCCACCGTGTGGTCGGTGCTCGCCGCCGCCCTGCCCGGGATGCTGCGCGGCACCCCCGACCGCGGCGCCGGCGCGTTCCTCGCGCTCGCCGTCGAATGCGCCTCCCGGTGCGGGGCCACGGGCCCGATCCCCGAGGTCGACGCCGTGGCCGGACGCAAGGGGTCCACCCAGACCATCAAGAACGCCCGCCTGCTGCGCGACGTGCTGCGCTGAGCACCGGCGGATCCGCGCGGCGCGCCTGATCGCGGTCGCGATGGCCGGGCCGGGGCGGAAGTCCATCCGCCTCGGCCCCGTAACCCGGGCGGCGCCCGCCGCCCGGATTCGCCCGGCGCCGGCGGCGCAGCGGGCCCGGTGGGCCCGGATCGCTTTTCCCGGCCGGGGCCCGCCGCTTGCAAGCGGAAATCCCCGGTGAATTCCCCCGGCAGCCGGGTCCTGTGATCATTGGTCCGTATACGGTCTTCTCCGTGCACTTCTCCGTATCCGAGAGCAAACCGGCGGCCACCCTTTGTGACCGATACATTTCGGGGGCATTACACCGGTCCCGTTAAACGGGCAAGCACCCCCATGACCGGATGCGGACAAGAGGATTTCCGCAGGTGGCAACGCCGCACCGGAATTTCATTCGGTTTTCCTTGATCAGGATTCGCGACTATAGTGAGAACCGCTGCGGTGATCTTCCACCCGCTTCCCCCGGAGAGGAGTGCAGCAAAGAACGCACGGGCAAGATCAAAAATGGCGTCCACGGCTTCCGCGTCGCATCCCGGACGCACCGGGTAGTGGCGAGTCACGGCACACCGCACTGGAGAGCGCCGGATATCCGGACCGGCCGAGGCCGGCCCGGAGCCCGTATCCGCCCCGGGTCCCGGCTCTGCACGCGGTGCCCGGCGGGGGTGGGACGGGAATCCCGCCGCGCCCTCCGAATTATGTGCGGCGACAACCGGGAATTGCGGTGCATTTCCGCATTCGAGCGTGCTCGGGCCACCAACGGCTCACGCCGACCGCGATCCGATACCGTTCCATCCGAAGCTGGCGGTGAAAACGTGAACCCTGACGTGCTGCGCCTTTCCATTCTTGGTCCGGTAAAAGCATCGATGAACGGAACAGACGTACTCATCGGCGGAACGAAACAGCGAACGGCTCTTGCCGCGCTGCTACTGCGTGAAGGCCGCGTACTGCGCACCCATGAACTGGCTCGTTTCCTATGGGACGAAAATCCCCCGGCAACGGCATCGGCGCAACTGCATACGTATGTATCGCGCCTGCGCATGGCACTGGGACCGCGGGTCAACATACGGCACCAGAACGAAGGCTACGTCCTGCAGGCGGTCGGTGCCCGAATCGACTACCGCGACTTCCGCGCCCTGGCACAAGACGCGCAGGACCGGATCTTTCGGGGAGAGCACGAGTCGGCGCTCAACCTGCTCTGCGAAGCGCTGCGGCTCTGGCAGGGGCCGGCCTTGGCCAACACGACGAGTTTTCTGGCCGAGGTGGCCGCGCCCGAGCTCGAAGAGCACCGGATCAGGGCGCTGGAGACCCGTTTCGAATCGGAGCTGCTCCTCGGCCGCTACGGCGACCTCGTCCCCGAGTTGATGGGACTGGTGCACGAGCATCCCTACCGCGAGGGCCTGCGGGCGCAGCTCATGCGTGCGCTGTACCTGGAGAACCGGCAGGGCGAGGCGATACAGGTCTTCCACGACGGCCGGTACCTGCTTGCCGAGGAGTTGGGAGTGGCACCGAGCGACATGCTCGTGCGCACCTACCAGGCGATCCTCAACGGGCATGCGCCGATGTCGGCCTTTCGCCGCCACCGCCGCGCGGGCGCCGCGGATGCTGCGCTGATATAGGCCTCGTATAGCTGCACCGCCGACCCTGGGGCTCGGACACAACTCGACACAACTTGGTGGTAATCGCTGGCAAGCGGTCTGGGGCTCTTCGGCTGCGGACCGCCGTGGCCGTTATGGGGTCTCATGGCCCCGTCTGAACCCGGAACCGCGGAACCGCCGGCGCCGCCCGCCTCGGCCGCACCGTTCTCGTTGATCGGCGAACGCGACCGGGAACGGTTGCCGCAGGGTTGGCCACGGGTCCGCTCGGCGGCCTTGCCGGTGATCCCGGCGATCATGCGGTTATGCCGCGAGCCGGGACCGGATCACGGCATAACCGCATGGTCGTTGCCGTACACGGCCCCGGAAACGGGCAACAGGAACCCCCGCCCGCCGGCCGCGCCCCTCAGCAGGCCTTGAAGTGGTCGTCGGCGGCCCAGTCGCCCTCGGCCCACTCCTCGGCCGGGGCGGGGCTGAAGCCGGGGTAGGTCTCCGACAGTTCCGACAGCAACCAGTCGGTGAATCGGGCGGCACCCTGCGGGCAGGTGTGGATGCCGTCAGGGTTGCGGTCGGCCATGCCGTCCCTGGTCTGCTGGTAGGAGTCGCCCCACACCTCGCCGGCGTCGAACAGGTGGGCCTGCTCCGAGCTCTCGGCGACCGCGCCGGCGACGTCGGCGGCCTGTTCGAGTTCGGACATGTGCGGCTTGTAGAACTCGTCGGGCTTGATGGGCGGCATGGTGACGAAGACCAGCTCCGCACCGGTCTCGGTGACCGTGTTCAGCAGCTTCTCGTAGCCCGCGCGCTGCTCCTCCTTCTTGCCCCAGTCGTAGGTGGTGATCTGGTAGATGACGATGCCGGGTTCGGCGGCCGCGATTTGGTCGGGCAGCTTCTTCCAGTTCTTGTCGGCGAACGGTCCCACCACGTTGCCGCCGCCCTCGGCGGCCATCGACTCGAACTCGGTATCAGCGGCCTCCAGCGCCTCGGCCATGGGCAGCGCTTGGCCCACCGCGATGGAGTCGCCGAGCAGGACCACCGGGGACACGTCGTGTTCTGGGGAGGCGGATGCCGACGAGGCGTCCTCGCCGGAGGGTGTATCGGCCTGGGTGGCGGCGCTGCCGCATCCGGCGGTCAGGGTGGCGAACAGGAGCAGTCCGGTCAGCGCGCGGACGGGTTTCGCATTTTCGATCATGGCCCGATGGTGGCGCCGCGACGTCCCGGCTCCTCTGCTGCCGTGTCGCGGTCGTGTCGCAGTAATCGGGACTTTTCGTCCTGGTCGGACGGTGTGCTCCATACTGGGCGGGTGGTCGCGATACTGCTCATTGAAGACGATCCCCTGGTGCGGCGCGGGTTGGAGCTCGCGCTGGGCCGGCACGGCCACGGCGTCCGGGCGGCAGCCGACGGCGAGGACGGGTTGCGCGAGTTCCGGGCGTCGCCGCCGGAGCTGGTGGTGCTCGACCTGATGCTGCCGGGCACCGACGGGTTGGTGGTGTGCCGCCGCATCCGGGCGGTCAGCGACGTACCGGTCATCATGCTCACCGCGCGCGGCGACGACTTCGACGTGGTCGCCGGACTGGAGGCCGGTGCGGACGACTACGTCATCAAGCCGGCGCAGCCCACCGTGCTCGACGCGCGGATCCGCGCGGTTCTGCGCCGCTCCCCCGGCGGTTGCGGCGGTGTGCGGGTGCACCGCGATCTGCGGATCGACACCGCGTCGCTGACCGTGTCGCTGCACGGTGCACCGGTCCTGCTGTCGCCGACGGAGTTGCGGCTGCTGCTGACCCTGTCCCAGGCGCCGAACCAGGTGTTCAGCCGGCAGCAGCTGCTGGAGCTGGTGTGGGAGCACGACTACCTGGGCGACTCCCGGCTCGTTGACAACTGCGTCCAGCGGCTGCGGTCGAAGATCGAAACCGATCCGGCACGGCCGGAGTACGTGCAGACCGTGCGCGGGTTCGGTTACCGGTTCGGACCGGTTTGATCAGGCGGCTGTGGCCAACTGGGCTGCGCACGCGGCTGGTGGTCGCGTTCGTACTGGTCACCGTGCTCGGTGCCGCAGCAGCGGCTTGGGCGAGCGCCGGATCGGCGAGCACCGCACTGGTCGCCTCGACGCAGCAGCAGCTCACCAGGGCCACCTCGTCGCAGATCGGTTCGATCGCTCCGCAGCTGACCTATCCACCCGACCAGGACGAACTCGACCGGTTGCGGGCGGCGGTCGGCTCGAACGTACTGGTCACCTATGACGGGCTGCAGTCGGCTGAAGGGGCCGCCACCGATCTCGTCACCGTCGAACTGCGCGAGGCCGTGCGCCACCGGGACCGCCTCGTGACGCAGCGGATCGCCGCCGGCGGCAAGTCGTGGCTGCTGATCGGCACCCCGATCATGGCCACCGACCCCGACGGTTCGCGCAGCCCCTCCGGCATCGAGGTGTATGTGGTGCGCGACCTGTCCGATGTCGAGGACCAGATCGACGGGCTCGCCTGGTCCGCTACCCGGACCGCGGCGCTGGCGGTGCCGCCCGCAGTGCTGCTGGCCCTGCTGGCCGCGGGCAGCGTGCTGCGTCCGGTGCGCCACCTCCGCGACACCGCGCGCCGGCTGGCAGCGGGCGACCTCGATGCGCGCTCCCGTCCCCGCGGCTCCGATGAGCTGGCCGAGCTGACGGCCACCGTCAACGGGATGGCCGAGTCGGTGCAGACGTCAATGGCCGCGATGGAACGCATGCAGGCCGACGCCAAGCGGTTCGCCGCGGATGTGTCCCATGAGCTGCGCACCCCGCTGAGCACCTTGGCGGCCGTGATGGAGGTGCTGCAGGACGCGTCCCACCGGATGGAGGCCGACGCCGGCGAGTCCGCGCGGATGGCGATCACCGAGACCGACAGGCTGGTCCGGCTCGTCGAGGACCTGATGGAGGTCTCCCGTTTCGACGCCGGGACCGCGCAGCTGCGGCTGGAGGATACCGACGTGGCGGGCGCCGTACGCGACTGCCTGCGCGCCCGGGACTGGCTGGACGATGTCGAGGTGGCGGGTCCGGAGGGGTTGGCGGCGCGGCTGGACCGGCGCCGGCTGGACGTCATCGTGGCCAACCTGGTCGGCAACGCACTGCGGCACGGCCGGCCGCCGGTGCGCGTGCACGTGCGGGCCGCCCGCGGGCCGGAGGAACAGGTCGAACAGCCCGAGCAGGGCGAACAGGCCGAACAGGGCGGGCCGACCGCCCAGAGCGAGTCGGAGGGGCGGGCCGATCAGGTGTTCATCGAGGTCACCGACCACGGAGGCGGCATCCCCGAGCAGGTCCTCCCGCACGTGTTCGACCGCTTCTACAAGGCCGATGCCGCCCGCGCCCGCACCCCGGGCAGCGGGCTCGGGCTGGCGATCGCCGCGGAGAACGCCCGCCTGCACGGCGGCGGCATCACCGCGGAGAACACCGGCGGCGGCGCGCGCTTCCTGCTGCGGCTGCCGCGGGGCCCGCAGGAGGAACCGGCGGAGGAATCCGCGGAGGAGGGTACGGACACATGAGGCGGGTCTGGCCGGCGGCGGCCGCACTGCTCATGGCGCTGACGGGCTGCGGCATCGAGCCCACCGGGGTGACCGATGGCGGCAGAGCGCCCACCGGCGTGGCCGGCGGGGTCACGCTCTACTTCATCGACCAGCGCGGGCGGCTCCAACCGGAGCTGGTGGACAGCGGCCGGCTGGATACGGTCGACCGGGCACTGACCATGCTGTTCACCATGCGTCCCGGCGGGCCCTACCTGCACACCGACATCCCGCCGGACGCCACGACACGGGCCGTTGTGACCACCGAGTCCGGGCTCATCGAGCTGATGGTGCCGTTCGCGCTCGAAGAGCTGACCCCGCGGGCGATCGACCAGATCGTGTGTACGGCACTGGGCGTGCACGTGCAGGGCGGCGGGTCGACGCGCACGAGGGTGCAGGTCCGGTTCACGCTGGACACGCCCGAGTCCCGCGAACGGCGCACCTGCCCGCTGATCGGGTGAACCGGCCGAGCCCCGGCGGATCGGATGGGCCGGGCGGCCCGGGGCTCAGTCCAGCAGCCCCGGGTCGACGGCGGGCGGCGCCGGAGCCGGCACTGCGAGCCACAGCGCGGCGAGGCCCACCATGAGCGCGGCGAACGCGAACACGCCCGACCGCCCGCGGGCCCAGGAGGCGCGGAACCGGATCGGGTCTTCGACCAGGTACTTCGATAGCGCGGCCAAGCCGATCGACACGGCGCACACCAGCACCGTGCCGGCCCACCCGCCCGCTCCCGCAGGCTGCGGGCCCAGCAGGACGATGACGGGCCAGTGCCACAGGTACAGGCTGTAGGACACGAGCCCGAGCCACCGCAGCGGCCGCGCGGCAAGGGCGCGTGCGACCGCGGTCTGCGGCGCTTGGGCGCACAGTCCGATCAGCGCCGCAGAGGCGAGCGAGTGCGCGAACAGCCCGCCGGTGAACAGCCACACCGAGTCGGCCCCGTCGACCAGCACCCACGCCGCACCCATGGCGGCTGCCAGCACCCCCAACACGGCGCCCGGCCACCGGCCGACCGCCGCACGGGCGAACACGGCGCGCACCGGCCGGGTGGCGGCCGCGGCGCCCAGCAGCAGCGAGAACGCCCGCGTGTCGGTGCCGGTGTAGACCCGGGTGGGGTCGGCGGGGTCGACCAGCAGGACCATCAGTACCAGCGAGCCGGCCGAGACCAGTGCCGCGGCGGCCGCGACCCGGCCGTCCACGCGCCGCCCGAACCAGGCGATGGCCAGTACCAGCACCGGCCAGACCAGGTAGAACTGCTCCTCGACGGCGATGCTCCACAGGTGCTCGAACACCCGGGGCGCCTCGAACCGGTCCCAGTAGCCCGACGATTCCGCGAGCAGGTGCCAGTTGACCAGGTTCAGCTGCACCCACGGGCCGTCCGCGAGCGTCGTCCGGACGATCTCGGCCGGTGCCACCGCCCAGACCACCGCGGTGACGGCGGCGAGCATGGCCGCCAGCGCGGGCAGCAACCGCCGGATGCGCCGCCCCCAGAACGCGGTCAGCGAAACCGTGCCGGTCGTCTCGACCTCGCGCAGCAGCAGGTCGGTGATGAGGTAACCGGACAGCGCGAAGAACAGGTCCACTCCGAGGAACCCGCCGGGTAGCCGGTCGGTGTGGAACAGCAGCACCCCCAGGATCGCGACGCCGCGCAACCCGTCCAATGCCGCCAGATGCCGCTGTGGTCCTATGCTCGCCCGATCGGGCGCGACCGCGTGGATTTCCGCCATGGCGCCGACTGTCCCCCAGCAGGGTCCGGATCGTTTCCCCGCAGTGTCGCGATCGTGTCGCGGCCCGAGGCGAGCGCGCCGCGCCGGATCGGCCCGGCCCCGGGCGACCGCGGCCATTGGGAAGGCCACCGGGCACGGCACGGCGACGCCTCCCCCGAACGCGCAGGGGACGCGGCCGGATTCGCGGCGGTGAGGACGTGAGTCGCGGCCGCGGCCGGGCAGCCGACCGGTATGGACACCGGGCTGAAAATCGGAACGAACGCCGCCGCGGTGATCGCGGGCGCCGCCTCATCGGTCGGCCGGGGGTTGCTCGCCGGGCTGGTCGGGACGGCGGCCATGACCGTATCCAGCACGATCGAAGCCAGGCTCAGCGGCCGGGGCCCCAGCACGGCCCCCGCCCAGGCGGCCGGAACGGTCATGGGCGTCGAGCCGCGAAACGAGTCGGGCGAGCAGCGGTTCAACACCATGGTCCACTGGGGCTACGGCACCATGTGGGGCGCGGCGCGCGGGCTCATCGGCGACGCCGGCCTGCACGGCCCCGCGGCCGCGGCGGCGCACCTGGCACTGGTGTGGGGCGGTGAGCAGGCCGCGCTGCCCGCGACGGGCGTGTCGTCCCCCGCCTGGCAATGGGGGCCCCGGCAGATCGCGATCGACCTGCTGCACCACTCCGTCTACGCCGCGGCCACCGGCTGCGCCTATGACCTCCTCGGCTGCGCCCGAGACCGGGCTCCCCGCGGCGGGTAGCGGCAAAGACGGCGGTGGACCGCTGATGGCTCCGCCGCCACCGGCGCGCTCCGGCTCGGCATTTCCGAAGCCTGACCCGGTTCCTGTTTCCCCTTCCGGTTCGCGGCCCGCCCGCGGCCCCGGCCCCGGCGACACGGCGGTGGTCCGGTCCTTCGGCCGGTACGAGATCGTGCCGAATCGATAACCGTTTTCGTTATCGTTAAGGCGACCACGACCGACCCGAAGGAGTGTCTTCCCGTGACGTCATCGCCGACGCCCCACGCGTCCACGGCAACCCAAAGCAGGCCGTCGGTCCTGCTCGATCCGGCGTTCCTGCGGTTGTGGGCGGGCACCACCGCCTCAGGGCTGGCCACGTGGGCGCTGCCGTTCATCCTAGGACTGGCCGTACTCGACCGCGGTCTCACGGCGGCCGGCCTGGGTATCGTGCTCGCCACCCGCACCGCGGGCTTCCTCGCGGCCGTGCCCGTGGGCGGCATGCTGGCCGACCGCTACTCGCGGCGCGCCGTTGTGCTGTGGTCGGGGCTGGCCGCCGCCGCGGCCACGCCCGTCATCGCCATCGGACTGGGGCAATCGGTGGCGCTTATGGCGCTGGCCGCGGCCGTGGTGGGCGCGGGCCAGGGCGCCTGCCGGCCCGCGTTCCAGGCGCTGACCGCCGAGGTCGTCGACGAGCCGCGCCGCCAACCCGCCAACGCCGCGATGACGTTCGCCGTGCGCATCACCACCCTGCTCGCCCCGGGCCTGTTCGCGCTGCTGGCCACCGCCGCCGACACGCCGGTCCTGCTGCTGGCCACCGCGGCGCTGTGGCTGTGCGCCGCCCTGGTGCCGCCGCGCGGTGCGCCGGTCCCGCCCGCCGCACCCGCCCGCGCCCCGTTCACGACCGAGTTCGCCGACGGCATCCGCGAAGCCCGCCGCCACCCCTGGTTCATGCCCGGGCTTGCCGCGCTGACCGCGGTCATCGCCACCGGCTACTCCGCGACCGGGGTGGCGCTGCCCCTTGTCAGCCGGGACACCTACGGCACCGAGGCCGTGCTCGCCGGGGCGCTGACCGCCTACACCGCCGGCGCGCTGGCCGGGGCGCTGCTGGTCGTGCGCTGGCGGCCCCGGGCGCAGGGCTGGGCGGCGCTGGCCGGGCTGGCCTGCTACGGCTTCGCGCCGCTGAGCCTGCTGCTGCCCGTGCACCCCGCTGCGGTCATCGCGGCCTATGTGGTGGCCGGTATCGGCATCGAACTGTTCAACGTGCCCTGGTTCACCGCCATCCAGCGCGAGGTCGAGCCCGCCAAGCTCGCCCGCGTGTCGTCGCTGGACTTCCTGCTCTCCTACGGTCTTGCCCCGGTCGGGCTGGCGCTCATCGCGCCGGCCATCGACCACTTCGGCACCGGCGCCGTGCTCGGTTTCTGCGCCGCGGCCTGTTTCGCCGCCCCCGCTGCGGCGGCGCTGGCCCCCGGATCGCGCGGGTTCTCCCGGCCCGCCCCGTCCACCACCGGAGGTTGACCGTGCCACCCTCACCCTCGGACGCCGGAATCGTCCCCGCCCGGCTGCCCGCCGGATCCCGCGCCCGCGAAGCACTGCACCGCGACGGCGCGGTCGTGCTCACGGGGCTAGAGCCCACGGCCGACGCGCTCGCGGTCGCCGCCGCGCTCGTCCACGGCAGCGGACTGCGCCAACTGTTCCCCGTCCGCGAGCGGCGCTCGCACGGCGGCGGCCCGGTGCGCCTGCACGCCGACAGTTTCGACACGGTCGTGGACATCGCCGGGGTGCCCACCCGGCGGCGCGACCCCGACGAGGACGCCGTGTTCGTGCAGTGCCTGCAGCCCGCACCGTCGGGCGGGGATTCCTTCGCCGCCGATGCCTACGCCTTCGCCGACGCCTGCGCGGCCGGCGATCCCGACCTGTGGGAGTTCCTCACCGGAGCCGATGTCGACCTCTACGGCGCCTGGCACGATATCCGCGGCGTGCCCGCCGCGCCGCGGGTGGCGCGCCACGTGGAGTACACCCGCACCGGCCGGCGCATCGTGCGCCGCACCGACGGGGCCGCGCCGCTGCACCGCGATCCCCGCGCCGACGAAATCCGCGCCATGCTCGACCGGTTCCAGCACGCCCTGGACGAACTGGAATCCGCACTGCCGCGGTTCCGGATGGGTGCGGGCGACATCCTCGCGCTGGACAACTACCGCTGCTGGCACGGCCGCGATGCGCACTCCGGCGACCGCTCCGTGCGCATCCTCACCGCCCGCACCGCCGCCGCCCGGTGAGAACCGGGCGGCGGCACCCGCCCGCGTCGGCCCTGGCGGCCGGACCCGGCCAGATGTGACACAGAACTCCTTGGCATCCACCTATGGACGGCAATGATTTTCATTTTTAATATGACATGACGGTCCGGCGCCGATACGCGGAGGCTGTATGACGGTGGCAGCGACAGCGGCTTCCCCGGCGACCCGATCGTCACCGCCATCGGCCGCCTCCCGGGCCGCGTTACCGCTGGCGGTCGCCGGCCTGTCGGCCGTCCTGCTGGTTTCGATCGTGCTGGGTGTGGCGCTGGGCCCGGCGATCGTGCCGCTGCCCGACACCCTGCGCTACCTCGCCGCCGCCATCACCGGTGGCACGGTCAGCGCGCAGGACACCACCGACTACACGATCATCTGGCAGGTCCGCACCCCCCGGGTGCTGCTGGCCGCCGTGGTCGGCGCCGGGCTGAGCGCCATCGGCGTGGCCGTGCAGGCCATGGTGCGCAACGCGCTGGCCGACCCCTTCATCCTCGGGGTGTCCTCGGGCGCCTCGGTCGGCGCCAGCGCCGTGGTCTCCTTCGGCCTGTTCTCCGCCCTCGGGGTCTACGCGCTGTCGGGGGCGGCGTTCCTCGGCGCGCTCGCCGCCTCGGTACTGGTGTACCTGGCCGCGCACAGCCGGGCCGGCACCAGCCCGCTGCGCCTGGTCCTCACCGGGGTCGCGCTCGCCTACGGGTTCCAGGCCGCCATGAGCGTCATCGTCTTCTTCGCCCCCTTCGGCGAGGCCGCCCGGTCGGTGATGTTCTGGCTGCTGGGCAGCCTCGGCGGCGCGGCGTGGGGTTCGCTGCCGATCGCGGCCGCCGCCGTGGCCGCGGCCATCGTGCTGCTACTGCGCAGCAGCCGCGCGCTGGACGTACTGGCCATGGGCGACGAATCCGCCGCCGGCCTGGGCGTCGACCCCACCCGCCTGCGCCGGGGCCTGTTCCTGCTCACCGCGGTGGTCACCGGCGCGCTGGTGGCGGTCAGCGGCGCCGTAGGCTTTGTCGGACTGGTGATGCCGCACCTGGTCCGCATCCTCGTCGGCGCCGACCACCGCCGCGTCCTGTCCATCGCTCCGCTGGCCGGGGCGGTCCTGCTCGTCTGGGTCGACCTGGCTTCACGCACCCTGTTCGCGCCGCGGGAGCTGCCGCTCGGCGTCATCACGGCGCTGATCGGTGTGCCGGTGTTCGTCGCCCTGCTGCGCCGCCGCGGCTACCTGTTCGGAGGCCGCTGACATGGACGTGGCATTCGACGGCGTCTCGGTCGAGATCGCAGGCGCCACCCTGGTCCGCGACCTGAGCCTGAAGGCCGGCGACGGCGAGGTCGTGGGGCTGGTCGGCCCCAACGGCAGCGGCAAGTCAACGGCGCTGCGCTGCGTCTACCGGGCGCTGCGCCCCACCGGCGGCGCCGTGCTCCTCGACGGCTCCGACATTTCGGCGCTGTCCCTGCGCGACAGCGCACGCTCGGTTGCCGCGGTACCCCAGGACAACCGGTCCGACCTCGACTTCACCGTCGCCGAGATCGTCGCGCTGGGCCGCTACCCCCACCACCGCGGCAACCACGCCCTCAGCGACCGCGAACGGCGCATCTGCGCCGAGGCCCTCGAACGCACCGACATCACCCACCTGGCCGACCGCGGCGTGCTCTCGCTCTCGGGCGGCGAGCAGCAGCGGGTGCTGATCGCGCGCGCCTTGGCCCAAGAACCGCGGGTGCTCGTGCTCGACGAACCCACCAACCACCTCGATGTGCGCCACCAGGTGGCGCTGCTGTCGTTCCTGCGCAGCTGCGGACTCACGGTGCTGGTGGCCCTGCACGACCTCAACCTGGCGGCGGCGGCCTGCGACCGCATCGCCGTGCTCGACAGCGGAACCCTCGCCGCCGCCGGCCCGCCCGGCGAGGTACTCACCCCCGACCTCGTCGACCGGGTGTTCGGCGTGCGGCCCACCGTGGTCTCCCACCCGCACACCGGGGCACCGCAACTGCTCTACACCCTCACCCCCGACTCCCCTGGAGGAAGCCAGCCGTGAACCGGAGCCCGGCCGTTCCGCCCGCACTGCTCGCCGCCTGCCTGCTCGCCACCACCGCCTGCGGCGCCGACGTGCAGTCGCAGACCCGGAACGGGCCCCAGCCCGTGACCATCGAAAACTGCGGCGAGGAGATCACCTACCCGCTGCCGCAGCGGGCCGTCGCCTACGACATGAGCAGTACCGAGAAGATGTTCGCGCTCGGGCTGGCCGACCGGATGCGCGGCATCGTCATGCCCAGCACCGCCGACCCCGCTGTCGAACGCTCGCCCTATCTGGAGGACTACCGGTCCGTCGAGACCCTGTCCACCGATGTGCTCGGGTTCGAGACCGTCGTCGACGCCAAGGCCGACTGGGTGCTGGCGGGGTGGAACTCCGGGTTCGGCGAGGACCGCGGCATCACGCCCGACCGCCTCGCCGAGGTGGGCATCCGCAGTTACCAGCACACCGAGAGCTGCTTCAACTACGGCGACGACCCCGTGCAGGTCCCGCCGCTGAAGGCGCTCTACACCGACCTGCGCCAGATCGGCCGGATCTTCCACGTCGAGGACCGCGCCGAAAAGCTCGTCGCCGACCTGCAGGAACGCGCCGCCGACCTGCGGGAAAACCAGCCCGGCGGCGAACCGGCGCGGGTGTTCGTCTACGACTCCGGCACCGACCAGCCCTTCACCTCCGGCGGGCAGGCCTCACCCAACGCCATCGTCTCGCTGGCCGGCGGACGCAACATCATGTCCGGGCTCGACCAGCGCTGGACCACCGTCGGCTGGGAATCCGTGGTCGAGGCCCGCCCGGAGGTCATCGCGGTCGTCGACTACGGCGACCAGCCCGCCGCCGACAAGATCGACTTCTTGAAGTCGCACCCGCCGCTGGCCGACAGCCCGGCCGTACGCAACGACCGGTTCCACATCATGGACTACGGGGCGGCCGTGAGCGGGCCGCGCAACATCGAGGCCGCCGAGGAGCTCGCCGAGTACCTGCGCTCGATCGACCGCTGATCCCGCCCGGCCCCCGGACCGCCCCGCACCGGCCCGGCCCGCCCTGCCGGCCCGACCGCACGCATGCCCGTCCGTCCGCTCGACCAGGAAACCGACCAGCAAGGAGCGCTCCGGTGCCGGAAAGCCCTCTCGCGCAACTGCCTCCTCCCCTGCCCGCCGCACAGATCATCGCTCTGAACCGCCCCAAGGCCGACCTGCACACCACGCGCAGCTACGAGTGGAACGGCTGGGCCTTCGACGTACCGCCCGGCGTGTTCCTGCCCGGCGCCACCAGCCGGATGATCCACGAGCGCCTCCTCAGCGGCGACATCGACGTGCGCGGGCGCCGCTACGCAGCCATGGGGGCCGGGCTGGGCGTCGAAGCGGTCGTCGCCGGGCTGCGCGGTGCCGCCGAGATCCACGCCGCCGACATCCACCCCGAGAGTGTGGCTGCGGCGGCGCACAACTACGAGCGCATCGTCGGCGACCCCGCCGGCACGGTGTTCAGCCCCATCGTCGGCGACCTGTTCGCCGGCTTCGGCGACGGTGCGCGGCTGGACGTGGTCACCTTCAACCCGCCGGCGGTCAGCCAGCAGGTGAGCGAGGACCCCGACGTGGTGCGCAACGTCTGCCTGGGGGCGCCGCTGCTGGCCGATTTCTTCGCCCAGCTCGCCGAGCGGGAGCTGCTCGCGCCCGGCGGCGAGGTGTTCCTGGTCGTGTCCAACACCGCCGACCTGCCCGCCATCATCGGCCGCGCCGCCGACGCCGGTTTCACCGCTGAAATCCACCACTTCCACGACTGGCGCGACGGCGTCCTCACCTACATCTTCCGGCTGCACCGCGGTGATGCGGCGTGAACGTGGCCGAGGTCTTCGCCGGTGTCTCGGCCGGCCGCTACGGGCCCGACCCGGCACGGGAAGTGGCGACCAGTGTGTTCTGGGCGCACCACGGAACCCGCCTCGCCGGAGGCGCCACCACCTACCTCAACCAGTACGTCCTGGTCCGGCTGGGCCGCGCATTCGGCGCCTGCGCCTTCGAGCCCGGCGAGCTCGACCCCGGCATCTGCGCCGATGCCTCCGGCAGCACACTGGCCGAGCTGCTGGGCGAAGGCCCGCTGCCGCTGCGCATCGCCGCCCTCGACGCCTATCTCGCCCAGCAGCGCCCGCACCGCGACGACCCGGCGGCCGAACGCGTGGTGCTGCCCGCGGGAACCCCCGAGGTGCGGGCCCGGGCCCGGGACGCGGCGATCGCCGGGCTGCTGACCACAGCGCCCGGCGCCAAGGTCGCCCTGATCGGCGTCGTCAACCCGCTGGTGGCGGCCATCCGCGAACGCGGCGGGGTATGCCTGCCCTGCGACCTGAACCTGCGCACCACCCAGTGGGGCGACCCGGTCGCCGATTCCGCCGACGAGGTGCTCGCCGCCGCCGACGCGGTCGTGGCCACCGGCATGACCCTGGGCAACGGCACCTTCGATACGATCCGGAGCCGCTGCGCGGACCGGGGCATCCCGCTGATCGTCTACGCCCAGACCGCCAGCGCCGTGGCGCGCGCCTTCGTCGGTTCGGGGGTTGCCGCCCTGTCCGCCGAACCGTTCCCGTTCTCCCAGTTCAGCAGCGAAGAGAGCGCGCTTTACCGCTACCGCGCGGAGACCTGACCATGATGACCGGCACCGGCCACGCCCCCTGCCACCACGGCGAGATCCTGCAAGGCGTCTTCCGCGACACCCGCGGGCGGCGCTGCCACGGCCTCGTCACCCTGCCCAGCCCCAACCCCCGCACCCGTGCGACCTTCACCCCGGCTCGGGGCGGCCGTATCACCGTCCAACCGGCGTCGCGCACCAAGGCGTTGGAGGCGGCCGAACTGGCGGTCGCCGAGTGCGCCGCGCTCACCGGGCGGGCGCGCTGCGGCGGCCACCTGCGCCTGTACAGCCGGGTGCCCATCGGGCTGGGCATGGGTTCCTCCACCAGCGACACGATCGCCGCCGTGCGGGCGGTCGCCGCCAGCTTCGGCGTCGGGCTGGATCCGGCGGCGATCGCCCGGCTGGCCGTGGCCGCCGAGCACGCCAGCGACCCGCTGATGCTCGACGGCCGGCCCCGGCTGTTCGCCCAGCGCGAGGGCCGCGTCCTGGAGGACCTGGGCGCGGCGCTGCCACCGGCCGCGGTGGTCGGCTGCCTCACCGGCAACGGGGCGCCGGTCGACACCCTGTCCGTTGCGGCGCGCCAGCGCACCGGCGCCTGCGGTGTTGCGTTCGGCGCGCCCGGCGACGACCCCTGCGACGACCCGTTCGGCGCCGCCCCCGACGGTGCGGTCGAGACCTTCGAGCGGTTGCGCGGCCTGCTGCGCACGGCGGTGTCCGAGGCCGACATCGGGCTGCTCGGCCGCGTGTGCAGCGCCAGCGCACGCTGCAACCAGCACCTGCTGGCCAAGGAAGAGCTACCGGAGCTGGAGCGCCTCGCCGAACGCTTCGGCGCCGCCGGCGTGCAGGTCGCGCACAGCGGCAACGTCGCCGGGCTGCTGTTCGACCCGGCCGCGCCCGGCTCGGGGCGCCGGATCCGCCAGTGCACCCGAGCGCTCCACCGCAGCGGCATCCCCGTCACCCGCGTGTTCCGCATCCGCACGAGCAGAACGGAGCCTGCACATGGACGATCACATCGCCGAAGCGATCGGCCGCCCCGACCTCGTACGGCTGGACGACGGATTGGTCTGCCTGCGTTTTGAGACCATGAAGGTCGTCTCGGCCGACGCCGCCGTCCGCCACCTGCTCGACACCGGCGCCGTCCGCCGCGGCGACACCCTGCTCGACAGCTCCAGCGGCATCTACGCCTACGCGCTCGCGCTGGCCTGCCACCGCTACGGCATGGGCTGCCACATCGTCGGGTCGACCACGGTCGACGACGGCCTGCGCACCCAGCTCGCGATCTTCGGGGCGCGCCTGGAGCAGATGGCGCCGTCCACCGACCTGAAACTGGACCAGGACCGCCGTGTGCAGCGCATCCGCGAGATCCTGCGCGAACACCCCGACTACCACTGGATGCGCCAGTACCACGACGGCATCCACTACCTCGGCTACCGCCCCATCGCCGAGCGGATCGCCGCCGAACTCGGCGCCGGGGCGCTGACCGTGGTCGGCGGTGTGGGTTCGGGCGCCTCCACCGGGGCGCTCGCCACCTACCTGCGGGAGCGCTCTCCCGATATCTCCTTGGTGGGGGTCCAGCCCTTCGGCAGTGTCACCTTCGGCAGCGACGACATCGCCGACCCCGACATCATCATCGCCGGAATCGGCAGTTCCATCCCGTTCGGCAACGTCACCCACACGCTCTACGACACCCTGCATTGGACCGGGTTCACGGCCGCCCTGGCGGGCAGCATCGACCTGCTCCGCTCCCACGCGGTCTTCGCCGGCCTGTCCACCGGTGCCGCCTACCTGGCGGCGCGCTGGGAACGGCGCAGGTCACCGGAGCGCGACGTGCTGTTCATCGCCGCCGACACCGGCCACCGCTACGCCGAGTCGGTGTTCGCCCGGCACCGCCAGGCGCTGCCGATCGACACCTATGCGCCCTACGAAATCTCCGCCCTGAGCGAGCTGGCGCTGCCCTGGTCGCGGATGGACTGGGGGCGGGCGCCCGACCCCGGCACCGCAGCGGCTCCGCAGGACGAGCACGCGGGCCGCCTGCCGGTCCCGGGCCAGTCCTGATCCGCGGCCGGTCGGCCCGCCTGCGGCGCCGGCGGCGCTGACGGCCGGCGGCCGCGGCGGCCGCACTGCCAACGGCGGCGAGCGGGTCGCCGGGCGGCAGGGTGCCGGTACCCGGGCGGGCGGGCCCGGCCGGGGCCGCCGCGGCCGGCTCAGGCGTTGCCTTCCTCGGCCAGGTGTGCGGCGGTGAACCGCTCCATCATCGCCACCGCCGACAGCCCGTAGACCTCTTCGACCGCGTTGGCGGCGAGGTGGCAGGTGCGCATCCGCTCCGGCGGCGCCATGCCGAGCCGGGTGAGGTGCAGATACGTGTAGTTGAGCAGTACCCGGTACACCAGGAAGGCGGGATCGGACAGGTACCGCTCGTGGTAGGCGCGGGTGGCGAACATGGTGCGGTGGAAGTCGCTGAGCCGGGGGTTGGCGCGGATGTCCTCCACATTGCCGGGCGTGATCAGCAGGCCGCGGTCAACCAGGGGGCGGGCGCGTTCGGCGTAGCGCGACACCAGCGCGGCCCATTGGGCGGCGAACGGCGCCGGTTCCCGTGCGGCTCCGTCCGCCCCCGAACCGCCGCCGTCGAGGGCGGAGACCACCGTGCGTACCCGCGCGGTCAGCTCCCGCCTGCGCTGCTCGTAGCGGTCGTCGAACGCGGCCCGCACCGCCCCGGGGTCGGAGCACTGCACGATGAAGCCCTCGGCGTGGGAGCGGTAGGACACGTAACTGCGGGTGATCGGCCCCAGCACCGTGTGGGACGTTGCCAGCATCAGCGACAGCGCCAGAGCCTCCTTGTCGTCGCGGCCCGCGCGGACGTGGCCGAGCATCTCCAGCAGCGGGCGGGTGGAGTCGGCGTAGAAGCCGGCGAGCAGCTCGGCGCCCCGGCTGCCCAGCACCTGGGCGCGGGAGTCGTAGTGCGGGTAGGTGATGGTGTTGTCCGGTGCCCACGGGGTCAGCGGGCCGTTCTCCTGCTCGCGTTCGGCGAGCAGCCGGTGCTGGGCCAGGGCCCGGTCGGTGTCGATCCGGGCGGTGGAGGGGTACGCACGCAGGTAGCCGCCCACGACCTCCTCGATCGCCGGGCGCACCTGCCGGGTCCAGGTCTGCGGTTCGGTGCGCAGGTTGATCCGCAGGTGCGGCCCCAGCCGCCAGTGGCGCAGCACATGGGCGCCGTGCACCGCACCGTCGAGGCGTTCCAGCAGCGGTCCCACGGCGTCCAGCAGCAGGGCGTCCTTGTCGGGCTCGTAGTAGTGGACGTGTGCGCTATACCAGCGTTCGGCCATTGGCGGACTCCTCGTGCAGCTCGGTCAGAATGCGGGCGACCAGCAGCGCCAGCCGGGTTTCCGCGGTGATCGCGATCCCCAGCCGGTTGTTCAGCAGGTGGGTGCAGCGCAGCAGGGTCGCCGGCACCGGCCCCTGCGCCAGGAACGACAGCGGCGACACGGCGTCGGCGGGCTCGGCGCCGAGCCCGGTGAGGCGGTCGCGCAGCTCGGTGAGCGAGGCCGCCCAGGCCGCCAGCGGTCCGCTGCGGGGCGGCCCCGCCCAGCACGCGCGGGTCTGGGCGATGAGGCCGGCGCGGTCGCGGCGCAGCGCCGCCTCGATCGGCGGCGATACCGGCGCGGACAGCGCCGCGGCGGCGCGGGCTGCGCGGGCGAGGTCGGGTTCGCACACGGCCAGCGCCGCGGTCAGCGCGGCGACGCCCAGCGCGGACCGCTGACCGGGGCCGGGGCGGCGGGCCAGCAGCTCCAGCGCGACCGCACTGGACTCGGTGAAGTGCCGCTCGGCCGCGCGGATGCACGCGCTATCGCCGAAGGCGCGGTGTTCGGGGCGGTAGCCGATGAAGCGGACGGTGTCGTTGGGTTGGAGGCGGTGGTCGTGGCCCGCCAGCCGTTCTCCGCGGGCCGCGGCGGCGGCGAAGTGCCGGTAGTCCGGTTCGGTCAGTGTCCGTTCGGAGGGGTTGCGGGCCAGGTAGCCGACTGCGCGATCGGCGACCAGCCGCCGGACGGGTCCGGCGGGTCCGCGCGCCCGCACCCGCAGCCGCAGGTGCGGGCCGCCTTCCCAGTAGCGCAGGAAGAACAGGCCGCCGATGCCGGTGCCGGGTTCGGCGCGCAGCGGCGCGACCAGTTCCAGCGCCATGCGGTCCAGCGATCCCGCGTGGAAGATGTGCGCGCTGACCCAGGTGCCCTCGGCGCCGCCGGTGTCGCCGCCGCCGTTCACCGGCCCTCCTCCGCGTACTCGCCGCCGTCGGCGGCGGTGCCGGCGCCGGTATCTGTGTCGGTATCGGTGCCGGCGTCGATCTGGACGGCGAACTCGGTGACCCGGACACCGTCGGCGCCGTAGCGCGGGTTGTCGCCCGGGGCGGGCAGCACCTCCTCCAGCAGCACGGTCCCGCCGGGCTCGCGCACCGCCCGGAAGAAGTCGCGCAGCAGGTGCGGCGCCGCCGCGTCGACATACAGCGGTTTGGTCGACTTGCCCAGCGCCCGTTGCAGGGGGTCGCGCGGCACCACCCGGGCGAAGAACGCGGCGGGCAGGCCGTGGTCGCGCAGCCAGCGCGCGAAACGCACCAGGTGGTCGGCTTCGCGCTCGCCCTTGGCGGGCAGCGGGATCTGCTCGGCGGGCATGCGATGGCAGCCGCGCAGCAGCGTGACGGCGCCGATGTCGACGCGCGGCCACCGCTCGATCCCGGGGGCGGCCTGCTCGCCGCCGCCGCGCAGCCGCCAGGACGGCGGCAGCGGCTGGGCGGATTCGCCGAACACCCGCAGCAGGAACGTGAAAGCGGGCGGCAGCAGGTAGGGCGCGAGCATGCCCAGGTGGGCCGGGCGGAGTTCGCGCCCGGCCGGGTCGTGCAGGGTGAGCACGCCGCGCTGCGGGTCGTGGCGGACCGCCAGGTCGGCGAGTGCGACGGCGTCGCCGGCGGGCTCCGTGCCGGGGCCGGAGTCGGCGACGCCCGGATAGGAGATCGGGCGTGCCCGCGCCGAACGGAGGCTGAGGGTGTGGCCGAACGCGCCCCGGCACTCGGCCACCCCGGGGTCCGGCGGCGCGCACGCCGGCGGGAGCCGGCCGCCGGCTTCGGCCAGCAGCCGGCGCAGCCTGCCCGTACCGCGCCCGTGCCCGGAACTGACCGTGTTGAGCACCAGCCGCGGCGGGCGCTCCGCCGCCAGCGGCTGGACATAGCAGCAGACCGACCGGGGCGCGCGGATGTCGGCGGGCCAGGTCGCGGCGGTCTTGTAGGCCGTGGCGGGGTCGAGGCGGATGACGCCGGGGGCGGACTCGGGGGTCTGGTAGATGGTCCGCCACAGGTCCGACCGCAGTTTCCGCACCTCGGCCAGCGCGACCGGCACCTCGGTGGCGAAGCCGTCGAGGGGTGCGCGCAGCAGCATGCGCAGATCGGCCGGGCCGTCGCTGCTGCCGTTGCCGTTGTTGTTGCCGCCGCCGCGGTGGACGCGGTGGTAGAAGCCGAGCAGCGGGGCGCGGGCACCGGGGCCGAACAGGCTGCTGAAGGCGGCGGCCGCGGCCCGCTTGACCGGCAGGTCGGGGTCGAGGACACCGAGCAGGACCCGCACCGCCTGGAGATCGGCCAGCGCCGGCGCCCAGGCGCGGGGGTCGCAGCGGGCAACGGTTCCCGGGTGCAGCGCGGACTCCAGCGCCAGGGCCTTGCCGGGCAGCTGCGTTCCCTCCGGGGTGAGCCGTTGCACGGCGGCCCGGATGCGTTCGCGGCGCAGCCCGGCCGAGCCGGGATCGCCCGGCGGCGCCGGTTCGCGGACCAGGGCGCGGAGCCGGTCGAGTTCGCCGATCTCGCCCGCGTCGTCCGGGAGCCAGGCGATCAGGTCGCCGAGCGGGTCGGCGGCCTGGTCGGCGTAGGGGCGGCAGCGCTCCAGCAGGCCGTGCTCCAGCAGCGCATCGAGCAGTTGCGGGTCGATGACGGGCCCGGACAGCTCCGCGCGGGTGGCTGCCGGGCGGGAACGGACCGCGGCCAGTGCGCTGCGGATGGCGGGGACGGCGGCGATCGAGGTGATCGGTTCGGCCGGGCCGGGGCGGAGGAAGACGATGCGGTCGCCGTCGTCGACCGCGGAGGGGTTGGCGCGGATGCCGACCCGGTCGCGCAGGCCGGCGCGGTCGGCGAGGTGCCGCCAGATGGTGTCGACCGCGGCGCGGTGCAGTTCTACCACCCCGGCCCGGCGCAGCGGGCGCCCGTCGACCGGCGGGCCGCCGGCCCGCCACCGGCCCAGGCCCGAGCCGGTGAACGTGGCGAACGGGCTGGTCTTGGCGGCCGCCCGGGCCAGGTAGCGGGCGACGCGCAACAGCGCCTTGCGGTCGGGTGCGGCCGCCGGACCCGCCCGCAGCCAGGTGTCGAGTTCGGCCGCCAGGTCGGGGACGGCCTGGGCGAGCCCGGCGCGGAACGCGGGCGCCGCGGCGGCGGCGGCGAGCAGCCGCCCGCGCGCTTGGCGGGTCTCCTCGCCCAACAGCTGCGGTAGGCGGTCGCGCAGCTCGTCGCGCCGGTCGAGCAGGCGCAGCCACGCGGCGATGCGCTCGTCGGTGCGGGCGGGCAGCACGGCCCGCAGGTCCGCGGAGAACTCGCGGGAGCGGGGGCGGCGTCCGGCGAACACGGCGCGGCGCAGCGCAACCAAACGGGGTTTGTACGCCGGGTCGGCCGCCGCGCCGATCACCCGGTGCAGTTCGCCGGACAGGCCGGCGCCTTCGGCGGAGAGGCGCGCCTCGATGTCGAGGACCTGTTGGGCCGCTGCCCAGGCCCGTTCGGCACGCAAGCCGGTCAGCACACCGGCGGGCAGCCCTGTCACCCGGACACCGAACTCCTCGGCGGCTGGCATGGGTCTCAACCTTCCATAACGTCGGCAAGGGCAAGAGCACCGCAAGGCGTACCGAGTTGGGCACTCCCGCGGTCGGCCGCTGCCACCACCGGTAGGAGACCCCCACCGGATTCCCATCAGCGGCCGCCCGCCCCGGAGTGCAAGCGTGCGGCCGCTGTTCGGCAAATGGGGCGGCGAGTAGGGATAATCGGACCCCGGTATTTCCATTCGGTGTGCGACTGGGGCGCGCCCCGCGGTGAGCGCACCCCGGAAAACCGCTATTCGGCGAACGCCGCCAGACAGCTTACTGAGTTGCATTGGCACCCGCACGAACCCGCAAGCTCGGTCATACCGTGGCCGGACTCCAGATCCTCCGGCGACACGACATCGATACTTTCAACGGACAAACCGGCGACATCGATACCATCCATTTCTTTACCCCTTCCTCGGATACCGCCCGCTCTTCCACGGAGAATTTTTGAACTTGTTTCCGGGTAACGGGCGCCCCTTCCCCGGAAACCCCCTCGGACCGGCCGGAGTGCACCCGGAACGTGCCGCGATACACCCCGGTCGGCCGCTATGCGGGAACGGCTGCCATCAACCGATCCAGCACGTCGTGCAACCGCAAGGGCACGACGTGGCGACCTCGGTCATGCCTTGGCCGGACTCCAGGGACTCCGGGGACTCCGGGGACACGACGTCGACGCTCTCAACCGACAGCCCGGCGACATCGATACCATCCATTTTCCTGCTCCTTTCATTGACATCCGCCCGCGCTTGCCGCGGACGGCCGCCTGGCAACCTAAATATCCACCATGCGCCGGGCACCGCAGAGCCATCCGATCGCAGCACCAGGGCTCCCAGAACAGACCACTCGGGCGCGCCCGGTTAACTAATCATCGTCGACCACTAAGCAACTGCACGGGAACACGACACCGCAAGAGGCGGCGATTTCGGTCATCCCGTGGCCGTTCTCCAGAGCTTCCGACGACACGACGTCGACGCTCTCAACCGACAGCCCGGCGACATCGAGACCATCCATTTTCCTGGTCCTTTCATTGACAGCTGGCCGCGCTTGCCGCGGACGGTCGCCTACCATCCCCACCTGCCGTTCCGGTACTTAATGCAAGCCGCCCGTCCAACACGGGGCCGCCCGTGGCCGGAACTCCGATCAGTAGGAAACCCAGCGGTGTCCTGCCGGTGCCCGCCAGCCCCAGTGCCGCCTCGGTCACGGCGTTGGTGCCATCGGAGTGGATACGGGCGCTCAGGCCCAGCGGCGGTGCGGCCAGTGCCGCCCGGTGCAGCGCCATGCCGGTCTCGGCCTGCTGGATGCGGTACCAGCGCGCACCGAATTCGGTCGAACCGGCGAGCTGGTCGCCCACCGGGATGAGGACCGCTGCCGCGCCGCGCAGTGCAGCACGGGCGTTGGCGGTCAACGGGCCGCGGGCGATGGCCGGGCCTATGTCCCCTGCGGCACCGACCGGTTCAACGGCGTGCCAGCCGCCGCGGTACCGGTAGCCGCCGGCCGCCAAGCCCGTGGTGCGCAGCGCCACCAGGTACAGCTCCAGCGTGCACGGCCGGTCGCGGGCACCGGGGATGTCATCGGCGCCGGCGGCCCACGCGGCGGCCAGGATGCGGGCCACCTCCGCAGCCGCGACGGGGTCGGGACGGTAGCCCCGCGGTGTCGAGCGGCGTGCGCCGATACCCGCGGCCTGCACCGGGGGCGCGACCGCCGGCAGCGGGACCGGTACCCGCTGGGGCTCCGCCGTGCGCCCGACCGCGCACGCCGGCACCGTGCACGCCGGCGCTCGGGCCGCCGCGGCGGCCCGAGCGTGCAGCGCGGCCAGGTGCGGAAGGCGGCCGGTGACGGGAACCGGCGGCGCGGCCGGACGCGGCTGGGCGGCGGGTTCCACCGCGGACCGGGTGCCGGTATCGGTAGCAGTGCCGCCACCGGTGGCGGTGTTTGTGTTGGTGTTGGTGTTGGTGCTTGTGCTGCTCTTGGTGCCGGTGTCCGCGGCCGTATCCGCGGTCCCGTCCGTGTCGGTATCGGCACCCGCATCGGTATCCGTGCACTCGCCGATCCGCCCGCCGGTGAGGCTCAGGACGGCGAGCACCCCTTCGGCCTCCGGATCCAACCCGAGCAGCCGGGCAACCGCGCCGTCGTCGAAACGCAGGTGGGCGCGCACCACGATGCCGTCGCGTTCGGCCACCGCCCGGGCCTGGGTGATCAGCGCGCCGATCTCCTGGCACTGCAGCCGGTAGGCGAAGTCGCCGTATTTGAATCCCTGGCGCCAGAAGACGGCCGACAGCAGCAGGTGGACATCGGCGGGCTCGCGGGGCGGATCGGCCAGTGCCGCGGTGACCGCCGGCCGGTGGTCACCGCCGTTCAGGACCTCCAGAACGTGGTGCGCGGGGGCGTAGTGGCTCAAAGCGCCGACCTGGGCGGCATAGGCCTCGATCGGATAGAGCCCGCCCCCCGACGGCGCCGGGCGGTGGAGCATCAGCGCCGGCGGACCGCCGCTGGTGTGGGCCCAGCTGCCGCCCACCACCCCCAGCAGGTCGCGCAGCAGGCGGCCGAGCGGTTGCGGCTGCGGGGCCTTGCGCCGCGCAGCCGGGTAGGTCTTATAGGTGCCCGGCTCCAGTCGACCGGCTCTTGCGGGCCGCTGCGCACGCCGTCCAGAAAACCGCTGATCGCGTTCACGGGCGGCCTCACGGGAAGGGGTGGGGGTCGGGGTTGAGGTCGGCGGGTGCCAGGTCGCGGTCGGCGCGGCCGAGCAGCCGGGGCACCGACAGCAGCCGCGGCAGCCCGTGCATGCGGCGGAACCGGTGGCCGAAGGTCATCGAGGCGGTCCCGGGCACGAGCACCTTGGCGCAGGCGAACCCGCCCGCGGCGAGTTCGGGGCCGGTGGTGTCGACCGCGATCACGTCCAGTCCGCTGCGCGCATAGCGGCCGGCCAATTCCGCGAGGTCATCGCGGAGGTCGTCGTGGAGCGGCCACGGAGCGCCCGGGATGTCGCCGACCGGTATCAGCGGGCCGTCCGCGGGCAGGAAGGCGAACCGCTCGAAGGCATCGGGGTGGCCGTAGAGCAGCGTGTGGTCATCCATGTCGCGCACCTGGTCGGGGTCGGTGAGCAACCGCGCGGCCCGGTCGGGGTCGTAGCGCCGGGTCAGCCCGTCGATCAGCGGCCCGATCTCGCCGATGGCCGCGGACAGGGCGCGTTCGGGGTCGAGATGGGCCGCTGCGCCGCACAGGGCGCGGGGCCGGTCGGGGCCGCCGGTGCGGTCGACCGCCATGGCCCAGATGGCGGGCACGCCCTGCTCCACCGTTGCGGCATAGGCGCTGATCTCATAGCCCAGGCGGTTGCGGATGTTGGCGGCCGCTACCGGGATGCGGCGGTCGCGGGCGGAGCCGAGGTCGATGCGGGGGATCGCCATGCGGGTGTACCAGGTGGTCAGGAACGCGTCGCGCTCGGCGACCTCCAGCAGGCCGTGCAGTACCGCCTCGGCCGGCCCGCTGCCCACGGCGCACCCGTTGGAGCATTCGTAGGCCGGGCCCGGCTCGCCGCGGCGCAGGCCGTAATAGGCGAAGGATTCGGGTACCAGCACCGGTTCGTTGCGTGTGCAGGAGCGGCCCCACACCCACTGGATCGGGCGGTCGGGGTCGAAGCGCCGGAAGGGGAACCCGGGCCGGTCGTACCAGTGGTCGGGGTAGAGGCCGAGCCGGCGGGGATCGAGCGCGGTGTCGGCGACCTCGCGGTACGCCGCCCGCACCGGGGCGCCGGGGCCCCGCCGGTGCGGGCCCGACCACCGCTCCAGGGCTTCGGCGAGCGCGGCGGCGGTGGCGGCGCGGTAGTCGTCGGCGCGACCGTACCCGTGCTGGCTGTCGTGGCGGGCGGTGGCGGGCCGGAGCCGGGCCACCGCTGCGGCGGCGGGCACGTGCTCGCCGGTGGCCAGCGACTGCACCAGCCCGGTCTCGGCATCGACGTAGAGCCGTTCGAGCTCTGCCATCCGGTCGGTGAGCGCGGCCGCGCGGAAGGTACCGGGTGCGGGCTTGGGCTCGGACTCGGGCTCGGGGTCGGGGTGGCGGGCGGGCGCGGGGGCCGGCGCTTGTGCGCAGTCGGGGCAGTGCGGATCGGGAAGCAGCGGGTGCCGGGTGATCAACCCGTCGAGCACGGAGATCCGCAGCAGGGCCCGATGGGTGCGGGCCGTTGCGGGCGCGGTGTGCAGCCGCCGGATCTCGTCGGCGATCAGCGCGCCCACGGCCGAGGCGAGCACGGGTGTGAGCAGCGGGCAGGGCCGTTCGGCGAGCTCCCGGGCATGGCGCTGCCGCAGGGTGCCGCGTTCGGGGGCGTCGGGGCGGTTGCCCGCCCGGCGCCGCTCGGCGCAGGTGGGGCAGCCGGGGCGGTCGGGCAGCCGGGCGGGGCCGATCATGATGCGGCCGGCCTCGACCCGCGCCGCGAGCCAGGGGACGGCGGCCGCGGCGGCGGCGCGCTCGGTGCCGGGGTGGGCGCGGGTGTCGTCGGCGTCGCTGAGCACGGCGATCACATCGGGGGCGCCGAGGCGGGCGGGGTCGGCGGCGGTCCCGCCCAGTGCCGCGGCGGTCGCCGAGCGCAGCAGGCCGGCCCCCGGCAGGGCGACCACCATGCCGGCGCACACGACCGCGTCCGCCGCCCCGGCGCCGGTGGCGGCCGCTGTGGCGGTGGCGGCTGCGGTGGGCTCAGCCATCGAACAGCTCCACCCGGACGGCGTGCGGGGTGGGGGTGTCGCCGACGGGCAGCGGGGCGGCCACCGGAGTGCTTCCGGCCGCCTGCAACGCTTCGGCGATGGGGCGCCACTGCGGCGGGTCGTCGCCGGGCCACCACGGCTGGGGCTCGGTGGCGCCGCCGGGCCGGCCGGCGGCGCGCGACTGCCAGGCCAGCACCGCGCGTTCCAATCCGTTGCGCAAGGCCGTGGTTTCGGTATCGGCGCAGGTGATGATGGTCGCGCCCGCCGCTTGGACACGGTAGGCGGGCAGCTTGAGGACTCCGCTGAGATCGGTGGCGGCCGGGGTCTCGCCTGCGGTTTTCAGCAGGCTCAGCAGGTCGGCGGTCGCTGTATCGGCGGCGGCCTGGAGCAACTGCGCAGGCGGGGCGGCTGCGGGTTGCGCGCGCAGGGTCCGGATGATCAGCTCCTCGGCTCGTGAGCGCAGTGCGGCCGCGAGGGCGGCGTTCCAGGTTAGTCCTGCGCCGTACCCGGAGGGCGGCAGCCCGGCCGGGCCGGCCGGGTCCGCTCGATCCGCCTGGTCCGGCAGGGCGGCGGAGGCGGCCAGCGGGCGGCTGCGGCCGGAGAGGAGTTCGATTCCGCAGCCCCCGCCCGCTCCCAGCGCGCCGTATGCGGCACAGGCGGCGAGCACGGTGCGGGTGCGGGCGGTGGCCCGATCGGCGCCCCACCCCACAACGCGGGGCGCCGGCCGGCCGCCGGGCCGCGAACCGGCCGGGTGGCCGACCAGCGCCGCGCACACGGAGAGGGGTGTCTGGACGAGGTCGTCCTCGTCCAGCGAACCGAACAGGCCGGTGCGCGGATCCACGCATGCGGCGGCGCGGTCGAGCAGCTGCTGCGGGCTGATGGGGTCGGCGCCGGCGAGTTCGCCGATCGCGGCCCGAACGGAGCCGGCACTCCGCGGAGCCGGGGCGCCGACGGGAGGCACCCGGTGCCGGTGGGAGTCGAGGGTGCGCAGGTCGATCCGGGTCGGCGGCTCGTCGGCGCCGGCCAGCCCGGTCAGCCGGGAAAAGCACGACAGCGCGAGCCGGGCGCCGAGCAGGCCGGGCACTGCGCCGGTGAGCAGGTCGTCCGGCGGTGCGCCGCCGGAGGGGCCCGCGGCGCCGCGTCCGCCCGATGGGCCGCCGGGTGGCGGCAGTCCGCCCATCCGGTGCCAGCATGCGCCGGCGGTCTCGGCGGGAGCCACGGGGTGGATCCAGGCCTCGTCGCCTTCCAGCAGGATCTGCCCCAGTTGGGTGCCGGTTCCGGTGAGCGCCTCGGCGGTCGCGGCCAGCCGGGCTCGCCGGTCGTCGACCTGCAGCAGCACGTCGGCGGGTTCGGTGGCATGGGGAACGTCGGCGAGGTGCACGCACTGGTCGCCGCCGCGGCGCCCGCGCGCGGCGGCCGCCGACAGCCGGTCGGCCTCGCGGTCGGGGGCCTCGACCACGATCCGGCGCCATCCCGAGGCGAGTCCGGACTCCAGTAGCGCAGACAGCACCGGCCCGTGCCCGGTGAGGGCGATGCGAGCCTGGCGGAACCGCTCGAACCGGCGTTCGGCAGAGGCCAGGCGGTAACGGATGAAGGCGATTTCGGCGGCGTAGGTGTCGAGCTCGGGCCCGGTGAGGCCGTGCGGTTCCTCGTCGGCCGCGTCGAGGACGAACCCTTCGGCCGCCAGTGCCTCGACCAGGTGCACGACATGACTGCGGTAGTCGCCGGGCAGGCCGGAGGTCAACTCGTCCAATGTGCGTTCGCCGGTGAGGTGCGGGGTGAGCCGCGACAGCCATTCCGCGGCCTGGGCGCCCTTGAGCGTGCAGACACCGTGATCACCGTGGAGATAAACCCCGTCGTCGCCGGGGACGCAGCGGATTCCATCCCTTATCTGCGGTCGCATACTTCCCGGTCCTCCGATTCGCCGCTCCGGCCACTGGTGGACGTGCCCACCGATTACATCACCGCAGCAAAAAATATGGCGCCCCAGGAAGATGAAAAGCACCGTATGTCCATTCAATCCCTTGCGGGAATTGCACCAATCCAGCGCAATACAGGATTCCATTGGCGCCGACGGAAACCCGTTTACCGCATACCCAAAAACAGAAGAAATCGTCCGGACAACCATCCGGGAATGCGGATACGGGATTGCCGGACAGCACAAGGCAAACAGGCCGCAGACCCATTATGCGGCCGACCGGCCGCCCGCGGATCCACCAGCGGACCGCGTCCGGCCCGGAATTGCGCACGCCACCAAAATTCCGGTTCCCCGGACCTGATGCCGGACCGGACCGGGAAGACGGAAGCGGCGGAAGGCGCCGCTGGATGTGCCGTGCGGCCCCGGGGCGGCACGGCACGATTTCGGCCGCATTTTCTTCCGGGGAAGCAGATGCGGCCTGCCGCGTGCGCACCGCCGAACCGGTTCCGGGAGCGCCGCACCGCGGGTCCGGCGGCGGCCGCCCGATTAGGGCTGGGGAACGTTGTCGGTCAACCCCAATTCCTGGGCGACGATCGCCGCCTGGATTCTGGTGCGCAGGTTCAACTTGGCGAGAATACGCGCGACATGGGTTTTGGCCGTTGTGTCGGCCACGCGGATCCGCGCCGCGATCTGCGTGTTGGACATACCGCGCCCCAGACAGGCAAGGACCTGCCGCTCCTTCGGCGTGAGCATATCGGTCTCCCGGCCCGAGGAGATCGAACGCGCGGAGAACGTGTTGATGAGTTTCGTGGCCACGACCGGCGCCAACACGCCCTCCCCGCGGCGCACCAACCGCACCGCCTCGACAAGGCGCTCCGGTTCGGTGTCTTTGAGTAGGAAGCCGTGGCAACCGGCGCGCAGGGCACCGAAGATGTATTCGTCATGGGCGAAATTGGTGAGGACCAGCACCTTGGTGGTGGCCGAGAGGCGCCGTGTTGCCGCGATCCCGTCCATACCCGGCATCCGGACATCCATGAGGACCACGTCCGGCCGCAGTTCACGGGCCATGGCCACGCCTTCGGCGCCGTCCACGGCGCATCCCACCACTTCGATGTCCTGAGCGTACTGTTCGAGTATCAGCGAGAATCCGGTTCTGACCGCCGCTTCGTCGTCGGCGAGTACCACTCGTATGGTCATGGGCGCTCCGTAAAGTCGGCCGGACAAGGAGGGCGCCAGGCTTCCGGGCCCATCCGCCGAGGCCTGCCGGCGCTGTACGCCGGTGCCGGGAGCCGCTTGCGGGGCCGGCCGGATACCGCCGGCCGCCGCAGGGGCATTACTGCGTACCGGTATCTGCGCCGCCGATGGCGCCGAGCAGGCCGGCGATGGTCGGATGGTCGTAGACGACCGTGTCCGGGAGATCGCGCCCGGATGCCGCCCGCAGCCGCTCGCGCAACTCGGCGGCCAGCAGCGAGTCCATGCCGAGGTCGAACAGGTCGCCGTGCGGGTCGATCCTGCCGCCGATCCCCAGCGTTTCGCGCACCAGCGCCTCGGCCGCCTCCACCGAAGCGCCCGTACCGTCCCCGCTGTGCTGCCAGCGCTCGGTCGCAGGCAGGGACCTGCCGGTGAGCCTTCCCGCGGCGCCGTTGCCATCGGCCACCGCCGCGGGCTCCTGCGGGAACCAGTGGGGGGTCCGCTGGAACGGGTACGTCGGCAGGTCCAGCCTCCTGCGGCCGATATCGCCGCCGTCGTCCAGCGCCTCCCAGCGCACCGGGGCGCCCCGGACGTAGAGGGCTCCCAGCGCTTCGAGCATCCGCCGCCACTCGGCGCCGGGACCGATACCGCTCAGCACCGGGGGCGCCGCGGTGCCCGCTGCGGCCGGGCCCGGGCCGGGCCCCAGCACGAGCACCGCATCGCTCCGGGTCTCGGCGGGCAGCGGCGGGTCGGCGGGGTCCGGGGCCCCGGCCAGGACCGCGTCGATGCAGTCGGCGAGGCCGGCCTCGCCTGCGGCATAGGCGGCGACGTGCCGGCCGGTGCCGTGGCCGGTGGCCGCCTCCGGGTCGATGCCCCAGGACCGCCACACCTCCAGCAACCCGTATTCGAGGGCGAACAGCGCAAAGCGGGGGCGGATGCCCGCCGATTGCGCCGTGTCCGCCGTGTCGGCGCGCAGGAGCAGCCCCGGTTCTGCGGGCGCGCCGGTCCGGGCCGCCCACATCCCCGCACACCGTGCCAGCGCCCGGCGGAACGCGGAGCTCACCGCGTACAGCTCGCTCCCGGCCTGCGGATACAGCGCGGCGCCGCCGGGGAAGTAGGCCAGCACCCGCGGGCCGCCGGTGCCCCGAGCGGTGCCCTGGTGCACCCTGTTCGGGACCGCCGGCGGGGCATCGTCCCGCCACCGGTCCCGCCCGCCCGGCCGGTCCTGCTCTTCCTGCCGCCCCCGGCCCCCGTCCCGGTCGCCGAGCCAATCGGCCAGGTCCGCGGTCAGCTCCCGCATGTCCGCCGCAGCCGTACACAAGCGGTGCGCGAAGTGGGCGCGGCCGGTGTTGGCCGTGAAGCAGATATCGCCGATCGGGCCCGGGCCTGCCGCGGCACCCCCGGCCCCGAACCGGGCGAGGTAGCGGCCCGCCAGCTCGCGCAGCGCTTCCTCCGTCACGGCGGACAGCGCAAGGACATGGCACGGGCGCTCCGTGCCGACCGGTATGCGCGCGGGCACCGGCGCCTGCCCGACGACGACGTGGCAGTTGGTCCCGCCGAACCCGAACGAGCTGACCCCGCAGATGCGGTCGCCGGCCGGCCATGCCGACCGGTGCGCCGACACCCGCAACGGAATGGCGTCCCACGGTATGTGCGGGTCGGGATCGCGGAAATGCAGCGTAGCGGGGATGATGCCCGCGTTCTGGGACAGCACCGCCTTCATCAGGCCGCCGACTCCGGCGGCGGCCTCCATGTGCCCGAGATTGGATTTGGCCGATCCGACCGGGAGCGGGTGCCCCCGCCCGCCGAAGACCGCCGCAAGTGCCGCCGCCTCGATCCGGTCCCCGAGGGCGGTCCCGGTCCCCTGGGCCTCGATGTAGCCGATGTCGTCGGGGCCGACACCCGCGTCGGCCATGGCGGCGCGGACCACGTCCTGCTGCGCCGCCCCGTGCGGCACGGTCAGCCCGGCCCGCCGGCCGTCCTGGTTGACGGCCGAACCCAGCACCACCCCGAGTATGCGGTCGCGGTCGCGCTCGGCGGCGGACAGCGGCTTGAGCACGAGCATCCCGCATCCTTCGGCGCGCCCGTATCCGTCAGCGGCGGCGTCGAAGGGTTTGCAGCGCCCGTCGGCGGCCAGCATTCCCGCCGCGGCGAGCCCGGCCCCCTCATGGGGCGTGATGATGCGGTTCACGCCGCCCACCAGGGCCATGCTGCACTCGCCGGAGCGCAGCGCCCGTACTGCCAGATGCACCGCGACCGCAGAGGAGGAGCAGGCGGTGTCGATCGACAGGCTGGGACCGCTCAGCCCGAGGAAATAGGACAGGCGCCCGCTGGCCGTACTGGCGGTCGCCCCGCTGCTGAAGTACTCGTCGACGGCCGCCGGCCCTTGGGCGGCGGCGGCCTCGCGGTAGTCGCTGTTGCCGATCCCGACATAGACACCCGTGCGCGGCGGGAGGTCGGCGGGCGAGCGCCCGGCGTTCTCGACGGCCTCCCAGGCGACCTCCAGCAGCAGGCGGTGCTGCGGGTCGATCCGCGCCGCCTCGCGCGGCGAGGTCCGGAAGAACTCCGCGTCGAAGCCGGCGAGGCCGCCGACATAACCGCCGCGGTGGCCCGCCTCTGCACCGCCCGCCGCCGGTTGCCCGGGGTGCGGCCGGCCGCGGGGGGCCGCACCGGTGGCGTCGGCGCCGCGGTAGAGGAGATCCCAGTACTCCTCGGGGCCGTCCGCACCCGGGAACCGGCACCCCATGCCGACGATGGCCGCCGGCTCGCCCGCGCCGCCGCCCCGCAGGGTCCGCACCTCGGCTTCGAGCTCTTCGATCCTGGCCAGCGACTTCTCGAACAGTGCCGCGTAGGTTTCCTCGTTGCTAGACATCACGGCCGAGCTCAACTCCCAGTTTTTCGGCGAGCCGTTGCGCTGCGCCGGCGGTGCCGCCTCCGGTGGCGCTTCCGGCCGCGGTGGCGGTTGCGCCGCCCCCGGTTTCCGCTCGGGGGGCCCCGGCGGCGTCTTCGGGCCGCGTTCCGGCGATCAGCCGGTCGAGGTACTCCACCAGGTCGCCGAGCGTCGGATGGTCGTAGGCCAGGGTCAGGTCGAGGCGCCGGCCCAGCCGGCGCTGAAGGCGGTTGCGCAACTCGATCGACGCCACGGAGTCCAACCCGAGCGCGGCAAAGCCCTGGGCGCGGTCGACCTCTGTGTCCGCGCCCAGCACGAACGACAACTCGCGCCGCACGTGCGCGTCCAGCAGCCGCCTGCGCTCCTCCCCCGGTACCGCCTCCAGCTTCGGTTCCGGCTCCGCGGACGTGCCTGATGTGCCCGCTGTGCCGGGCACCGGGGCGGTTGCGCCGGCGCCGGGCACCAGTTCGCCGAGGAGCGGCGGGACCCTGCCGCCGGCCGCGGCGCGCATGCGCCAGTCCACCCGCAGCACAGCGGCGTTACCGTCCTCGGGCGGATCCCCGAGGAGGTGGGCCAGCGCATCCAGGGCGGCTTCGGGAGGCAGCGGATACTCGCCGGAGCGCGCCGCCTTGGCCTGGTCCTCGGCGCGTGCGCTCATCCCGGTCCGGGCCCAGGAGCCCCATTGCACCGCGAGCGCGGGCACGCCCTGCCCGCGCAGTTGGGCGGCCAGGCCGTTCAGGAAGGCGTTGGCGGCGGCGTAGTTGGCTTGTCCGGGCGTGCCGAGCAGTGCGGACACCGACGAGAACAGCACGAGGAAATCGAGGTCGGCGTGTTCGAGTGCCCGGTGCAGGTTCCACGCCCCGGTGGCCTTGGGCGCCATGGCCCGCGCGATCCGCTCCGCCGACAGCGAGGTGAGCGCTCCGTCGTCGAGCACCCCGGCGAGGTGCGCGGCGCCCCGCAGCGGCGGGAACGCGGGGTCGGCCCCGATGGATCCGACGATGTCCGCGATCCGCTGGGAATCGGCGGCGTCGGCCGTGTACACCGCCACGTGCACGCCTTCGGCGCGCAGGGCGTCCACTGCGGCCTGGGCCTCAGGGCCCGGCCCGCTCCGGCCGGCGAGTACGAGGTGGCGTGCGCCGCGGTCGGCGAGGAAGCGCGCAAGGAGTGTCCCCAGCCCGCCGAAACCGCCCGTGACCAGGTAGGTGCCGTTGCCGCGGACCGCTGGGCCGGTGTCCCGGGCACCTACCGGGAGGGCCGGGACGGCGGGAACGAGGCGCGCCGCGTAGCGGGTTCCGCCGCGCAGTGCGATGTCGTCCTCCTGGAGTGTGCCGGCGGCCGCCGCGGCGGCCAGTTCGCCGGCGAGGCCGTGCACCTGCTCGCGCCATCCGGCGCCGGGGTCCAGGTCGACCGTGCCCAGGGCGAGGTCTTCGTGCTCGGCGGCGGCCACCCGCACCACTCCCGTTGCCGCCGTTTGGGCGGCGTCGCCGACAGGGCGGCCCCCGGCCCCCTGCGCCCCTTGGGTGACCACGATGAGGGGCGGCGGTTCGGCGGGCGTGCGGGTGAGCTCTCGGACGAGCCCCAGCACCCGGGCGGAGTGCGACAGCGCGGCCCGGTCCGGGGGGTCGCCGTGCCCGGCCTCGACGGCCCGGCAGTCCACGACCAGGTCGGCCGCGCCGAGCAGGGCCGGCAGGTCCGCGCTACCGGTGGCCGCCGGCGAACGCCCGGGCGGGTCCTGCGCGCCATCCCCCGCATCCCCGGCATCCCCGGCATCCCCGGGCTCGCCGGTGTCCGGAACCAGGGTGCAGCCGATGCCGCGGTCCCGGACGGCCGCGGCCAGCGCGGCTCCCATCTCCGGGCCGGCCAGAACGGCCCAGTGGCCGCCGCCGGTGCGGGCGGCCTCGGGCGCCTCGGGCAGGGGCGGCAGCGGCCGGCGTACCGTGCGGTACAGCCAGTCGCGCCAGGGCGGGTCCGCGGCCCCGATCATGGCGCTGCGGTGCGCCCGTTTGAGGACGATCCCCTCCAGCTCCACCAGCACCCGGCCGTCGGGGGAAAGCAGCCGCACGTCGCCTTGCAGGGTTTCGGGCACATCCCCCTCGGACGGCCGGATGCGGGCTTCGCACCGGGCCTCGCCGGCGAGGGGCGCCAGCAGGCGCAGCCGCTCGGCTCCGGCCGGGACGTAGGTCTGCCGGCCGCGGTGTTCGGGGTAGGCGACCGTGAGTGCGAGGAAGCACGCCTCCAGCAGCACGGGGTGGATGCGGTAGCGGCCGGTGTCGGCCGCGACCGCCGCCGGCGGGGCGATTTCCGAGCGGCAGGCCGATCCTGCCTTCCACAGCCGCGAGGTGGCGTGGAAGGCGGGGCCGAGCTCGATCGACCGCTCCCGCTCGCGTTCGTAGATTTCCGCGGGCGCAATCCCGGTGCCGGCATCGCCCCGGGTGTCCGGTTGCGGCCACTGCGGCAGTGCCGGCTCGGGCGAGCCGTGCAGCGCACGCACATCGGTGGAGAAATGATGGGTCCACTCGGCCGCGCCATCGGTCCCGCCGTCGGCCGCGGTTGCGGGCCGCGAGAAGATGCGCAGGCGGTGGCCGCCGTCCTCCCGGGGGGTCAGGACGGTCTGCACGGTGCGCTCGGCGCCGTCGCCGAAGCTCATTGCCCGGCTGATGACGGTGTCGCGGAGCTCGTGGGCGCTTCCGCCCAGCGCCGTCTCGGCCGCGGCCAGCGCCGTTTCCAGGTAGGCGACACCGGGCAGGACCACCGTCCCGAACACCCGGTGGTCGGCCAGCCAGGGCAGCGTGCGCGGGCCGATGTCGGCTTCGAACCGGATCTCGTCGCTTCCGGCGAGCCGGATGCGGGCGCCCAGCAGCGGCAGGCCGGTGCCGAAAGCCGCCGGCGTGCGCCCCCGGGGCGGCGGGTCGATCCAATGCCGCGCCGGCCGCCACGGGTAGGTCGGCAACTCGACGCGGCGGCGGGTGCCCGGGGGGTGGAGGGTCTCCCACGCGATGTCGCGGCCGGCGCGGTAGAGCTCACCGAGACTTTCGAGGAAACGCGCTGCTTCGCGGCGCGGGTGCATGCTGGGCAGGTGGCGGCCCGGCGCATCCGGTGCCGCCCGCTGCGCCAAGGCGAGCAGGCCCGCGCGGCCGGACAGCTCGATGTAGGTCCCGCACTCCGCCTCCCGCAGCGCCGCCAGTCCCTCGGCAAAGCGCACCGGCCGCCGGGTGTGTTCCAGCCAGTACCCGGGGCGGGCGATCTCGGCGCCGATCGGCCGGCCGGTGACGTTGGAGATGACCGGGACCTGCGGCGGCGAGAACCGGACCCGGTCGACGGCCGCGCCGAACGCCTCCAGCATCGGTTCCATCATCGGCGAGTGGAAGGCGTGGGACACGGCCAGGTCCGTGCAGCGGACACCTTCCGTGCGCAGCGCCGATACCACCTCCTCCACCGCCCGGGCCTCGCCGGAGACCACGGTGGCCCGCGGCCCGTTCACGGCGGCCACCGCCACCCGCTCCCCCAGCGGCGCGACGAGCCGCGCCACCGTTTCCTCGTCCGCCATCGCCGCGGCCATCCGCCCGCGCGGCAGCTCCGCCATCAGCCGGCCGCGGGCGGCGACCAGCGCGGCGGCGTCCTCAAGGCAGAGCACACCGGCGGCGTGGGCCGCGCTGTATTCCCCGATGCTGTGGCCGAGGACCGCGTCGGGCTCGATGCCCAGCGCACGCCAGGTCCGGGTGAGGGCGTACTCGACGGCGAACAGGGCGGGCTGGGCCCACCGCGTGTCGGCGAGCGGGTCGGCGCCGCCGTGCTCGGCCAGCAGCACGGACTGCAGCGGCGCGGGCAGCTGCGGCCGCATCAGTTCGGCGCACTCGTCCAGGGCTTCGCGAAACACCGGAACGGTCCGGTACAGCTCGCGGCCCATCCCCGCATAGTGCGATCCCTGGCCGCCGAACAGGAAAGCGGTTGCTCCGCTGCCGGGCGGTTCAGGGGCGCGGTGCGCGCAGGAGGCGCTCTGCTCGCGCAGCAGCTCGCCCGCCTGGCGCGGCGACTCGGCGACCACGGCGATGCGGTGCTCGAAGTGGCGGCGCCCGGCGGTGGTGGTGGCGGCCGCGTCCGCCAGGTCCTGTTCCGGCCGCCCGCTGAGGTGTTCGGCATAGTCGGCGGCCAACTCGCCGAGTGCCTCGGGGGTCCGGGCGCTGACGGCGAGCAGGTGGACGCCGCCCGCGCCGGGCCCGGGGCCGCCGCCGGCTGCGGGCGCCTCCTCCAGCACGACGTGGCAGTTGGTGCCGCCCATGCCGAAGGAGCTGACACCGGCTCTGCGCGGTCCCGCGGCGGCGGGCCAGTCCCGCAGCGCCGTGTTGACGAAGAACGGGCTGGAGGCGAAGTCGATGTCGGGATTGGGGCGGTCCGCGAGCAGACTCGGCGGTATCCGGCCGTGCCGCAGCGCCAATACCGCCTTGATCAGCCCGGCGATCCCGGCCGCCTCGTCCAGGTGCCCGATGTTGGACTTGACCGAACCCACCGCGCAGCATCCGCGTTCCAGCGGGGCCCGGCCCGCCCGGTCGAAGGCCTCGGTGAGCGCGGAGATCTCGATCGGGTCGCCCAATCGGGTGCCGGTGCCGTGCGCCTCGACGTAGCCGATGGTGGCGGGATCGGTCCCGGCGGCGCCCAGCGCCCGCTCGACCACGTCGGCCTGCTGCGCGGCGCTGGGGGCGGTGAACCCGACCTTGTCGGCTCCGTCGTTGTTGGCGGCCGATCCGCGGATGACGGCGTGCACGTGGTCGCCGGCCTCGAGCGCGTCGGCGAGGCGCTTCAGCAGGACGACTCCGCAGCCGCTGCCGAAGAGCGTCCCTTGCGCTTCGGCACCGAAGGGGCGGCAGCGGCCGTCGGCCGACCGGATCATGCCGTCCTCGTACAGGTAGCCGGTGTGCTGCGGTACCGGGATGGACACGCCGCCGGCCAGCGCGGCGTCGCATTCCCCGCCGAGGATGCTCCGGCATGCCCAATGCACCGCGACCAGCGACGTCGAGCAGGCCGTCTGCACGTTCACGCTCGGACCGGCGAGGTCCAGTTTGTAGGACACCCGGGCGGCGAGATAGTTGCGGTCGTTGCCCATGCGGATCTGGAACTGGCGCAGATCGGCCTCTGTCAGCGGCCCGCGCTGCGGGAAACCTTCGGCCGGGGCGACGTTGTTGAGCAGGTAGGTGCTCATGCTGGAGCCCGCGAAGACACCGACGCGGCGGTGCCCGGTGCCGGGTGCGTAGCCGCCGTTCTCGCACGCCTCCCATGCGCACTGCAGGAATATCCGCTGCTGGGGGTCCATGGTCGCCGCTTCGCGTGCGCCGATACCGAAAAACGCGGCGTCGAAGCGGTCGGCATCGGCCAGCCCGGCGCTCGCCCGCACGTAGTCGGGGTGGCCGGCCAGCCCGGGATCTGCCTGTTCGAGTTCGGCGGGCGCCAGCGGGCTGATCGACTCCGTGCCGTCGCGGAGGTTGCGCCAGAACTGGTCGGGTCCTGCCGCGCCCGGGAACCGGCAGGCGATGCCGACGATCGCGATGGCATCGTCGCCTGCGGGGACGCCGGATGCGGCTGCGGGCCGCTGTTGGGCCGCCGGCGCCGGCTCGCCGCTGATGCGCCGCGCCAGCGACCGGATGCTGGGATTGCGGAACAGCTCCACAACGGGCAGGTCGGCGGCCAACCGCTCGGCGATGCGCCGGCGCAGCTCCACCAGCAGCGCCGACGTGCCCCCCGCGTCGAACAGATTGTCGTCGATGCCGACCGTGTCGGTGCCCAGCAGCTCCTGCCAGATCCGCGTCAGCGTGCGTTCGGTCGGGGACTGCGGCAGGACCGGCGCCGTATCCAGCAGCCGCGGGCCCGGCCGCGGTTCCGGCAGCCGGCGGCGGTCCGTTTTCCCGCTGGAGGTCAGCGGCAGGGCGTCCAGCACTTCGTAAGAGGCGGGCCGCAGCAGCCGGGGCAGGCGTGCGCTCACGTGCCGGTGCAGTCTGCGGGCGATGTGTGCGCTGGATTCCCGGTCGCGGAGGACGACGTAGGCGGCCAACCGCTGGCGGCCCGGTTCGCCCCACGCCGCGACCACGGCTTGGGCGACCTCGGGATGGGTGGCGAGCTGCGCTTCGACCTCGCCGGGTTCCACCCGGACACCGTTCACCTTGACCTGGTCGTCGGCGCGGCCCAGCAGTTCCACCGTCCCGTCGGGCAGCCGGCGCGCCAGGTCGCCGGTGCGGTAGAGGCGGCCGCCGCCAGGGTCGTCGATGAACCGTTCGCGGGTGAGATCGGGGCGGTTGACGTAGCCGGGCGAGACCCCGGCCCCGCCGATGCACAGCTCGCCTTCCTGGCCGTCGGCCACCGGGCGCAGACCGCTGTCGAGGATCCTGATGCCGACGTTGTCGATGGGCCGACCGATGGGCACCTCGACAGGCCAGTCCGCAGCGGGCGGTGCGAGCGTGTGCGCGGTCGCGTCCTGGAACTCGGTGGCGCCGTAGTGGTTGTGCAGCCGTGCACCCGTACGCTGGAACATGTTCCGCAGGGCGGGGGTGATCCGCAGCCGCTCCCCGGTCGTGACGACCTCGTGGAGCGGCAGCTCGACCGGGCTGTCGCGGAGCGCTTCGGCGAGCTGGGTGAGCGGGGTGACGGGCAGGAAGAGGCGTTGGACCGACCGGTCGCCGATGAACCGCGCCAATGCGTGGGGGTCGCGGCGCACGTCCTCGCCCGGTATCACCAGGGTCCCGCCGAAGCACAGGGTCGAGAAGATCTCGTGCACGGAGAAGTCGAAGCTGACGGCGCAGAACTGCAGGGTGCGCAGGCGGCACGCGCCGGGCCGGGTGCGGTCGTGCCAGCTCAGCAGGTTGGCCAGCGCGGCGTGGGTGATCGCCGCGCCTTTGGGCGCACCCGTGGATCCGGACGTGAACAGCACGTAGGCGGGCGAATCCGCGGCGGTTTCGGCGCTGACCTGCGCGTCCGGCCCGCCGGGCCCGGACCCGGAGTCGGGCTCGGGCTCGGCCGCACGCGGGTGCACGGTCGGCGGTGCTGCACTGCCGAGGGCGTGCTGCGCCGGTGCGTCGTCGGTGACCAGGACCCGCATCCCGGCTTCGGCCACGATGTGCTCGAAACGTTCCTGGGGGTCACCGGTGTCGATCGGCACATAGGGGGCGCCGGTCTTGAGCGCGGCGACCATCGACACGATCAGCTCCGGGCCCCGCCGGGTGCGCACGCCGACCGGTTCGCCGGGGCCGGCGCCCGCCTCCTGCAGGTGCCGGGCGAGCCGGTTCGCGCGCCGGTCCAGCTCGCGGTAGGTCACCGTCCGCTCCCCGCAGACGAGGGCGGCGGTATCGGGTTCTCGGGCGGCGCGCTGCTCGATCATGCGGTGGAGCAATTGCGCGGGGCGGCCGCCGGTGCCGCTGGTGTCGCCTACGGTGGTCATGCGCTCACCCCCGACTCCCGGCCGGCGGCCTCGCCCGCCCGGCCGGCCAGGGGCGGCAGGGCGAGTTCGCCGAGCGCCACGCGCAGGCCCAGTTGAAAGCGCGTGGTCGCACCGGCCTCGATCATCAGCGAGTTGATCTCGCGGCGGACCGTGCGGTCGGTCACGTTGAGGCGTTTGGCGATGGCGGCGTCGGTGAGGCCCTTGGCGAGCCAGAGCAGGATCGCCGATCTTCGCTTGGTCGTGGCGGTGCTGGAGGGGGCGTTGGCCCGTGCACCGCACCACGCGAGTTCGAAGAAGCCCTTTGCGGTCTGCACGTATTGGGGATCGGTCGTGATCCAGGCCCTACCGCTCTCGTGCCAGGGCGCCGGGGAGATGAAGACCGTGCGGCGGTCGCCGATGGCCAGGCAGACCGGCGCTGCCGACAGCAGTCTGACCTCGGCCCCGGGAATCCGGGCGGGCACGTCGGCCGGGCCGGGGATCCCGACCGAGGCGATCCTGCGGGAGGCCGCCCCCGGCTCGGTGGCCGGGGATCCGTGCCGGGCCGTCGCCGGCAGCAGCCCGGGAACCCATTCCCGGGGGACTATCGCTGAGAAGTCCTTCTGGAATGCCGACGCGAACTGCAGCAGTCGGCCATAGGCGTGCGGTGACTGGACCGGGTGTGAGGTGCGCTGCATCGATGCGGTTCTTCGCATGGGAGTTCCTCATCTGCTCTCGATCGGGGGATGGGCACCGGATCGGCGATGTCGCGAACTGACGGAGAGCGGTCGGGCCTGGTGCGGCCGCGGGACGGGGGTGGACCGGTCGGGGGCGGCGGGGGTGGGCAGGAGTGGCGGTGGCAGGAGTGGGCCGGGTGGGCGGGAGAGGCCGGGCGGTCAGGCCCGGGCCGGCAAGGGCCGTGCGCGAGCACCGCGGCGGCCCGGCGAACGCACCTCCGCTTTCACAGATCGTGCTCGTGCTCTTGGGCGAGGATGGCGGCCTGGACGCGGCTGCGCAGTCCGAGCTTGGACAGGATCCGGCTGACATGGGTCTTCGCGGTCGCATCGGCCATCTGCAGCCGTTCGGAGATCTCCAGGTTCGAGAGGCCCTCGCCGATGCACCTGAGGACTTCGCGTTCGCGTTTGGTCAGGTTCGCCAGCCCCGGTTGCGGCCCCTTGTGGTGGGTCTGGGCCGGCGCGGCGAACGAGCGGATCAGCCTGCGGGTGACCGCCGGCGAGATCATCCCCTCGCCCCGGGCGACGATCCGCACCGCCTGCACCAGCTCCTCGCTGTCGGCGCTTTTGAGCAGGAAACCCGCGGCGCCGGCGCGCATGGCTCCGAACACGTACTCGTCCAGGTCGAAGGTCGTCATGATGAGGACATCGCAGATTCCGCCGACCTCGCGCGTGGCGGTAATACCGTCCTTGTGCGGCATGCGGATGTCCATCACCAGTACGTCCGGCCGCAGGCGCCCGGCCAGCTCCACGGCCTCTTCGCCGTCGTCGGCCTGTGCCACGACCTCGATGTCGGGGGCGCCGTCGAGTATGAGCGACAGGCCGGTGCGCACGGCGATCTGGTCATCGGCGATGAGCACGCGGATCACAGGACCGCCTCCCGCGTCGAGTCGGGAAGCACGGCGTTGACCCGCCACCGCCGGCCGCCATCGACCGGTCCCGCGCTGAACCGCCCGCCCAATGCCCCGGCCCGCTCGCGCATGCCCACCAGCCCCAACTCGCCGCTGGGCAGGCGCGGCGGCTCCGCCGACATCGTGCTCTCGATGGTCAACTCGATTTCCGCCTCCTTGTAGGCGAGGCACACGCGGGCGGTGCCGCTGCCGTGCTTGAGCGCGTTGGTCGCCGCTTCCTGCACGATGCGGAACGCGGCCAGCTCCACCACCGGCGGCAGTGGGCGCGGCTCGCCGTGGACCTCGAAGCCCACGTCACCGCCGAGATGGTCGACGAGGTCCTTGATGTCGGCGATACGCCGCGGAGCGGAGGTCGGTTCCTCGTCCTGTTCGTCGCGCAACACGTCGATCATGGCCCGCAGCTCGGCCAGGCCCTGCGTGCCGCCCTCGTGGATCGTCGTGATGAGCTGGTCGCGGGTCCGTTGGCCGAGGTCCTGGCGCGACTGCAGGGCGGTCGCCTGCAGCACGATGACACTGAGCCGGTTGGCCAGGGAATCGTGCAGTTCGCGCGCCATGCGGGCCCGTTCGGAGACGACCGCGTTGCGGCGGTCCAGTTCGGCCAGGCGGGCCGTCTGGACGGCGCGCAGCCGCTCGTCCTCGGCCCGGTCGCGGGACTGCCGCACAACGGCCGCCATCAGTACCGGGCTGACCAGGACAGCGGCGATCACCGCGGTCAGGGTGATGCTGCCGCCGAGTTCCTGGCGCATCGCGAAGACGACCCCGCCCATGACCGCGCTCAGCGACGTCGTGACGATCAGCATCAGCCGCCATACGGGCCGCGGACCGTAGGCGCATGCCGCGTAGATGTTGTCGGTGAAGATCAGGATGGTGGCCAGGGATACGCCGATGACGACGTCGCTGACGAACCCGACGGTGCCGATGGCCAGGCCGATCAGCGGTGCGCGGTAGCGCAGCGCGATGCCGGCGCACACCAGCGCCAGTGTCACGATCAGCAACGGGGCGGGGTAGCCGTACTGCGTCGTCGCCCAAGCGGTGGCCGAATCCTGCGAGGCGTAGGCGCCGGAATAGAGCAGGACCAATCCCACGGAGAACACGGCGGTGGCCAATAGACCGGCTTTCGCGTCGCGCGTTCTCAGCAGCTTCCGCACCCTGTACCCCATTGCGCGATCTTTTGACGCCATCGGCATCCTCCCTCGAAAGGAGGCGGCGTACATACTTTTATGTACGCCTTCCTTCCCGCAGCACTCCGGCCGAATGTTACGCAACCGGAGGCACGATATACACCCATCGCCTACTTAGGAAGTTGTAAACCGCAAGACCCGGTTGCGGGAACCCCGGCCGCCGCCGGAACCGGAGCCGGCGGTTTGCGCCCCCAACGGCCGCGACCTGCCGGTCCCGCCCGGCGCGGGCCGGGGCGGCGGTCGATTCCGCGCATCGGGCCCGGGCGCCGGCCGCGGGCCGACCCCGCAGGCAGCACCGGCCCGGGACCGGCCGAGAGGGCTCGGAGGCTCCCGCCCGGCCCGGAGGCGTCCGGGCGCCGGGCCATGTCCGGAACTGGACACCGACATTGTCCCGCCCATTCTGCGGACCCTATGTTGGGGCCTGTTTCCCGGCGAAACATATTTCCGCGAGCCAATGCCGCCCGCAGTGGAAAGGTGAATCGTGGCCAACGATGTTAAAAGGCTGTTCGTCGAGGTTTACAAGATCGACTTGCATCCGGACGAGATCGCCGACGACGAGCCCCTGTTCGGGTTGAGCTCCCGCTTCGGGCTCGACTCCATGGACACCCTGCGCTTCATATCCGAACTGCACGAGCGCTACGGGCTGGACATCGCGGCGACCAACACCGACTCCTTCCGCACCATGGCCCGAATAGCCGAGACGGTCGATGCCGACGCCACCGCCAGGCAGGCGCTCCGGCAGGACGGCGAATGAGCCGCCGGACCGCGGAGGCGGATGCGGCCGGCCCGGTGGCCGAGGCCGCAGCGGCGGTGCCGCCCGTTCCCGGCGAGGCTCCCGATGCGGCGGCCGCACCGCGCCGGGACATGAGCGGACGCGTCGCCGTGGTCACCGGCGGCTCCCGCGGAATCGGCCGCGCGATCTGCGAAGCCCTGGCCGACCGGGGCGCCCGTGTGGTCGTCGGTTACCGCGCCGACAGCGCCGCCGCCGAAACGACCGCCGAGCGCATCCGCGCGGCGGGAGGCCCGCGGCCCGCGGTGCGCCGATTCGACGTCGCCGACCATGCGGCGGTCGGCGACGCCATGGGCCGCATCGCCCAGGAGCACCAGCGCATCGACATCCTCGTCAACAACGCCGGTGTCGGCGACGCCGGCGCGGTCCTGCCGACCAGCTCGGCCGACGACTGGGCCGCCCCCGTGCGGACGAACCTCCTGGGGACGCTGCACTGCATCAAGTCGGCGTCGATGTATCTGCTGACCAGCGGCAACGGTGCGATCGTCAACGTCGCCTCCATCGCCGGAATAACCGGCATTTCCGGCCTCAGCGGTTACGCGGCCAGCAAGGCCGGGATACTCGGGCTGACCCGCTCGCTCAGCCGCGAATACGCCCGCCACAACGTGCGGGTCAACGCGGTGGCTCCCGGATACGCCGCCGGAACCGGCATGGTCGACCGCATTGGCGATGCGGCCCTGAAAGAGATCACCGGCCGGGTGGCCCTGGAACGGCTGGCACAACCCGGAGAGATCGCCGGCGCCGTGGCCTTCCTCGCCTCCGACGAGGCCGCCTACATCACCGGACACACGCTCGTCGTCGACGGCGGGCTCACCGCTTAGCCGGCCGGCACGGAAGGGAGTGGACATGGCTGCGCCCGCACGGACCGCGTTCCTGCTCAACCCCCAGGTGGTGGTCGAACCCGGGGACTACCGCGACCTCTTCGACTCCCACCCGGGCGTGCGCCAGAGGTTCGCCGAGGCCTCGGCCGTCCTCGGCACGGATCTGCCCGCCGCGTTCTTCGGCGGCGACCCCGCATCGGTCAACAGCGGCCGGGTGGTGCGGCCCGCATCGCTGGCCATCGCCACCGCCATCCACGAAACGGCGGTGCAGCGCTACGGCCGCCCGGACTACATCGCCGGGCTCAGTCTGGGATCGGTCGTCGCCGGCCACCTCAGCGGCCACATGAGCTTCCGCGACGCGGTCCGCATGACCCACATGATGCCGGCCATCGAAGACGAGGTCTTCGCCGGTCTGGGGCTGGGGGTGGCGTTCTACTACGGCGTCGACCTGGGGCGGTTCCAAGAGCTGCTGCGCACCGAGCAGGACGAGGGGCGGGTGCTGAGCCCGTGCGCCTACACCGCGGGCGATCAGCTGATCCTCACCGGGGATGTGGAGGCGCTGCAGCGGATGAACGCCCACGCCCCCCGCTGCGGCGGAGTGGGCGTGGTGATCCCCCATGGCCCGCCGGCGCACAGCCCGCTGCCCGCGCTGCACGAGGTCGAGGAACGCTTCCGCCGGGAATGGCACTACCTCGACCCGCCGCGCGATCCCGACATCCCCCTGATGTGCAACCTCACCGCCAGACCGCTGCGCACGGCCGCGGAGCTGACGCACTCCTTTGTGAGCCAGTACAGCCGCACCGTGCACTGGGAGCAGACGATGCACCGGCTGGCCGCGCTCGGCGTCGGCAGGGTGACGGTTGTGGGGCCCGGCCACTTCGTGCTGAAGTCGCTGCGTTCCACCGCCGTCGACTTCGAGGTGACGTCCCTGCTGGGGGCGGGCGACCTGGCGGACGCGGCGGCCGAGGCAGGGCGCCGGTGACCGCCGCAGCGCCCACGGCGATCGTCTTTCCGGGCATGGCGCCCTCCAACCACCGGGCTGTCGGCGACTTCATGCGCACCGATGCCCACGCGCGCCGGCGCGTGGCCCAGGCCGACGAGGTATTGGGCTACCGGCTCCTCGACCGGTTCCGCGACGCCGGCGCCTACGACGAGTCCAGCCGCATCGCCTTCGTCGTCAACTGCCTGGCACTGGCCGACCGCGCCGTCGGCGACCACCGGGAACGGCCCGTGCTGTGCGCGGGCCCCAGCTTCGGCCAACTGGCGGCCATGGCGTTCACGCAGGTGCTGGCCTATCCGGACCTGGTCCGGCTCACCGCCGAACTGGCCCGCCTCGAAATCGACTACTTCGCCGCCGACGAGTCCGACCTCGTCACCCACTTCTTCTTCCGCACCCCCGACGAAGCGCTGCGGGTGGTGCTCGCCGCGTTGCAGGAGCGCGGAATCTGGTGCGACGTGTCGTGTTTCCTCGGCGGCGGGTTCTACGCGGTCACGTTGGCCGCCGAGCACGTCCCGGCGCTGGAGGAGGCGGTCAGGGACGTGCGGGGCGTACCGCTGTACTCGATGCGGCCACCGGTGCACTGCCGGGCGTTCCAACCGCTCAGCGACCGGGCCCGGGCCCTGCTGCAGGGGTTCGGCCTGGCGGATCCGCGCATTCCGCTGGTGTCGGACCAGGACGGCGGTGTTGTCCGGACCGCGCAGGGGGTGGCCGACCTGGTCGCCGACGGTTTCGTCCGCCCGGTGCGCTGGTCCGACGCGGTCGCCGCGCTGCAGCGCCGCGGCGTGGCCGAGGTCTGTGTTCCCGGACCCAGCAACCTCTTCGACCGCCTCTGCCGGCCCCACTTCCGGGTCCGGACGGTCACCCCCGAAGACGCGCCCGGCGCGCCCGCCGGCGCCGCCCGCCGCGGCTGAGCGCTCAACCGCGCTCGCGCTCCACGAGCCGCTTGAACATCTCGCCGGACCAGCGCTGGCGCATCGTGTCCCGGAACGCCTCCACGGCCGCCTCCTTCTCGGCCCGGGGAACCGCGTCGGGCACCTTCCCCCACGCGTCCAGCCGGTAGAACTCATCGCGCAGCACCGAGGCCACCATGGCGTCGTGGTACTCGCCGTCGAGGAAGAAGTAGTCGCGCAGCACCCCTTCGACGACGATGCCGGAGTTGAGCAGCATCTTGACCGTGCGCCGGTTGAACAGGCCGACGATGAACTGGACGCGGTGGGCGTTCTTTGCGTGGAACAGGTGCTCCAGGACGAGCGCGGTCGCCTCGGCGCCGCAGCCGCTGTCCCAGTACCGCTCGTCCCCCACCGCCCCGCCGATCTCGTAGTTGCCGACGTACTTCTTGCTCTGCCAGCGGATGAAGCCGATGCGGTGCCCGTCGGTGGTGTGCACCATGAGCAGGGACTCCCCGCTCACCTCCGCCCGCTGTTTGATCAGCTCGGGCGATGCCATCTCCGAACCGCCCCCGGCCAGTGCCGACGTCCGGCCCGGCCGCATCCACGCGCTGATCAGCTCGTAGTCGTCCTCGGCCGGCGGCCGCAGCGACACCAAGTGCCCGTCCATCCCGGGCCTCCTCCCAAACGAGAATCCGTACGGTTGCGCGCGGCGGCGGGACGGGACCGCCCCGCCGCCGGTCAGGTGCGGTGCTCCGGTGCCGGGCCGGGCGCGCCGCCGTCCGGGGCGAAATGCCGCAGGCACAGCGACCCCCACAGGAACCCGGCGCCGATGGCCGAGACCACCACCAGGTCACCGGTGCGGATCCGCCGCTGGGCGAACGAGTCGTGCAGGCCCACGAAGACCGTTGCCGCACCGGTGTTGCCCAACCGGTCGACACTGACCGCGGCCTTGTCCATGGGCTGGCCCAGCACCCGCATCGCCTCTTTGACGATGTTGAGGTTGGCCTGGTGGAAAACGAACCGGTCGACGTCGGCGACCCGGTGGCCTGCGGCGGCCACCGCTATCTCGACACTGGCGGGCAGGTTCTCCGTCGCCTCCTTCCACACCGCGCGGCCGTCCATCCGCAGGAAGTGGCCGCCGCCGGCGACCGTCTCGGCCGAGGCCGGCATCCGCGATCCCCCGGCGGGGATCTCGACCGCGTGCGAAAGCAGCGAGTCCGCGTGCCAGGAGAGGATCCCGTAACCGGGGCGGGTCCGTTCGAGGACGGCGGCACCGGCCGCGTCGCCGAAGAACACCCGGGTCGCCCGGTCCTGCGGATCGGTGCAGCGCGACAGGCACTCGGCACCGATGACCAGAACGCAGCCCAACTCCTCGTTCTGCAGCAGATGGCCGGCCAGCCACAGTCCGTAGACCCCGCCGGCGCACGCCGCCTGGTTCAGATCCAGCGGCAGGGCCCGCAGCGCCCCGATCCGCTCCTTCACCAGCAGTGCCGTCGAGGGCAGCGGCTGGTCATAGGTGAACGTGGACAGGATGATCGCGTCGAGGGCCCCGGGATGGACTCCCGCGTCGCTGAGGGCGGCCTCGGCGGCGGCGACGCACATGTCCGACGTGGTCTCGCCCTCGGCGAGGAAGCGCCGTTCGCGGATCCCGGTGCGCGACCTGATCCACTCGTCGGTGGTGTCGAGCCCGGCGGCGACCTCGTCGTTCGGCACGACACGGTCGGGGATGTAGGCGCCCGTCCCGGTGATACCGACCGGCAACCGCAGCCCGCCGCGGAACAGCGGGTCCGCCGGGGGCGCTCCGTTGGCATTCATGGTCTCCTCGTTTCCTCCCGGAGTGGCGGGTCGGGGCGGTCAGGGCGGGGCTGCTGCGCCAGCGGCAGCCGCCGCGCGGTGGGCATCGCCGTCACGCACACGGCAGAGGCGGCCAGCAACCCGGCGAGCAGCAGGAACGCCGGAACCGAACCCAGCAGCTCGTGTCCTGCCCCGCCGAGCAGCGGGCCCAAGGGCTGCGCCGCCCCCATGGCAACGGCCGTGGCGCTGAACGTCCGGCCCTGCAACCCATCGGGCGAGTGGTGGATCTGGTAGACGGTGAGCTGGGCGTTCAACACAGGGACGGTGAACACGCAGGCGGCCAGCAGCGCGGCATAGGCGACCGGCCCCGCGGCCAGCGCCAGCGCCGCGACCGCCGCCGGCAGCAGCCAGATCGTGCCCAGCAGCAGTGCGGCCGGCGAGCACCTGCTGATCAGTACCGGTGCCGCCATAGCCCCGGCCACACCGCCCAGGCCCGCGACCGACAGCGCGCCGCCGATCGCGGCGGCGCTGCCCCCGCCCTCCTCGACCGCCGCGATGATCAGCAGGGTGACGCCGCCGAATACGGCGTTGGGGCACAGCGACGCCACCACCAGCACCCGCAGCGCCGGGCGCCTCCTGATGAAGGCAAACCCTTTCCCGGCCTCGCGGAAAAGCCCCGAAGAGGGCGAGGCACGCCGGGCGGAGTCGTCCTGCAGCCGGTGGCGCACCCCCAAGACCATGGCGGCCGACAGCAGGTGCCCGGCGGCGTTGGCGGCGAAGGGCAGCGCGCTCGCAAGCGCGAACAGCCAACCGCCCAGCGCCGGCCCGGCCAGACCGGCCGCCTGGCTTCGGGCCTCGTTGCCCGCCACGGCCGCGGAGATGTCGCCCGTGCGCACGATGTGGCGCAGCGCCGCCCGCTCGGCGAACCGGACGACTTCCATGGCGCCGCCGTCAATGGCCGCCACCGCTATGACCAGCGCCAGCGGGACCGTTCCCGCCGCGGCCGCCAGCGCCAGCAGGGCCATCGCACCGGCCCGGCACAGCGCGCCGACGACCAGGATGCGGTGCCGGTCCAACCTGTCGCAGGCAAGGCCGGCCGGCAGCTTCGCCGCGAGGCCCACCGCCGAGGCGATGAATCCCAGCACTCCCGCCCACAGCACGCTGCCGTGGGTCTGCAGCACCAGCAGCGGGTAGGCGATGACGCCGGTCACATAACCCAGCTGCGAAAAACACTGCGCACCCCACAGCAACCGGAACGCCCGGTTGGCGCGCAGCGGCGGCGCCGAGGAGGAGGCCGCCTGGCGCACGGGCTCCGTTTCCTCGCCGCCACGGCCGGTTATGCTCACGTGCGCTCCGCGGCGGGGGCCGCATCGGCACCGCGCAGGCGCACGGCCGCCGACAGCACGCCCAGGCCGAGCCGCCGTTCGCGTTCGCCGGCGCCCAGCAGATCGGCGACCGCGTATTCGCCGCCCGAGCCGAGGCGTTCGACGAGCCCGATCACTGCGTCGTCGCGGGGCACGGTGACGCACCGCCCCCGGATGTAGAGGTCGCAGCGGTCGCCCCGCTCCCGCAGGACGAGGGGGAAGGGCGCGGCCAACCGGACGGTCGAGCCGGCGAGGGTATCCGTGTCGACACCGGTGCGCGGCATCGGGGAAAGGGACAGCCCGAGGTTGCTGCGCTGGCGTGCGGTGTAGGCCGCGACGGCGTCGGAGAGCCACGCCTCCAGGCCGGCCGCCGGCAGTCCGGCCCAGCCCAGGTCCGTGTAGTCGACGGGTTCGGGTTGGAAACCGGGTGCGCGCACCGGGTCGCCGGCTCCGTTGAACAGTTCGCCCAAGGCGGCCGCAGCGGCCTCCTGCGCCACGTCCGCCGCCGGCATCTTCGACATTTCCAGGCCCAGGGTCGCCGCGAGCTCGTCGGAGCGGCCCACGTGGAACCGGCTGACGTTGAGCAGGAGCGCGTCGCCCGGCTCCATGGTGTCGGCGGTGGCGTGCGGCAGCAGGGGCTCCGGATCGTAGGACGGACGCAGCGAGCCGGTGAGGTTCCGGTAGGTCTCCACCGGCCAGGAGTAGAACGCCTTGCGGCCCGGGCCGAGATTGAGGTGGACGACGCGTTCGTTGCGTCCGATATCGCGGTGGACCCCGGAAGGGGTGAACCCGTAGTCGCCCAGGAAAAGCGAAACACGGTAGGTGTGCTGCGGGATCCCGAACGATTCGCGGGCGGGGGCGAAGAACTCCGCTGCGGCGCGCGCCACGGTGTCGCTCCACCGCTCGGCCGCGTTGACCATCACGCTGAACGTCCGGCCGGCGAAAACGCGTTTGGACCAGTCCCCGATGGACTCGCCGCTTCCGGGCGGGGCGCCGAGCACCAGCGGTTTCAGCGCCGGCGACCGGCGGCCCTCGATGGTCACGTCCAGCATCCGCGTGACCCTGGAGTAGTCGTCGTCGGCGGCCAGGGCCCCGATGAGGCCGCCGACGTCGCCGAGCCCCAGTTGCGGCATATCGGCGGCGGCGCCGCGCAGCAGGACCTGTTCTGCGAACCCCGCGGAGCGGGTGGCGAGCGTGTTCCAGACACCGGCCGGGTCACCGGTCACGGGGATCGACCTCCTCGGAGCCGAACTGCCGGCCCTCCGCCAGCACCTTTGCCAGTCCACCGCCGGGTTCCGGCGCGGCCGGCCCGTGGTGCTCGACCGCCCGCTGCCAGATACCGGCGGTCCGCCCGAGCCGTTCGGCGGCGGCGCGGGCGCACTCCGCGAGCATGCGGGGGCCGCCGCCGGCGCCGTCGGAGCCGTCCTGGCGGTGGAACCCGAACGGCAGGGCCCGCCGCAACCGCGGGTCGCTCTCGGCCAGCTCGGTGATCTCGCGGACCAGGACATCGCCCCACGAAACGGGTTTGGCCGCGATCGACAGGTGCAGTGACGCCTCGTCCGTCGCGTCGCCGACATGGATGTATCCGCGGGGCAGGTACAGGCAGTCGCCTTCGCGCAGGACCACCTCGCGCGTGTCCTCCAGCGGGACCTCTCTGCCGTTCCACGGCTGCGTGGGCGGCTGCTCCACCGGGGCGCCGATCGTCCAGCGTTTGGAACCGTGCAGTTGGCGGATGAACACGCTGGCCATGTCGTAGTGCGCGCGCGCACCGCGGGCGTTGGCCGGGGTCAGAAACGCCGCGCAGTAGGTGTCGTAGCCCGTGGCCGCCGTGATGCCGCGGGTCAGCTCCGCGACAGCGGGGCACCAGGTCCGCACCTCTTCGAACACCAGGGTCGTGCCGCGCTGCAGTTCTGCGGCGGCCAGCGCCGGGTCGACGAACGGTTCGGCGCCCGGGCCCGTGCGCTCACGGGCGCGCGCCAGGGAACCGGCCTCCGACACGGTGCCGTCGCGCATCAGCCGGACCGCCGAGGTCGGCAGCGGCACCTCGGCGAGCAGGGAGTCCAGGATCTCCAGCGAGAACACGTCACCGAAGTCGCCCAGCGCCCTGCTGACAAGCGGGTGCTCCTCCCACCGGCGCTCAAGTTCACCGATGTCGTTGACCAGGCGCGAGAGAGCACCGCTCACGGCTCACCTCCGGCTGCTGCTGCACCGCTGCGCACGGCGGCTCCGCCGCGGCGCGTGCGGCTGGCCTTTTCCATCCGCCCCTCCCAGAACGGCGAGAGGTGGCCGATGTCGGCGCTTTCGGCTCGGACATCGACCCGGGCCGGCAGCTCGGTGACGGTGACGCGGTCGTCCTCGCCCACTGCCGCCAGGTGGTTGTCGTAGGTGAAGACCATGCCGATCCGGCCGTCGAGTCCGGTGATCGGCGGATGGAACTCCCGCTGGCCCGCAACATTGAACAGCACCGGCGGGTTGCCGTCGGTGTCGCGGATCACGGCCAGCCACTCGCCGTTGAGCGACACCGTCATCGCCGAAATGCCCGGTGCCGCGCTGATCTCGTAGGTCCGGCGCGGCGGCCAGGGTTCGATGCGCGCCAGGACGGTCTGGGCGCGGCCGCGGGGGTGGGCGAACCACAGGCCGCCGAGGATCTCGTCGTAGGCGTAGGCGGCGGCACCGGCCCAGGCGGGTTCGCGGTGGTGCTCGCTCGCCCCGGTATCGGCGTCGAACCGCAGCACCCCGCCGTCGCGGGTGACCACCACCAGTCGGCGCCGGCGGGCCTGGCGGGCGATGAGTCCGGGGGCATCGGGCAGCTCCAGGCGCCGCCGCCACCCGCCGTCGTAGGTGAACAGCGCTTGCCCGGTCGCCGCGGCCAGCCGCAGCGGCCCGGTGTGCGCACCGAACGCGGCCACTTCGGCGTCCGGTCCGGGCAGCTCGACCGCCGGCCCGACCGCTGCCCCGCCGCCGCTCCAGGTGACGGGCAGTGCGCTGCCGGAGCGGTGGTCCACGGCGATGAAGGCGCCGGGGCCGGCGCCGCGCACGACCGTGTCGGCGTGCACGCCGGCAACGGTGTGCGATACGGGCGGCAGTTCGGTGAGGTCGGCCAGCAGCAGGGTCCGTTCGGCGGTGATCCGCGCGAGGATCCGGCCGTCGGCGTCGGTCGTCAGCCAGTGCTCAGGCATCAGCGGCCTCGTTCCGCCCGGCTGCGACGAGGTCGGTGTAGGTCTTGAGGTTGGGGCCGATCCACACCTTCTGCGGCGGGCACGGGCGCACCCCGTCCTGGATGCGGATGAGCGGGCAGTGCGCGCCCTGGCAGGACGGGCGGAAGAAGCACGATTGGCAGCCCGAGTCGTGGGCCTCGTCGTTCTCCGTCCACAGCTTCATCAACCGGTCGTTGAGGTTGAGCTCCCCATCGGGGGCGAGCCGGCCCACCATGTTCTGGGCGTCGCGCAGGGCCACCGTGCACTTGTTGACGATGCCGTTGGGCCGGATCAGAAACGACCAGGGGTTGGCGGCGTAGCAGACGCTTCCGCCCGGCCGCAGGGTCCGGGTGTCACCGCTGGGCAGGTCGTGGCACCGCGCATCCTGGTAGAGGTCGAGTTTGGCCTCCTCGGCCGCCTTCCCGGTGGCGGCTTCGGTCTCGGCGTCGTTGGCTCCGCCCCATTGGCCCACGGGCCGGAAGATCACCGAGAAACGGTCGTCGCCCTCGACGATCCCGCCCAGCTCCTCAAGCAGCTCTGGGACGCTGCCGACGTTGGACGGCGTGAAGTTGGTGCGCAGCAGGGCGGAGAAGTCGAGGTCGCTTTGCGCGAGGCTGCGGACGTTGGCGATGATGTCGTCGAACGTCGAGCCGCCGCCCATCAGCGGCCGGCTGGCGTCGTGGCTGTGCCGGGGCCCGTCCAGGGTGATCTGGAGCTGCTTGATGCCCAGCTGGACGCATCTTTCGGCGATGTCGGGGGTGAGCAGGTAGCCGTTGGTCGTCATGCCCGCCCGGTAGTCGATGCCGTTCCGGGTGGCGAAGTCGCCGAAGTATTCGCTCAGTTCCTCGATGACGTCGAAGGCGACAAGGGGCTCGCCGCCGAACCACGAGACCCGCAGCGCTTCGAGGCCGTGGCTTTCGTGCCGGCGCCGCACCAGCTCGCGGACGCCGTCGCGGACGCCGGAGAGCATGTGCCCCAGCGCGAAGTCCTCGTAGCAGTAGGTGCAGCGGAAGTTGCACGCCTCGGTCGGCATCAGGATGAGTTCGAGGATGTCGGTGCGGGCGAGCCGGTCGTCGCGCAACTCTTTGGCGTCGGCCGACTCGTCGTGGTCGTCGGGGACGACGTATCCGCGCTCCTGCAGAGCCCGGATCATCCGCGTCCGCTCGGGGTCGCCGTCGTCGGCGGCGAAGCGGGCGCTGCGGTTGTGCAGCAGGTCGTGTACCCGCCCGGCCAGCGGCTCGCGTACGTAGAACACACTGCCGCGCAGCGAGTTGTACAGAACGGCGCCACCGGCATCGTGCGGGGTCATGACCGTGAACCGCGAGGGCCGGTAAAGGCGGTTGCTCATCACGATCCCTCCGTGGGGGTCGGACACGCTGGGGCGCGTGTTTCGGCTGTGCGGCGCGCCGCCGCGGCGAGGATCGATGCACGCCGCGGCGGCTACTGCGCGGTCCGCGTATCCGGGTCCACGGGGGACGGGACCGCCTCATAGGGGCATTCAGCAGCCGAAGTCGATGTCCGAGACCTCGGCGGCCTCCTGCTGCTCCACGACGATCTCCTCGAACTCGTCATAGCTCTGCATGGTTGTTCACCTCCTTTTCCGGGCTGGGGGCTGCTCCGGCGTCCGGGGAGCGGAGCCGGATGACTGGCAGCGGCCGCGGGGCGGCCGCTCGAATAGGGGACAACTCGAATGGGGCAAACGGGTAAGGACTCTGGGGCGGCCGGATCGGTGCCGGCCGCGGGTGGCGCGTACGGCGGCAAACGGTGTTCCAGGTCCACCGCAGGTGCGGTGCGGTGGTGTGCTCCGGGTTTGCCGCCGGCCTCCTGTGCAGCTGATGCGTGGGGGTTTTTCCGGTCTGCGAGCTTCGTTGCGCAAACGACGATAGGAGCCCCGCGGCGGCAAGGGCATCGCCCGCGGGAGCGACGTTGCGCTACTCCGCCTGGCAAGCGGACCGTACATACAAATGCGTATGCCGACCGGGGAGGGTGTAGCAGAGGGTCGCTCGACCCGGTCGTTTCGCTCAGCAGGGGGTGGGGCTCAGCCGGGGATGCATCGCGGTGCGTTCGGCAGGAATGCCGGAAACCGCTCCTGCCCCGGGAAGGTGCCTGCGCACTGGACGGGAGTGCGCAGGCCGGCCCTTGCGGCGGGTTACTTCAGGTTGGCCAGGATGAGCACAATGATCACACCGAGGACGATCAGCCCGCCGACGAGGCCGACGTTGATGTCCCACGGGCCGATGCCCACCGTCGTGTCGTAGACCAGAGTCAAAGCCTGTTTCATCTCCATTTCCTATCAAACCTCCTTTCCAGCGCCTGATTGGCCGCTATCGGCGAGCAGCGCCGTTTCGGTCCTCAATCCCCGAGGATCGCGCGCATTATTCGGCCGCGGCGGCGGTTATTGGAAATCTTGATGCTTCCGGGCAGGGCATCCGCCTTTATTTTGACGACTGGGGAACCCGGACGCGCGGGTTCAATATCAACCGACTTATCGCCGAGGTAGGCACTGCCGTCGAGTTCCACACCGATTCCGGGCGGCACCCAGACCATAATGCTGCCGAGGACCGAGCGAAGATGCAGCGTGACCGAATTCGAGGAGAAGTAGGATTCGCGCAGATCCAGCTTTATATGGCCCAGTACGGCCAGTGCGCGCAGGCCGTCGTCGACGACCCAGCGGCCATTGCGCTCGATGTCGTCGCCCAGGCTGAACAGCCGGGTAGCGGCCGTATCAACGGCTGATGCCTGCGCCACCTCGGGAGCGGGCGCCTCGGGCAGATCCGCCACAACGCGCGAGAGTTGGGCGCGGGTCTGCGCGGTATACGCCGCTTCGGTGCGTTCGGTGAGTTCTTCGAGAGTCAGGCGTCCGTCGCCGCACGCCTCACGCAGGCGTTCGACTGCGTCCTCGCGTTCGGTGTCGGAGACCCGGACGTTGTCAGGTTCCACACTTTTCAGCGTAGCGATGCGGCTAGAGCCGTGGATCATCCCAGCAGACGAGATTCGTGTCGTTAAAAATATGTATGCCGGTTTCGCGGAAGTACGCGGGGAAGCAGGATGGGAAGTACGGGTAGGAGTACTGGTACCGCCCCGTATCCGGCTATTGACCCGGACAAGATACCCGCTATCGGCATTTGCCGAACGCGCCGATGATAAGTGACCGTGCCGAAGCCGAACTTCCGGCTCAGCCGCAATCCGTCCAATGACCGGATGCCGGGAGAGTACGGCGCGGTTCCGTGCGGCGGCGCTGCGGCGTGCGGGCCGCCGCACACCGCAGCGCCGCCGCTCCCCCGGTCAGGTCAGCGCGCGGGCTCCTGCTCGGGGCGCAGCCGGCCCGCGTTCGGGAAGTGGTCCCCGCAGCTCCCTTCGCGGCGGATGTCCCAGGTTGCGCAGTGCAGCGAGCCGCCGAACTCGAACACGTTGCGGAACGGCACGGTGAGAACCTCGAAACCCATGCTGCTCAGCAGGTCATGGAGCGGGGCCTCCCGCTCCTCGCAGACCACCGTGGTCGGCGACAGGCTCAGCACGTTCATCGACAGCCACTTCGACGACTGGCAGTGCGCGGGCATGTCGGCGTTGGACAGGACGGGTTCGGGGGCGTCCACCAGCTTCCAGTCGTTCTCAGCGAACAGCCCGAGTTCGTCCTCCCTGATCGGGCGGTCCGGGTTGGTCAGTACCAGCCCGGGCCGCAACGGCACGAACGTGCAGTCGATGTGCGAGGGGAAGTAGTCCAGCGGGAAATGCACCGGATGCACGCGGAAGCCTTTCGGCTCCAGGTGGCGCTTGAGCCACCGGATTCCGCTCCGGTTGGTGGTCATCGATTCCTGGACGACGATGTCCCTGCCGAACCGGCTGATGTCGGCGGCGTCGAACACGATCTCCTGCTGGGTAATGCAGAACTCCGACTCATGCATGAGCCGGTGGCGCTGCTTGAGCGGCCAGGACCAGAACTCCTCCCGGTACATGGAGTCGGCCATGGTCGGTTTGGGTGCCGTAGTCCAGGTGACGGAGGAGTCGGACTCCCAGTATCCGTAAACGAGGCGGCGGTAGGGCTCGTACTCGAAGAACCTGCCCCGGCGCGACATGGTCGCTTCGACGATCTCGTTTCCGAAGGTGATCATTACGTCGCGGGGGCAGACGGCGCAGTACTGGTTCTCGACATCGAAGTGGGGGGTCCGCAGCGGCCGGCCGAAGTCGTACGCGTCGGGCCTGCGGACCACCACCCCTTTGGACTCCAGCAGTGCCGTGAGCCCGTCCAACTCCTCGTTGGCCTTGGCGATGACATCGGGCGGCTTGGGGCCGGTGGGAAACGGTTGGTCCGGCGCGTTGCGGACCTGGGGCCGGTTGCCGGGTTCCACGGGTTCGAAGCAGGCGCCATCGGCCGATCCGACGACGACCTCCTTCAGCGTGTCCCACTCGTTCCAGGAGTTCACGGCGATCGTGCCGTCGCTGGTGGACATCGGTCTCCCTCTCTATAGCCGGGCGGGTGGAGGCGGAAGGTTCTGGGATCACCGCGGCACAGCGGGGATGCGGTGCCCGCTGGGGCCGCGCGGCACGTTCCGCGGGCATGCCGCGCAGCCCGCGCCGCGGGAAAGCCGGGGCCGTCCGCCGCCGAGGGCTCGGCGGCGGACGGCCTGATGGGCGCCTGGGGCGGGTCGGGCGCCGGGCGGGTCGGGCGGGTCGGGCGGGTCGGGCGCCGGGCGGGTCGGCGGAGCCGATCCGCTACCGGGTCATCCGCTGCAGGTATCCGGTATCCGGCGGGGGCCGGTGCGCCGGCGAGCGGGCGGAGCACGGAACCCGCTCAGCTCCCCTCCACCCGCGGCGGAGATGAAGCGCTAGGGAGTGGCCCGATCGCGGGGTATGCGCCCCGGACCGGCTGGTGGACCCGAAGGCCGGCAGCAGCGGCCCCGCTGCGCCGGCGCACCACCGGCGCAGCGAGCGGGCGGAGTCGGCAGCGGCCGCCCCGCCCTTTCGAATGCCCGCCCGGTTGCGGCACCGCTCGTGGCAGCGGCGCCACCGGAGCACTTGCCGCGGGTGCCAGGGGCCGGCTCGGGGGCCGGGGCCGCCGGGCTCGCAGCGGTTCGGCAAAGGCCGGGCACTCGAAACGCCTGAGAATATAGGCAGCGCCGACCAAGCCGAAAGTGCGAAGCTCGCGGAACACTTCGGAATGGCCGCGGTTGCCGGAGAATACGTTGCTTGACGCGGTTGAACTTTAAGTGAGGGCTACGCAGAGCGTCAACCGGAACACCGCGGATTGGAAAAAGCCACTTAACCCAGAGGATTCGCGAAAAGTTCCTGGCAGCGGCGCCACCGCAATGCGGCCGCCGCAGTGGCGCACCGCCGATGGAATCCCCTGGTGGGACCGGTCGCATAGGCGGTGGCCAGCGCAAACGCCTTTCCGGCAGGCGCGCGGACCGATTGCCGCCGGTTGTCCTATTCCGGACATAGGGGAGCGTTTTCCCGTCGTGGATTCTTCCGGTCGGGGCGGTGCGGCGGACGGCGGTGGCGGCGATGGCTCGGGCGGCCGGTTCCGGCGCGCCGCGGACCCGTCCGTCACGGTGCCGGCCCGCAGCACCGTCATATCCGCAGTGCCGTGCGGACCAGTCCGGCAAGGGCCAGGCTGCGGCTGTGCGCGGGCCAGACGATGTGGGCGACCACGGGAGGCGCGTCGGTCAGCGGGACGGCGGCGTGCTCGGCCCACAACCAGGCGCGGGCGGACTCGGGGAAGATGGCCGCAGTGCGTCCGAGGGCGATCAGCTGGGCCAACTGGGTCTGGTCGTGGATCACAGGGCCCGGACCGGACGGACTCGTGGGGTCGCGGGACCAGCGGGCGAGCGGGAGACCGGGGATGTCGCCGACGTCGGCCATCGACAGGGTCTTGCGCGCAGCGAGGGGGTGCCCGGCGGGCAGGATGGCGATCTGGCTCTCGGTCAGCAGTGCCTCGCTGTCGAACCCTGCCAGGGAGTTGAACGGCGTGTGCATGAGCGCCGCATCGGCACGGCCATCGCGAAGCATGTCGCCCTGTTCGCACGTGCCGCTCGGCAGTACCTCGACCTCGGCGGCACCGGGCTCGGCCGCGTAGGCGTCGAGGAGCTTCTGCAGCAGCTCGTGGGACGCGGCGGCTTTCACGGCCAGCACCAGGCGGTTGCGCAGACCGCCGGGAGCGTCGGCGCCACCGGCGCGGCGGGTGCGGCGGACGGCGGCGGTGGCGGCGTCGAGGGCCGCGCCGCCCTCGTGCAGCAGCACCTCGCCGGCACCGGTCAGCGAGATACCGCGCCGGTTTCGCTCCAGCAACGCGACGCCAAGGCGCCGCTCAAGCCGTTGGATCGCCCGGGACAGCGGCGGTTGGGCCATGCCGAGGCGTTCGGCGGCGCGGCCGAAGTGCAGTTCTTCGGCGACGGCGGTGAAATACCTGAGCTCGCGGGTCTCCACGGTGTCCACCGCAGCAGCCTACCCTGGGTGATACCCACCGGGTATGACAGTGGACCCTCATGGTGTTGGCTGCGCCGCTCGGTGGCGAGCCAGTATCAATGCCATGAGCGAAACAAAGACCGCGCTGGTGACCGGCGCGAACAAGGGGATCGGCTACGAGATCGCGGCCGGACTGGGCGCCCGCGGCTACCGCGTGGGTGTAGGCGCCCGCGACGAGGCCCGGATGAGGGCCGCCGTTGACAAGCTGCGCGCCGACGGGGCGGACGCGTTCGGTGTACCGCTGGAGGTGACCGACGACCGGAGCGTCACCGACGCCGCAGCATTGGTCGAGCGGCAGGCCGGGGGCCTGGACGTGCTGGTCAACAACGCCGGCATCCACGGCGGGGATGGGCGGGAGGCGTGGGGGCAGGATCCGACCACGCTCGACCTCGACCTGGTCCGCAGGGTCTTCGAGACCAACGTCATCGGTGTCATCCGGGTGACCAACGCGATGCTGCCGATGCTGCGGCGTTCGGCGTCGCCGCGTATCGTCAACGCCTCCAGCACCGTCGCCTCGCTGACCCTGCAGGCGGACCCGGACGCGGAGGTCGGCCCCGTCATGGCGGCCTATTCGCCGACGAAGACCTACCTCAACGCCCTCACCGTGCACTACGCCCGGCAGCTCGCCGACACCAACATCCTGATCAACGCCGCCGACCCGGGCCTGGTCTCGAGCGATTTCACCGGGTTCCAAGGGTTCTACACCCCTGAGGAGGGCGCGGTCACGGCGATCCGGCTCGCCGTGCTGCCCGATGACGGCCCGAGCGGTGCGTTCTTCGGCGAAGCCGGCCCCCTCCCCTGGTGATCGTGGTACCGGTGTCCGGCGCCGACCGGCGCCGGACACCGGTACCTCTACATCGTAGATTTTTCCCGTGCCTTCATTGTTCAGCCCTGGACGGTCGGGCGGACGGTGATGTCGCCGATTTCGACGTCGGCGGGCTGTTCGATGGCGAAGGCGATGGTGCGGGCCACGGCTTCCGGGTCGATGGCGAACCCGTCCATCATGGCGTTGACCTGCTCGCGGACCACCGGGTCGTCGACCGAGTCGGCGAGTTCGGTGCGGATGACACCGGGCGACACCGAGGTCGTGCGCAGCATGCCGTCGGTCGACTCCTGGCGCAGCCCCTCCAGCAGGGTGCGGACCGCGTTCTTCGTTCCGGCATAGACCGCCTGCGTAGGGACGATCTTCAGCCCGGACGTCGACACGGTCGTCACGAGGTGGCCCTGGCCCTGCCGGCGGAACACGGGCAGCGCCGCGTGGATCCCGTTCAGCACGCCGCGGACGTTGACGTCGATCATCGCCGACCAGCCGTCGAGGTCGCCGTCCTCGATCGGACCGGTCTTGGCGATACCCGCGTTGCCGACGAGCACATCGAGCCGGCCGAACTCCGCGACGGCCCGGTTGACAAGGCGGTCGAGGTCCTCGCGGACGGTCACGTCCACGGTGCACACGGCGGCACGGCCGCCGCTGCCGCGGATCTCCCGGGCAAGCTCGTCGAGGCGCTCCGTCCGGCGGGCCCCGAGGACGACCGCCGCGCCGCGCTCGGCGAGCAGCCGGGCGGTGGCCGCGCCGATGCCGCTGCTGGCCCCGGTGATGGCGACGGCCTTGCCGCTGATGCCCTGCATGGCAACCCCTCTCTCCAATAAAGCGGACAACCGTCCGATTGCGCGTTGAGATTACCGGACAACTGTCCACTTGTCCATGCCACACCCACCGGGAGCGGGCACTCCCACTCCGGCACACCTGTGTTTCAGCTAATACTTGTTCGGACATCTTTTTTTCGCGCGACGCTTGATTCAAGCGACAGAGAGCCGCATAGTAGGAGTTGATTGTTCAGACAACTTAACCCTTACCGCTCTTGGAGAGTGCCATGCCGAGCACACAGTGGACCGAGTACGTCGACGCACCCTTCGACCGGGTCATCGGACTCCTGCACGACAAGGTGGAGAACCCGCGGAAGTACGTGCCGCCCGTGCGGTTCAGCCGGATCCTGGAACGCACGGACGACCACGTACTGCGCGAGATGTACCAGCCCTACCCCGGCGACCTGACCATCCGGGAGCGCATCACCGAGCGCGAGGTAGCCGGCGGCACCGACGTCGTCTTCGAATACGTCGACAACCCCACCTACGTGGGCGCCTTCCACAACACGGTGGTCCGCGCCGGGCGCGGCACCGAGGTCACCTACTTCATGGACTGGAAACCGCGGGCGGGGGTCGCGGACCCGATTTCCGACGAGGTGGCGCAGAACATGGTCCGCGCCGGTGTCTCGCACCTCAAGCGGCTCGTGGAGACCCCGGCGCAGGTCCCCGACTGGGTCAGGTCGTTCTTCGCCGCCGCCGAGTCGCGGGGCACCGACGGCATCGCCGAACTCGTATCGGCCGGGGTGCGGTTCCGGATCGGCAGCGACGCCGAAGCGGTCGGCCGCGAGGGCATCGTCCAGGCGAGCGAACCGCTCCGGTCGGTGGTCGCGGAGGTCCGCCACGAGTTCGTCCACGTGGACGAACTCAACGGGGGAACCCGCGCCTACACCGACCTCTTCGCCGACTTCACCCTGCACGACGGGCGGCGCGTCCTGCTGCCGTTCCTGGTCCGGCTGGACCGCGACACCGACGGCCGGATCACGGCGATCCTGGTCAACGGCGACATCTCACCGCTGAACAGCGGCTGGCAGCCGGCCTGAGCAGCGCGGCCGCGATACCGCAGCCGGACGGCCGCCGTCCCCGGTGTCGAGGGCGGCGGCCGTCCGGGCGGGCTCAGCGCCGATCCGGGGTGGACGCGGCGCTCAGGCCGAGCTCACGCCTTCGGCGGTCCGGCCGGCGTCCGCGCCGCGCCGCGGACGCCTCCGGATCTGGCCGGTGCGGGCGGCCCTGTACAGCAGAAAGACCGCGGGAACCAGGCACACCAGCAGCGCGACCGGGCTGGCCTCCGGCCCGAACGTGCCGCCGGTCAGCAGCGGCGAGCCGGACAGCGTGGTGTTCAGCAGCCCGTCGGGCGCCGTGTCGGAGGCGGACTGCACGACACCGAAGATGCCGGCGTGCGTGAAGTTCCAGCCGAAGTGCAGACCGATCGGCAGCCACAGCGAGCGGGTCAACACGTAGCCGGCGGCCATCAGGATTCCGCCGGTCAGGGCGATGGATAGCGTGCCCCACAGCGTGGCATTGGTGTTGACCAGGTGCGTCGCACCGAACAGGACCGACGACGCGGCCAGGGCGATGACCGTGCCGGTGCGCTCTTCGAGGATGCGGAAGACGACCCCGCGGAACAGCACCTCCTCAATAACGGCGACGCTCGCCATCATGCCGGCGGCGGCGGCACACCCGCCGACGGAGCCCCACGACACCTGCTGCCAGCCGCCGAACACCGCGATCAGCAGCATCAGCGCGGTGAACATGCCGGCCCCCAGCAGCGCCCCGCGTCCCAGCAGCCCCCACCTGCCCTCCTTGGCGAGTTCGGGGACACTCGGCCGCAGCTCGACGGTCCGGCTAAGCCAGCCATAGCAGGCGAGGGCCGCCACGGCGAGAGCGATCCCCACCGGCAGCGCGAGCAGCGGGACGGGCGCGACAAGCCGGTTGATCCCGGCGGTCGCCGCCAAGACAACGAGCAAGGCGACCACCAGCACGGGCACCCGGAAGCTGCGCAACCGGCGCCGGCCGGCAGATGGCCCCGCCTGCTGGGCGACCGTACCTCCCCCGTCCGTGTTCGGGGTGCTCTGGGCGCTCTGGGTGTTCTCCCCGGTCTCCATGGTTCTCGATCCCGTCGACGGCTGTGCACGGCGGCTGCCGTGCGGTCCGGTAAACACTAGGGATCGGTGCAGGCCGGCGGCGTCCCGCTGGAGTGGACACTTCGCGGTAGCTCGCACGGGGGACGGCCCCAACACCACGGGACATAAAAAACAGCTGCCCCCGCCGCGGACGGCGGGGGCAGCTGCCAGTAACGCCTAGAGGCACGGAGCACCCGGCGTGACCGGGGCCGCGCCGCTACTACACGACGCGGACGCGCTCGGCCTGCGGGCCCTTCGGGCCCTGCGTGACGTCGAACTCGACGCGCTGGTCTTCATCGAGGTTGCGGAAGCCGGTGCCGTCGATGTTGCTGTAGTGAACGAAGACGTCCGGGCCGCCCTCATCCTGGCTGATGAAGCCGAAGCCTTTTTCGCCGTTGAACCACTTGACGGTTCCCTGAGCCATAACTGCCTCCTGGCAGGTCGACGGGTTCGAATCCGTAATCCGGATCCGCGATCGCTGTCAGAGCGCCCACCCACCATTCCTGGCTGCAGGATCACTCGCGTTGCACGCTGCGAGCGTCAAACATGAAGTCAAATACACACAAAGAAAAACGCACGATCGCTTGATACAACAACCTACCGCATCAGATATTCCCTCCGCGATATCCACGCCCTGCCGAGTGTGCGCCGGCGCACGCTCGGGCGCTCGGCCAGAGCGCGGACCGGCACCTCATGCGCCGCCGGAACCCGTTCCACCGGCACCGGGCGCGCCGCCGCCCCGGTCGGGCCCGCAGCCCCCCGACCGCCGCGCCGACTTGTATACACACGGCGCGACCTGCACAAACGCCGGTCGACTCCGTCGCCGGCGCCGCAGCCACCGCGCCGCGCTCAGCGCGGCAGGTCCGCCGCGCCGAGCGCGGGGGCCGCAGGCACCCGCCGGTCCCGTCCGCTGCCGAACACGCAGCACAGGCACATCAGAGGCCCCGCGGCCACCACCTGGAGTGTGTCTTTCATCTCGGCGCTTGCCCGCGCCAACGCCTGACGGCATACCCCTGCGCGCCGCGCGGGTCGGCCGCCGCCGGCAGCAGGCCGGCGGCGGGGCCGCGGGAGACCGAAGACAGCCGCCCCGGCGCCCAGTCGCCCGCGCGCCGCACGACGTGCCCCGTTTCTTCCAGTTCGCGGATCAGGGCGTCGCCGAGCCGGTCCTCGACCTGCGCGCCGCCGGGGACTCGCCAGCAGCCGACCGGGAGTCGTACTCCGCCTGGGCCTGCAGAATCCGATCGGTGTTGGAGCCGAACCAGTGGATCAGTTCGCACAGCGGCTCGGTGAGGCTGGTGCCGAGCGCAGTCAAGGTATAGGTGACCTGGGGCGGAACAGTGGGTTCGACGGAGCGGTCGACCAACCCGTTGCGCACGAGGGACTTCAGGTTCTGCGACAGCATCTTCTGGCTGATACCGCCAATACGGCCGTGCAGCACCGAGAAGCGGTGCGGGCCGTCGATGAGCGCGGCCAGGATCAGGGTCGCCCAGCGGCTGGTGGTCTGGTCCATGACCGACCGGGTGGGGCAGTCGCGTTCGAAGGTGTCGGCGGCGAGCAGTGTGCGGGCGGTGGCCGACCGCTGGGTGTCGGTCGCGGCGTGGGTTTCCTTCATGGCACCAGCTTACAAAAAAGTACGTACTTACGTAAGGAAACCACCTCTCCTAGAGTTACCAATGCGGTCGCGACACCGGTACCCCCGGGCGGCGCGGCGGCCGCTGCGCGCTGCCTGCCACCGAAGGAGACGGACAATGAGCACACTCCAAGGCCGCACCGCGCTGGTCACCGGCGGGTCCAAGGGCATCGGCGCCGCCATCGCGGCGGCCCTGGCCGAGGCCGGTGCCGCGGTCGCCGTGAACTACGCGGGCGACGCTGAGGCCGCCGCCACCGTCGTGGACAAGATCACCGCGGCGGGTGGACGGGCCGCTGCCGTGCAGGCCGACGTCGCCCGGCCCACCGACGTGGTGCGCCTGTTCGCCGAGGCTCGGGAGCACCTCGGCCCGGTGGACATTCTGGTGAACAACGCGGGCGTCTACTCCTTCGCACCGTTCGAGGCGGTCACCCCGGAGGAGTTCCACCGCCAGGTCGACACCAATCTGCTCGCCCCCCTGCTGACCATGCAGGAGTTCGCCAAGCAGCCTGAGGCCGACGGCGGCGCGATCATCAATCTGTCCACCGCGGGGACCACCAGCCACCCGCCCTACTCCGCGCTTTACACCGCCACGAAGAGCGCCGTGAACTCGGCGACCACCGTCGTCTCCAAGGAACTCGCCGGCCGGGGCATCCGGGTCAACGCCATCGCCCCGACCGCCTCGGACACCGAGGGCACCCGCAACCTGGGCTTCGTCGGCAGCCCCGCCGGCGAGCAGGCGGCGTCCCAGATCCCCTTCGGGCGGCTGGGCCGGCCCGAGGACATCGCCCCGATCGCCGTGTTCCTCGCCTCCGCCGGGGCCGGCTGGATCACCGGCGAGGTCGTCTTCGCCTCCGGCGGCGACCGCTGAGCCACCGGGCCTGGGGCGGCCCGGCCCGGTGGGCGGGTGGGACGCCCCGGCCCGCCCGGCCGCCGGCGGCATTGGGTGTATCCGCCGCGCCCGCGACGCGCCCCCGCTTGCCCGCCGGCCTCACTCCGGCGGTTCGCGCAGGGCGGGGCCGGTGTAGTCGGCGAGCAGCGGGCGCGGGATCGGGCCCTTGATCCGGGTGCCGCCCTGGGTCTCCTCCCAGGAGTGGGCGAGGATGCCGACCGAGCGGGACAGCACGAACAGCCCGCGGCCCAGCTCCGGCGGGAATCCCAGCTCGGCGTAGACGACCGCGGTCGCGCCGTCGATGTTCATCGGCACCGGCCGGCTCGCGCGCGCGGCGATCCGCTGCTCGATCTCCAGCGCGGCGGCCAGGTGGTCGCCGCGCACCACGCCGTTCTCGGCGGCCTCGCCGACCATGGCCAGCAGCGGGTCGCGGCGCGGGTCGCGGGGGTGGAACCGGTGCCCGAACCCCGGCATGTACCGGTGCTCGTCAAGGGCTTCCTCGACCGCCGTTCCGATGTCCGCGCCGTCCTCGTGCACGCGCCGCCGGACACCCTCCAGGACGGCCATGCACTGCTCGCCTGCACCGCCGTGCACATCGCCCAGCAGGTTCACCCCGGTGGCGACCGCGTTGTTCAGGCCCACGCCGCAGGTGGCCGCCATCCGGGCCGCGGCGATCGACGGCGCCTGCGGCCCGTGGTCGACCGCGGCGGTCAGCGCGGCCTCCAGCAGCCGCGACTCGGCCGCACCCGGCAGATCGCCGCGCAGCATCAGCCAGATCGTGTCGACGAAGGACGCATTGCCGATCAGCCGCTCGATCGGGTAGCCGCGCAGTGCGATCTCGCCCGGTTGGATCCGCACCAGGCCGGTGGCCCAGTACGCGGCCGGATCGGCGCCGCCGCCCGCGCCGGGCTCGGAACCGGGGGCGGAGCCGGGGCCGGGCCCGGATCCGGGGTTGGCGTTGGGGTCGGACTCCGCGCTCATACCACTCCCGCTTCCCGTAGCCGCTCAATGTCGTCTTGGCCGTAGCCCAGTTCGCCGAGTAGTTCGTCGGTGTGCTCGCCCAGCAGCGGCGGGGAAGCCGCGGGCGCACGCGCGTGGTCGTCCACCCGCACACCGCTGCCCAGGACCCGCACCGTCCGGCCGGTGTCGCCCGGGAACGGCACCTCGTGCACCAGCTCGCGATCGGCGACCTGGTCGAGCTCCAGGGCCTCGGGGACCCCGAGCACGCGTGCGGCGGGGATCCCGCGCGCGGACAGCACCTGCTCCCAGTGCAGCGCCGAGTGCTCCAGCAGCCCGCGCTCCAGCTCGGTGCGCAGCGCCGAGCGGTTGGTCTTGCGGTCCTCGCGGGCGGCGAAGCGGGGGTCGGCGGCGAGGTCGGGGCGGCCGACCTCGGTGCACAGGCTCTCGAACTGCTCCTGCTTGTTCGCCGCGATGTTCAGGTGGCCGTCGGCGGTGCGGAAGGTGCCCGACGGTGCCGAGGTGGCGTTCTCGTTGCCCATGGGCTCGGGCTCGACCCCGGCGATCAGGTAGTTCGACACCGCCCAGCCCATGGCCGTGACCGCGGTGTCCATCATGGACAGGTCCAGCCACGACCCGGTGCCGGTGCGTTCGGCGCGCAGCAACGCGGCGGAGATCGCGAACGCGGCGGTCATGCCGCCGAGGGTGTCGGCGATCGGGTAGCCGGCGCGCAGGGGGGCGGTGTCGTCGGTGCCGGTCACGCTCATCATGCCCGACAGGCCCTGGATCACCTGGTCGTAGGCGGGCCGGTCGGCCATCGGGCCGTGCTGGCCGAACCCGGAGATGGCGCAGTACACGAGTTTGGGGTTCAGCTCGCGCAGGCGGTCGGCGCCGAACCCGAGCCGGGCCAGCACGCCGGGCCGGAAGTTCTCCAGCACCACGTCGGCGCCGCGCACCAGTTCTGCGAAGACGGTCTTGCCGCGCTCCGTCTTCAGGTTGATGGTGATGGAGCGCTTCCCGCCGTTCTGGGCGAGGAAGGAGGTGCCGAGCCGCTCGGCGTTGAGCCCGGCGTCGGCGCCGAGCTGGCGGGCGAGGTCGCCGCTGCCGGGGGTCTCGACCTTGACGACGTCGGCGCCGAACAACCCGAGCTGGTAGCTGGCGAACGGGCCGGCGAGCACGTTGGTCAGGTCCAGCACGCGCACTCCGCCCAGCGGTGCGTCGGCACCGGCGGCGGTATCAGCGCCGGTGCCGGCTCCGGTTCCGGTGCCGGTCACTTGGGCCCTCCGAATCCGATCCGGGTGATCCGCGCGGCGGCCTCGCCCACCGCGGGGACGAAGTCGGCAACGGCTTTCTCGGTGAACCGGGGCGTAGGCCCGCCCAGTGCGAGGGCGGCGAGCACACCGCCATCCGCGCGGAACACCGGCGCGGCCAGCCCGGAGGCGCCCACTTCGCGTTCGCCGTGGGTGAGCGCGTATCCCGCCTGCCGCACTTCTTCGGTTTCGGTGCGCAGCTGGGCGGCGGTGCGCCCGCGCGGGTCCTGGGCCGCCACTTCGCCGAGGAGCCGGTCGTCGGCGCCGACGAGCAGCACCTTGCCGGCCGCGCCCGCCCACAGCGGCAGCTCGTCGCCGACGCGCACCACGTGGCGCACGTTCTGGCTGCCTTCCTGCTGCTCGACGCAGATGCGGGAGAGGTCGGCGCGTACGTACAGGTTGACGGTTTCTCCGCAGGTGTCCGACAGCGCGCGCATCACCCGGCGCGCCGACTCGGGCGGCTGCCAGGCGGCGCGCGCCAGGCTGGACCAGCGCAGCAGTCCGGGGCCGGCGCTGATCTGCCCGGAGCCATCGGACCACAGCAGTCCGCGGCGTTCCAGGGTGGCGACAAGGCGCAGCACCGTGGTCTTGGCCAGCCCGGTGGCCTCGGTCAGCTCGCGCACGCTCCAGAACATGCGTTCCTCGGTGAACAGACCGAGCAGGTCCAGTGCGCGCAGCACGCTGCGCACCCCGGAGTTCTGTCCTGGTTCGTCCGTGGATTCCGCGGTACCGGACATGCGATCACCCTTTCAGCCAGTATTGCCTCAGGCGTACGGTGCGACCTAGAGTACCCGGAAATCCACTAGGTGGACGGCCTAGACCACTGCGTGGTCCACCTTTGGTCCGTCATTGGTCCATCATGAGTCGTAGGCCACACGCACCGGCCCCCATCCGGCGTCCGACGACCCCGCAAAGGAGCAAACCATCATGAGCGCTACCGACCCTCCGGACGGTGCGGGGTCCGAACCCGGCCCCCGCCTCGCCGGCCGTGCGGCGCTGCGCATTGCCGCGGCGGCGCTCGGCCTCGCGGTGGTGGCCTTCGGGGTCGTCGACGCCTACGGCAGTGCCCAGTCCGGGTCCGGCCCGCGCGACCGGCTGCACATCACGGTGCCCGCGGCGCCCGGCGGCGGCTGGGACAGCGTCGGCAGGGAGATCCAGGCCGTTGCGGACAGCCGCGACCTGGTCAACACCACCGAGGTGCTGAACATCCCCGGCGCGGGCGGCACGATCGGCCTGTCCCGGGTCGCCAACCAGACCGGCCGGGGCGACGTCCTGATGATGACGGGCACGGTGATGATGGGGACCATCGCGGCCACCGACCCGCCCAACGACCTCCAGGACGTCACCCCGATCGCGCGGCTGGCCAACGACTACGAGGTCGTCGTGGTCCCCGCCGACTCGCCGATCCGCAACCTCGACGACCTGTTCCAGGCGTGGCGCGACGACCCCGGCGCGGTGGCGGTCGGCGGCGGCTCGGTCGGCGGCACCGACCACCTGCTCGCCGGGATGCTGATGGAGGCCGGCGGCGCAAAGCCCGCCGACCTGAACTACATCGCCTACGCGGGCGGCGGCGAGGCGGTCGCCGGCATGCTCAACGGCAGCCTCGCCGTCGGCGTGTCGGGATACGACGAGTTCGCCGCGCAGATCGAATCCGGCGAACTGCGCGCACTGGGCCTTTCCGCGGGCGATCCGGTCGAGGACATCGACATCCCGACGTTCCGCGAGCAGGGCGTCGACGTCGAGCTGGCGAACTGGCGCGGCGTGGTGGCTCCCCCGGGGCTGTCCGAGGAGCAGCGCAACGAACTGGAGGAGCTGCTCAAGCAGGTGCACGACTCCCAGCAGTGGCAGGACACCCTCGACAAGCAGGAGTGGGAGGACACGTTCCTCACCGGTAACGAGTTCGAGCGGTTCGTGGCCGACGAGACCGACCGGATCAACGAGATCAGCAAGGAGCTGGGTCTGGCATGACGACCGCACCGTCCGCACCGTCGGCACCCCCGGCCGCGGCGAAGCCCCGGGGCGAGCTCATCGTCGCCGCGCTCGTCGCCCTCGTCGGGGCGGTCCTGCTCATCCGCACCGCGACCATGGATGTGCCGGGCACCGGGGGCTACCTCGGACCGCAGTTCTTCCCCTACGTCATCGGCTCCCTGCTGGTGGTACTGAGCGTGCTGCTGGCGGTGCAGCACCTGCGCCCCGGCCCGGCGGGCCCGAGCGGGGCGGCCGCCGGAGCCGGCTCCCGAACCGGACCGGAGTCCAAAACCGAGTCCGAAGCGGACTCCGCAACAACGGCCGAAGCAGAGCCGGCAGCCGAGTCCGGCGCCGGCGGCACGCCCGCCATGAGCTGGAAACCGTTCGGCATCGTGGCCGCGACCCTGGCGCTGCACCTGGTGCTGCTGGAGCCGGTCGGCTGGCTGATCACGGGAGCGGGCCTGTTCTTCGGGGTCTCCTACGCCCTCGGCGGCCGGCGCGTGCTGCGCGACCTGGGCATCTCGATCGTCATGTCCGCTGCCGCCCAGGTGGGGTTCTCGGCCGGGCTGGGCATCGCTCTGCCCGCGGGCATCCTCGGCGGGGTGGTTTGAGTGGATACGATCTCGCAACTGCTCGGGGGTTTCTCGCAGGCCCTCACACCCGAGCACCTGCTGTGGTGCCTGCTCGGCGTGGTCCTGGGTACCGCGGTCGGGGTGCTGCCGGGGCTCGGGTCGGCGATGGCCGTCGCGCTGCTGGTGCCGCTGACGTTCCAGCTGGAGCCCACCGCCGCGTTCATCATGTTCGCCGGGGTGTACTTCGGCGGCCAGTTCGGCGGGGCGACCACCGCCATCCTGCTGAACACGCCGGGGCAGAGCTCCTCGATGGTCACCGCGTTCGAGGGCTTCCAGATGGCGCGGCGGGGGCGGGCGCCGCAGGCGCTCGCCACGGCGGTACTGGGGTCCTTTGTCGGCAGCATCATCGCGGTGACGCTGGTGGTGTTCTTCTCGCCGCTCATGGTGGACCTGGCGGTGAGTTTCGGACCGGCCGAGTTCTTCGCGCTCGCCGTCTTCGCCTTTGTCGCGACATCGGCCGTCGTCTCCAACGACAAGGTGCGGGGGCTCACCTCGCTCGCCCTCGGACTGGCGATCGCGCTGGTGGGCATCGACGAGCAGAGCGGCGCCGTGCGGTTCACCTTCGGCGCGCCGCAGCTGCTCGACGGCATCAGCATCGTCGTGGTGACCGTGGGTGTGCTGGCCATCGGCGAGGTGCTGCACGTCGCCTCGCGGGTCGACCACGCCCCGGCCACCGAGACCGTGCGCTCGGGCCGGCCGTGGCTGTCGCGCAGCGACTGGGGCCGCTCCTGGCTGCCGTGGCTGCGCGGCACCGCGCTGGGTGTGCCGTTCGGGATCATCCCGGCCGGCGGCTCGGAAATCCCCACGTTCCTGTCTTACGGCATGGAGAGCAAGCTGGCCGCCCGGCGGGGCCGCAGCGAGTTCGGGCGCGGCGCCATCGAGGGCGTCGGCGGTCCCGAGGCCGCCAACAACGCCACCACGGCGACCTCGCTGGTCCCGCTGCTGGGCCTGGGCGTGCCGACCTCGGCGACCGCGGCGATCATGCTCGGCGCGTTCCAGCAGTACGGCATGCGTCCGGGGCCGCTGCTGTTCACCGAGGAGTCCGAGCTGGTGTGGGCGCTGCTGGCCAGCCTGTTCGTGGGCAGCGCCATGCTGCTGGTGCTGAACCTGCCGTTCGCGCCGGTGTGGGCGAAGCTGCTGCAGATCCCGCGCAACTACCTCTACGCCGGGATCGTGGTGTTCGCGACGCTGGGCGTGTACTCGGCGAAGACGGCGATCGCCGACGTGGCGCTGCTGTATGCGGTCGGCATCGTCGGGTTCCTACTGCGGCGCTACGGCTTCCCCATCGCGCCGGTGCTCATCGGCGCGATCCTCGGTCCGCTGGCCGAGACCGAGCTGCGCCGTGCGATGGCGATCAGCCAGGGCGATGTCGGCCAGCTGTTCGCCGGCCCCATCACGCTCACCCTGTACGGCGTGCTCATCGTCGCGCTGGTGGTCCCGATGGTCCTGCGCATGCGCGGCAAGCGCACGGCGCGCTAGCCGGCCGGCGTCCCACCCGGACGCCGGCCCCCGTACTGCGCCCACCCGCCGCACGCATGGCGGGTGGGCGCAGTGCATTCCGCCCCGCTGGGCGGGGCGCCGCGGGCCCGTGCCCAGCGGGGAATAGCCGGGGTCCGGCCGCGGCTGGACCGGTTATGAGTGATTCCGAGTTCGACCCGCGCACACTGCTCGCAGAGAGCCGGCTCGGGGTGCTGGCCACGATCAAGGCCGACGGCCGCCCCCAGCTTTCGCCGGTCTCCCCGTTCTACGACCGGCAGGCCGATACGCTCGTCGTTTCGATGACCGAGGGCCGCGCCAAGACCGCCAACCTGCGCCGCGACCCGCGCGCCGCACTGGAGGTCACCAGCCCCGACGGCTGGGGGTGGGCCACCGCCGAGGGCCCGGTGACCCTCACCGGCCCGGGCACCGATCCGCACGGCCCCGAGGTCGAAGCGCTGGTGCGCTACTACCGCGCCGCCTCCGGCGAGCACCCCGACTGGGACGAGTACCGGTCGGTGATGGTGTCCGACCGCAGGGTGCTGATGACCATGGCGGTCGACCACGTCTACGGCGCCAGGATCCGCTGAGGGACCGGCCGGCGGACCGGTAGGGCGATCGGCCGGCACATCCAAACGCTCCGGCCGATCCGCCGGGCCGCGCTGCCGGCGCGCCGGACCTGCCGCCCGGGCGGGGCCGGCTTGACGCCCCGGTCCGGCCGTGGTGATATCGAAACATGCTGATGTCACCTGAGGGCTCCGTCGCAGAGACCGCCATCGGCCTGTTCGGGGACCCGCTGCGGGCACGGATCGTGCAGCTGCTGGCCGGCGAGCAGATGTGCACCTGCCACCTGATCGCCGAAACCGGTGCCCGCCAGACCACCATCAGCCATCACCTGCGGATCCTGCGCGAGAGCGGCCTCGTCGAGACCGAGGCCCGCGGCCGCTACACCTACTACCGGCTGCAGGCCGAGGCCGTGGCCGGAGCCGCCGAGGGGCTGCGCGACCTCGCGGCCCGGGCGGCCGACGCCCGGGACCGCTACCGCCCCTGCTGAACACTTGCCGCCGGCGCGCACCCGCACGTCCGCACCCCTGCGCGTCCGCGCCGCAGCCGGCCCCGGCCGGCCCGGGTCAGCCGCGGGCGGCGACCCCCAGCTCGGCCAGCAGTCCTTCGACCCGGCGGCGGATCTCGTCGCGGACCGGCCGCACGTCGGCGACGGACCGGCCCGCGGGGTCGTCCAGCTCCCAGTCGAGGTAGCGCTTGCCGGGAAAGATCGGGCAGGTGTCGCCGCAGCCCATGGTGATCACGACGTCGCTGGCCTCGACGGCGCCGGATGTCAGTATCTTGGGTTGCTCGGCGGCGATGTCGATGCCCAGCTCGGCCATTGCCTCGACCGCCGCGGGGTTCACCGACTCCGCGGGTTCGGAGCCGGCGGAGCGGACCTCGACCCGGTCGCCCGCGAGGTGGGCGAGCAGGCCTGCCGCCATCTGGGAGCGCCCGGCGTTGTGGACGCAGACGAAGAGCACACTCGGTTTATCCGACACGGGACCGGCCTTCCTTCAACACCCTGACCTGGATTCGGTTGGCTTACCCGGCTTGGGCGTGCCCGGCTCGCCAGGACTTGCTCCGGACGCGGCCGTGCGGCGGCGCCGCCTTCAACTTATCAGTCGATATTGATATCAGCTTGCTCCGATGTACGGTTGTCTCCAGCGCCAACGCGCAGCCGTCCAGCCCTCCAGGAGGTCACCGCCATGCCCCGCTCCCGCACGGATGCCCAGGCCCCCGAGCGGGTCCCCGACCCGGCAGGGAACCCGCGGCTGTCGACGCTGGACCGCTTCCTCCCGTTGTGGATCGGGCTCGCCATGGCGGCGGGCCTGCTGCTGGGGCGGTGGGTGCCCGGGCTGCAGGGCGCGCTGGACGCCGTCAAGGCCGGCGGTATCTCCGTGCCGATCGCGCTGGGCCTGCTGGTGATGATGTACCCGGTGCTGGCCAAGGTGCGCTATGACCGCCTGCACACGGTCACCGGCGACAAGCGGCTGCTCGTGTGGTCGCTGGTGCTGAACTGGCTGGTGGGGCCGGCGGTCATGTTCGCGCTGGCCTGGATCTTCCTGCCCGACCTGCCGGAGTTCCGCACCGGTCTGATCATCGTCGGGCTGGCGCGCTGCATCGCCATGGTCGTCATCTGGAACGACCTGGCCTGCGGCGACCGCGAGGCCGCGGCCGTGCTGGTCGCGCTCAACTCGGTGTTCCAGGTGGTGGCCTTCGGGCTGCTCGGCTGGTTCTACCTCGACCTGCTGCCCGGGTGGTTGGGGCTGGAGCAGAGCGGTATCGACGTCTCGGCGTGGGAGATCGCCGCGATGGTGCTGGTCTTCCTCGGTATCCCGCTGGTCGCCGGCTACCTCACCCGCACGTTCGGCGAGCGCGCCAAGGGCCACCAGTGGTACGAGGAGCGGTTCCTGCCGCGCATCGGCCCGCTCGCGCTCTACGGCCTGCTGTTCACCATCGTGCTGCTGTTCGCTCTGCAGGGCGAGGCGATCACCTCGGGCCCGTTGGACGTCGCGCGCATCGCCGTGCCGCTGCTGCTGTACTTCGTCCTGATGTGGGGACTGTCGATGCTGCTGGGCCGCGCGATCCGGCTCCCCTACGAGCGCGCGACCACCCTGGCCTTCACGGCGGCCGGCAACAACTTCGAACTGGCCATCGCGGTGGCGGTGGGCGTCTTCGGCGTCACCTCCGGCCAGGCGCTCGCGGGCGTGGTCGGCCCGCTCATCGAGGTGCCGGTCCTGGTCGGACTCGTCTACGTCTCCCTGTGGGCGCGGCGCTTCTTCCGCGCAAGCGGGCGCGAGGCCGCGGCCGAACACGGCTGAGGCGCCGGGGCGGGGCCGCCCCCGCCCCGGCGCCGTGGATCACTGCAGGGCGGGCGAGGCCGGGCGGGAGAACCCGACCGGATCCGCACCGCTCGTACCGCAGCAGCCACCACCCGCGGCCGCCGCATCGGACTCCTGCTCCTTTTCCCGTTCCGGTTCCTGCTTGTGCCCCGAACCTGAACCCGCATCCGCGGCTTCGGCGAGTCCGGGCCCCTTGCACACCCCTGTTTCGGGCAGCTCCAGTTCCACCCGCGCGGCCGACTCGGTATCGCCCGCCAGCTCCGCGGCGATGCTGCGCACCTGCTCGTAACCGGTCAGTGCGAGGAACGTCGGCGCGCGGCCGTAGGACTTCATCCCGGCCAGGTAGAACCCGGGCTCGGGGTGGGCCAGTTCCGCGGCGCCGTGCGGGTAGACGGTGCCGCAGGAGTGCACGTTGGGGTCGATGAGCGGCGCCAGTGCCACCGGCGCCTGCAGTGCGGCGTCCAGCCCCAGACGGATCTCCGACAGCGGCGCGAGGTCGGGGCGGAACCCGGTCAGCGCGACGACTTGGTCGACGGGATCGAGCGCCCGGCCGTCGTCGCCGACCAGCACCGCACCGCTGCCGCCGCTGCGGACCTCGGCGGTGCGGAAGCCGGTCACCACGTCGACGTGTCCGCCCCCCACGGCCCGCTGCGCTTGCTGTCCCAGGGCACCGCGCGCAGCGAGTCCGTCGTCGGCTCCCCCGCCGAAGGCGTCGCCGATCCCGTCCCGGCGCAGCACCCACACCGCGCGGGTGCCCGGCTCCTGCGCGGCCAGCTCGGCCAGCGCCACCAGTGCGGTCAGCGCGGAGTGGCCGCTGCCCACCACGGCGGTACGGCGCCGCGCGTAGCGGGCGCGCACGCCGGGGTCGGCCGGGTCGGGGATCCGGTGGCCGATCCGGTCGGCGGCGGCGTCCTCGCCGAGCGCGGGCAGTCCGTCGGCGCCCAGCGGGTTGGGCGTGCCCCAGGTGCCCGAGGCGTCGATCACCGCGCGGGCGAGCAGGCGCTGCTCGCCGCCGGATGTCCGGACCCGCACGGTGAACGGCCGCTGTGCCCGGTCGGCGTCGACGACCCGGTCGCGGCCCTGGCGGCTCACGCCGGCGACCTGCGCGCCGAAGCGCACCCGCTCCCCCAGGGCCGCGGCCAGCGGTTCCAAATAGGAGCCGGCCCATTCGGCTCCCGTGGGGTAGGCGCCGTCGTCCGGGCGCCGCCACCCGGTTGCGGCCAGCGTTTTCCCGGCGGCCGGGGACACCAGGTCGCGCCAGGAGGAGAACAGCCGCACGTGTCCCCATTCGCGCACGGCCGCCCCTGCGGAGGCGCCCTGTTCCAGTACGACCGCGGCGATACCGCGCTGCTGCAGTTCGGCCGCTGCGGCCAGTCCGACCGGACCCGCTCCGATCACCACGACCGGAAGCTCTGTCGCCATGACACACCCTTTCATCGATGTTCGTCGATTCATGGCACTTTATAGATGTCGGTCGATGAATTCAAGGGGGTTGCGGGCACACAACCGGCCCGACCGCGGGACCCGAGCGCAGGGATGCCAGGACCCGAAACGCGGGTCAGGCCGCGGTTATCGGGCGGCGGCCTCGAAGGCGGGCAGGCCGCTGGCGACGGTGGCGAGCGCGGTGCGCCCGAGGGCGCCCATGCCGCCGGGGGGCGGGCCGTCTCCGGCGGAGCGGTAGCGGGCCTGCTCCTCGGCGGCCAAGCGCAGCGCGGCATTGAGGGCGGCGGCCTGCACGCGCACGGACAGCGCGTCGGCGGCGGCGCCCGTCCGGTCGGCGATGATCTCGGCGAACACCGACTCGGCCGCGTGGTGGACCTCCAGCCAGACCGCCTTCAGCGCGGGCTCGTGCCCGGTCATCCAGATCAGGTCGGCGACCGGCCCGGCGGCCAGGGACTCGTCCGCCCCGAAGACGCCCTCGCGTTCCAGGTGGTCCAGCAGTGCGGTGCCGCGGGGGCAGGAGCGGAGCCGCTCGGCCATGGCCTCCAGCCCTGTGGTGAGCAGCGGCCGCACGCAGCTCTCCTTGCTGGGGAAGTAGCGCCACAGCGTGCGCGTGGAGATCCCGATGGCATGGGCGATGTCGTCGCCGGTGGTGCCGGCGACGCCCTTTTCGGCGAACAGGGCGACCGCCGCGCGGGCGATCTCCAGGCGGACGATCTCCTTGCGGCGCCGGGTCATCGGCGGGCGGCCGCCCCGGCCCGCCGCGGAAGCGCGTTCGGAGGCCATGTGCCCCACCGGTCCTTCCTGGCACTCGACACCACCGCGGACCGCCAGCGTACCGCGGATCCGGCTGCGAACGACGAAATGTCGCTCAGTGACAAAAAGTCGTAGAGTGACAGATACCGGGCGGACCGCGGCCCGGCTCAGCTCTCGTTGGGCGGGCCGGCCCTGCACGGCAGCAGTGCGCGGCAGACGCCGAGCGCTGAAGACACTGAAGGGACTTTCCATGATCGAATCGGGCCTGCGGGACAAGAACGCGATCGTCACCGGCGGCGGTTCGGGCATCGGCCGCGCGACCGCGCTGCGCCTGGCGGCCGGGGGCGCCCGCCTCCTCATCGCCGACATCAACGCCGAGTCCGCCGAAGAGGCGGCGGCACAGATCCGCTCCTCGGGCGGTACCGCCGAGGTCGTCGCGGGCGACCTCAGCGACCAAGAGGTCGTCGACGAGGTCGCCGACGCCGCCGCCACCCGCCTCGGGGGCGCCGACATCCTGGTCAACAACGCCGGGATCATGGACGACCTGTCGGCCGCCGGCGATGTCACCGACGCGGTCTGGGAGCGGCTCATCCGCATCAACCTGACCGCGCCGTTCCTGCTCACCCGGGCGGTTCTGCCGCAGCTGCTGAACCGGGGCGCGGGCTCGATCGTGTTCACCGCGTCGGAGGCCTCACTGCGCGGCAGCGCCGCCGGAGCCGCCTACACGGCGTCCAAACACGGCATCGCGGGCCTGGTGAAATCCACCGCGATCCTGTACCGCGACCAGGGCATCCGGGTCAACGCCGTGGCGCCCGGCGGCACCGCCACCGGCATCTCCGTCGACCCGGCCGCGGCACCGACCGGACCGGCGGCGCTGGGCAACTACAGGGGCAACATCGGCCGGGTCGCCGACCCCGCCGAGCTGGCCGCGGCCATCGTCTTCCTCGCCTCGGACGCGGCCGGCAACATCAGCGGCGCTATCCTGCCGGTCGACAACGGCTGGTCGGCGGTCTGAGCCGCTGAACCGCTGAGCTGCGCGGCCTAGCCGGCCGCCCGCACATCCGCGCGCGGCCCGCCGGGCTGCGGGGTGACAATGCGCCCGCTATGCCGGGTTCTTGTTGATGACCCTGCGGAAATGCCGAGATCCGGCGCCGGATCTCGGCATTTCCGCAGGGTCGGTGCGTCGCCCGCCCCCGCCGTCTGCGGTGGGAGCGGCGACCGCGCCCCGGCCGCCCGCGGCCGTTGCCGCTGCTTTCAGCCCGGGCCACCTGATTGCCGGCCGCGGGCAAGGCCGCCGGGCGGACCCGTATCCACCCCGGTCCCCGGACGCACCGGCCGCCATGGCACGGCCACCCACCGGTGCCTGCGTGCGGGCCGGCTTCTCCAGGGGTGATCGATCCACCGGAGACGGCGGGCCGGGAGCGCCCGGCCCGCCCGGCGGTCATTCCTCCACGGTGATGGCCAGCGCGGGGCAGATCGCGGCGGCCTGGCGGACGTCCGCGGCGCGGTCGGCCGACGGCTCGGAGATCAGCACCACGGCGACCCCGTCCTCGTCGCGCTGGTCGAAAACGTCGTCGGCCGCCATCACACACTGGCCGGACGCGACGCATGCCTCTTGGTCGACGGTGACCTTCATCGGATTCTCCTGCTTTCCTGTCCCGTTATCTCCGGATTCGATGCTCCCACGGCCCGATGCCCGCTGTTTCCCGACGCCCGGGAAGCCCACACAGCCCGGATAACCCGCACACCCCGGGCTCCCCGGACCGTCACCAGGTCACCGGAAGCTCATGGACCCCGTACACGGACTTGTCGTGCTTGAAGTTGATCCGGTCCATCTCCGCCGCCAACCGCAGCGTGGGGATGCGCCGGTAAAGGGTGCTGTAGACGACGTTCAGCTCCATGCGGGCCAGCGACTGCCCCAGGCACTGGTGCACGCCGAACCCGAACGCCACGTGGTGGCGGGCGTCGCGGTCGAGGTCCAGGCGGTCGGGGTCGGCGAAGGCGGCACCGTCGCGGTTGGCGATGTCGTTGGGCAGGATCAGCCCTTCGCCGGCGCGGATGGTCCGCCCGGCGACCTCGATGTCCTCCAGCGCGACCCGCCGCCGCCCGTTGTGCGTGATGTTCAGGTAACGCAGCAGTTCCTCGACCGAGCGGGAGACCAGCTCGGGGTCGTCCTCGTCGCGCAGGCGCGCCAACTGGTCGGGGTGCTGCAGCAGCGCGAGTGTGCCCAGTCCGATCATGTTGGCGGTGGTCTCGTGCCCGGCGATCAGCAGCAGCACCCCGATCTGGGCGGCCTCGCTCTGGGACAGCTCCTGGGCCCGGACCCGCTCGCCCAGCCCCGACAGCAGATCGTCGGCAGGCTCGGCCAGCTTCGGGCCCATCAGCCCGTACAGGTACTCGCTCAGCCGGCCCAGGGCCGCGGAGCGTTCATCGGGCTCGGCGTCGCGCTGGACGATGACCTTGCTGTTGGCCTGGAAGAAGTCATGGTCGGAGTAGGGCACGCCGAGCAGTTCGCAGATCACCAGGGACGGCACGGGCAGCGCGAACGCCTCGACCAGGTCGACCGGCTTGGGGCCGGCCAGCATGTCGTCGATCAGCCCGTCGACGATCCGCTGCACCGCCGGGCGCATCGCCGCGACCTTTTTGACGGTGAACGGCGCCGTCACCATCCGCCGCAGCCGGGCGTGCTCGGGATCGTCCATCAGGATGAAGCCGATCTTGGAGCCGCCGCCGCTGGGCTTGGCGGAGAGCGGGTAGCCCTCCCGGGTGGCGTCGGCGCTGACGCGCGGGTCGGCCAGCACCGCCCGCTGGTCGTCGTAGCGGGTGACGACCCACGGCGTACTGCCGTCCCACAGCCGCACCCGCGCCAGCGGGCCGTACTCCTGCAGGTCGTAGAGGGCCGGGGGCGGGTCGAAGGGGCAACCCGCCGCCCGCTCCATCGGGAAGTCGGGCAGCGGCTCTGCGGTCTCGGTGCCGGTGCCCGACTCCATGGTGTCGCTCATCAAATCCCCTATGTCCGATTACTGAGTGTGTCCGTACCAGGGCAGGCGAAGGCGGGCGCAGCGGCGCCGCAGCGGCTGCGGCGCCGGTATTCCGCGGAGGCCCCCGCCCCGCCCCGGCTACCGCGCCGCGGGGGCGCGGCCGTGCAGGGCCTCGGCCGCTCGCAGCCGGGTCTGCTTGGGCATCCGCCAGCCGAGGACCGCGGTGACGCGCCCCTCGCGCCGGTACTCGGCGACGAAGCGCCGGTCGGCCGGGCCGGCGCCTGCGTCGCCCTCGACGACCGCGAACTCGGCGTCGGCGGAGGGCAGCCCGTGGATCTGGAGCTTCACATCGAACTGGTCGGTCCAGAAGTAGGGCACCGGGCGGTAGGGGGCGTCACCGCCTAGGACGGCGGCGGCGACGGCTCCGGCCTGCTCGGTGGCGTTGGTGCGGTTCTCCAGCCGCACCGGGGCGCCGAGCGCCTCGTGGTGCCAGCGCGCCACGTCGCCGACCGCGTAGATTCCCGGGGCGGCGCGGCAGCGGGAGTCGCAGACCAGCCCGTTGTCCAAGTGCAGGCCGCTGCCTGCGAGCCAGTCGGTGACCGGGTCCGCGCCGATGGCCACGGCGACGGTGTCGGCGGGCAGCACCTCGCCGGTGTCCAGCAGTACGCCGTTCACCCGGCCCCGATCGCCCTGCAGGCCGCTGACTCCCGAGCCCAGGCGCAGCCGGACGCCGCGCTCGGTGTGCAGCTCGGCGAGCAGCCCCGCGGCCCGGGACCCGAGCTGGGCCGCCATGGGCGCCGGCTGCGGGCCGGCGAGGGTGACGTCGGCGCCCAGGCCGCAGGCGGTGGCGGCGATCTCGGCGCCGAGCACCCCGTCGCCGACGACCACGACGCGCGCGCCCGGCCGCAACTCGGCGCGCAGCGCGAGCGCGTCCTCGACCGAGCGCAGCACGTGGGTTCCGGCCAGTTCGTCCTGCCCGGCCAGCCGGCGCGGCCGCAGCCCGGTGGCGACCACAACCGCATCGGCCCGCAACGCCCGCCCGGAGGCGGTGTGCACGGTGTGCATGCCGCCTTCGACCACACCGCCTGCGCCTGTGCCGGCGCCCACTTCCAGGGCGGTGGCCGGATCGCCGTAGCCGAACTCGGCGCCCAGCTCCGACAGTGCCGCCTGCGGGCGCAGTTGCACCCGCTCGGGCTCCCACACGCCCGACAGCACCTGTTTGGCCAGCGGCGGCCGGTCGTAGGGCGGGTGCTTCTCCGCGCCGAGCACGGTCAGCGCGCCCTGGTAGCCCTGGCGGCGCAGCGCTTCGGCGGTGGTGAGCCCCCCGGCGGAAGCGCCGACGATCACGACACCGGCGCGGGTGGTCACTGGGCCTCCCCCAGTTCGATGGCGGCCCCCGGGCAGACGCTCGCGGCCTCGCGGACCGCGGCATAAGCCGCCTCGGGCGGGCGGCCGTCGAGAACGACCGCGATGCCGTCGCCGTCGCGCTGGTCGAACACCTGCGGTGCGATCAGCACGCACTGCCCGGCGCCGCAGCACCGGTCCTCGTCGACGTGGACCTTCATCCGCGGTTTCCTCCGTTGCGCTGCGGGTTGTACTGCGAGCCGTTCTCCGGGCCGTTCGCCGACCGGTTCTCGGGGTGGGCTTCGATGCACCAGGACGCCGCGTCCTGCGGTTCGCCGCCGCCGGGCGGGGTGACCGGCGCCAGCCACATGCCGGTGATGGCGTCGATCAGCCCGGTGGCGGCGCCGTGCCAGTCGGCTTTGGGGGTGGTGGCGCCCTGGGCGAGCCGGCGTTCCCGTTCGGCGCACATGTGCACGATGAGCTGGCCGGCCATGTTGCTGCGTTCGACGTGGACCGCCAGCGGCAGTTGCGGCGTGCACCGGTTCAGCCCTTCGCGGACCTCGCGCAGCGGCAGCGTGGACATCGACTCCTCGACCATGATGCCGCGCAGCACGGGGTCGGTCATGACCTGGGCGCCGAACCGGGCGTACCAGGAGGGCACGCCGAGTTCGGCCAGATGCTCGGTGACCGGGCGGACGAGGCAGCCGACCCAGTCGCGGATCTCGCCGGAGGCGCGCGCCCGGTCGAGCCACTGCTCGCGCGCCCGCTCGATGGGGCTCGCGTGGCGGCGCACGATCGCGCGCACCAGTTCGGCCTTGCTGCCGAAGTGGTAGCTGACCGCGGTGTTGTTGCCCTGTCCCGCGGCCTCTGAGATCTGGCGGTTGGAGACGGTGACCACGCCGCGTTCGGCGAACAGCCGCTCGGCCGCAGTGAGGATCTGCTCGCGGGTGGTGTTGGCCTGCCGGTCCTTTGCGGTTCGGTCGGACATGTTCACCACCGCACCGGGACCTCGCTCAGCCCGCCGACGACCAGGCCGTCGACCCGCTGCAGGTCAGCTTCGTCCACGGCGAGTTCGAGGGTGGGCAGCCGCCGCAGCAGCACGTCGAGCACCGCCTGCAGTTCGGTGCGGGCCAGCGACTGGCCCAGGCACGAGTGCGGGCCGGCGCCGAAGGCGATGTGGGTGTTGGGGCTGCGGCCCAGGTCCATCTCGCCGGCGCCGCCGAAAGCGGTCTCGTCGCGGTTGGCCGCGGCCATGCTGCACACCACGGTGGTGCCGCTGGGCACGGTGGTTCCGCTGACCTCGGTGTCCTCGCTGATGTACCGGGGCAGGCCGAATCCCTGGTTGGCGTCGAACCGCAGGCACTCCTCGACTGCGGTGCGGACCAGCGAGCGGTCGGCGACCAGGCTCTCCCAGCGGCTGCGGTCGGCCAGCAGCATGGCGGCCATCTTGCCGATCATGTTGGCCGTGGTCTCGTGCCCGGCCACCAGCAGGCCCTGGCCGGTGGCGGCCAGTTGGGCGTCGGTCATGCCCTGGCCGTCGTCGCCGGTGGCCTGGGCGAGCTCGCTGAGGAGGTCGTCGCCGGGGTTGGCGCGCCTGTCGGCGACGTGGGCGGCCATGTACTCGCCGAACGCGGCCTGGGCCGCGCGGATCTCGTCTTCGGTGTAGCGGGTCAGGTTCAGCAGCGTGTCGGACCAGTAGGAGAACCGGTCGCGGTCGGTCTCGGGCACGCCGAGCAGGTCGCAGATGACCCATACCGGCAGCGGGAACCCGAGCGCCGCCTTGAGGTCGGCGGGCTGCCCGCTTTCGACCATGCGGTCGATCAGGTCGCCGGCCATCTGCTCGATGCCGGGCCGCAGCGCGGACATGCGCTTGGCGGTGAACCACTTGGCGACCATGAGCCGCCACCAGCGGTGGCCTGCGCCGGATTCGGGGATGGTCGAGCTGACGCCGCTGTTGAAGACGCCGCCGGACTCGTTCTTGGCGATGCGCGCGGCATCGGGGGCGTCGAGCCGGCGGGTGAACCGCGGGTCCGACAGCACCTGGCGGACGTCGTCGTAGCGCGTCAGCAGCGAGGCGGTGTCGCCGCTGGGCAGCCGCACGTGCGCCACCGGGCACTCGCCGCGCAGCTCGGCGAACTCCCGGGGCTCTTCCAGCGCCTTCGGCGGCTCCAACGGATAGTCGAGCGTGGTCCCATCCGGGGTGCGGTCCAATTCCGGTCTCCTTTGGTCGGGGCTTCGGCTCGACCAGTCAATCCGACGCGATAACTTAAGTCAAGCGATTGATTTAAATGCTGGAAACGCTGCCGACACGGAGGTCCCCGCGTTGTTGAACCCGCCCACCGAAGCGGCCCGCACCGGCGCCCGACCGCGGACCGCCGCGGTCGTGGCCGTGCTGGCCTTCGCCGGGATCGTCGTCTCGCTGATGCAGACGGTGGTGATCCCGCTCGTGCCCATCCTGCCCCGGCTAGTGGGCGCCTCGGCCGCCGATACCACCTGGGCCATCACGGTCACCCTGCTCGCCAGCGCCGTTGCGACCCCGGTCGTCGGCCGGCTCGGCGACATGTACGGCAAGCGGCGCATGCTGCTGGTCAGCGTGTCCCTGCTGGTGATCGGATCGGTGGTCTGCGGACTGAGCACGTCGCTGCCGCCCTTGATCGCCGGGCGGGCGCTGCAGGGCCTGGCCGCCGGAGTCATCCCGCTGGGCATCAGCATCATGCGCGACGAACTGCCCGGCGAACGGCTCGGATCGGCGATCGCGCTGATGAGCGCCTCGCTGGGGGTGGGCGGTGCCCTCGGCCTGCCGGCCGCGGCGTTCCTGGCCGAGCGCACCGACTGGCACGTGCTGTTCTGGGCGTCGGCCGGGCTGGGCGCGCTGGCCTTCGTGCTGGTGACGGCCATCGTGCCGGAGGCGCGGGTGCGCACCGGCGGGCGCTTCGACGCCCTCGGCGCCGCCGGCCTGTCGGCCGCGCTGGTGTGCCTGCTGCTGGCGATCTCCAAGGGCGCCGACTGGGGCTGGACCAGCGCCACCACAATCGGCCTGTTCTGCGCGGCGGCCGCCGTACTGGTGCTGTGGGGGCTGTGGGAGCTGCGCACCCGCCAGCCGCTGGTCGACCTGCGCACCAGCATGCGCCGCCAGGTGCTGCTGACCAACGCCGCCTCCACCGTGTTCGGCTTCGCGATGTTCGCGATGTCGCTGGTCTTCCCGCAGCTGCTGCAGCTGCCCGCCTCGACCGGCTATGGCCTCGGCGAGTCGATGGTCACCGTCGGGCTGGTGATGGGCCCCTCCGGGGTGGTGATGGTGGCGATGGCGCCGGTGTCGGCCCGCATCTCCAAGCTCGGGGGTCCCAAGACGACACTGATGCTGGGCGCCGTCGTGGTGGCGTGCGGCTACGGGCTGAGCATCGTGTTCATGTCGGGTGTGTGGCACCTGGTGCTGGTCTCCAGCGTCATCGGGGCCGGGATCGGCCTGGCCTACGGCGCCATGCCCGCGCTGGTGATGGCGGCCGTGCCCGTCTCCGAGACCGCCGCCGCGAACAGCCTGAACACGCTGATGCGCTCAATCGGGACCTCGGTCTCCAGCGCCGTGGCCGGTGCCGTCCTCACCGGGATGACCACCACGTTCGGCGACCTGACCGCGCCGTCGCAGGACGGCTTCCGCGTCGTGATGGCCATCGGTGCCGCGGCGGCACTGACCGCGCTGGCGGTGGCGGCGTTCCTGCCCCGGCAGCACCGCGCCGCCCCGGCCGACCCGCCGGCCGGCACGGCCGAGGCGGCACCGGCCCGCGGCTGAGCGGGCGCCGGGGC
>NZ_BAAGYZ010000013.1:0-6075 GCF_054778995.1 Streptomonospora sediminis
CCCGGCACGCGCACGCACCCAGCGGGCCGCCACCGCGGCCGCCGCGGAGCTGGCCGGAAGGTGGCTGGCAGCCACCGCCGGGTTCGCGTGGCGGCGGATCGCGCCCGGGCCGCGTACCCCCGCCGAGATCGCGCGCATGGCCGCGACCAGCGCACTGATCCCGCCGGTGGCCTGCGCGCAGCGGCTCGCGGGGGAGTGGCGCCACCGGAGCGCCCGGCCGCACGGCGCCCGGCCCGTCAAAGCGGTGCTGTTCGACCGCGACGGCACCCTCGTCCACGACGTGCCCTACAACTCCGACCCCGAGCTGGTGCGGCCCGCGCACCGCGCGCGGGCCGCCGTGCAGCGCGCGCGGGGCGCCGGGCTGCGCGTGGGCGTGGTCAGCAACCAGTCCGGCATCGCCCGCGGCCTCATCACCCCCGACGAGCTCGCCGCCGTCAACGCCGCGGTGGAAGCCCGCCTGGGACCGTTCGACGTGTGGCGGATCTGCCCCCACAGCGAGGACGGCGGCTGCGCCTGCCGCAAACCGCGCCCCGGCCTCGTCCGCGACGCCGCCGCCGGACTGGGCTTGGCGCCGCACGAGTGCGCCGTCATCGGCGACATCGGCGCCGACATCGACGCCGCCCGCGCCGCCGGAGCCCGCGCCATCCTGGTGCCCGGACCCGCAACCCGGCCCGAGGAGGCCGCCGGCGCGCCGGAGACCGCCCGCAACCTCGCCGCCGCCGTAAACCGCCTGCTGCGCGGGAGCACCGCGTGAACGGCCGGGAGGGCACCGCGGCGCCCCGGGGCGGCACCGCCCTGGTCGCGCGGATGGACAGCATCGGCGACGTGCTGCTGGCCGGCCCGGCGGTGCGCGCCGTCGCCGCAGGCGCCGACCGCACCGTCCTGCTCGCCGGCCCCCGCGGGCGCGCCGCCGCCGAACTGCTACCGGGGGCGGACCGCGTCCTGGAATGGTGCGCACCCTGGATCGACCCGGAGCCGCCCGCGCTGACCAGCGGCACCGCCGCCGGCCTCATCGCCGCGGTCGCCGCCGAGGCCCCCGCCTCCGCGCTCATCCTCACCTCCTACCACCAGTCGCCGCTGCCGCTGGCGGCGCTGCTGCGGATGGCCGGGGTCGGCTGGATCGGGGCGGCCAGCGACGACTACCCCGGATCGCTGCTGGACCTGCGCCACCGCACCGACCACACCCGCCCCGAGGCCGCCCGCATGCTGAGCCTGGCCGAAGCGGCCGGGTACCGGCTGCCGCCCGGCGACAACGGCGCGCCGCGCATCCGCCGCCCGCTGCCCGAAACCGCGCATCTGGCCGGGCGCCCCGGCTACGTCGCCCTGCACACCGGCGCCGCGGCCCCGGCCCGCGCCATCCCCCGGCCGCTGGCCGCCGACACCGTCGCCGCCCTCGCCGCCGAAGGCCGGCGCGTGGTGGTCACCGGCACGGCCCAGGAACGCGGCGACACCGCCGCCGTTGCCGGCGGCTCCGGGCTGGACCTGGGCGGGTGCACCGGCCTGACCGAGCTCGCCGGAGTGCTGGAATCGGCATCAGTACTGGTCAGCGGCAACACCGGCGCCGCGCACCTGGCCGCGGCGGTGGGCACCCCCGTGGTCTCGTTGTTCGCCCCGGTGGTACCGGCCTCCTCCTGGGCGCCCCAAGGCAGCCCGGTCCGGCTGCTCGGCGACCAGAACGCCCCCTGCCGCGGCAGCCGCGCGCGCACCTGCCCGGTGCCCGGCCACCCCTGCCTGGCCGCCCTCACCCCCGCCGACATCGTCCGCGCCGTCGACGACCTCGCGGGGGAGGCATCATGACCGTGCAGCAACCGCGCACCGCCGCCCACCGCGGCCCGGAACGCGTCCGCACACCCACGCTGCGCGTGCTCATCTGGCACGTGCACGGCTCCTGGACCACCTCGTTCGTCCAGGGCCGGCACCGCTGCCTCATCCCGGCCGACGCCGAACGCGGCCCCGACGGCCGCGGCCGCGCCGACACCTGGGACTGGCCCGGCAACGCCGTGGAAGTCGGCCCGCACACCCTGGCCGCCGAACCGGTCGACGCCGTCGTGCTGCAGCGGCCCCGCGAACTGGACCTGGCCGAGCGGTGGCTGGGCGGGCGCCGCCCGGGCCGCGACATACCCGCCGTCTACGTCGAGCACAACGCGCCCCAGGGCGACGTGCCCCGCACCCGCCACCCGCTGGCCGACCGCACCGACATCCCCGTCGTGCACGTCACCCACTTCAACGAGCTGTTCTGGGACTGCGGGCGCGCACCCACCACCGTGATCGAACACGGGGTGGCCGACCCCGGGCACCGCTACACCGGCGACGTCGACCGCGCCGGCGTGGCCGTCAACGAACCGCTGCGCCGCGGCCGGGTCACCGGCACCGACCTGCTGCCCCGCTTCGCCGGCGCCTGCCCCCTCGACCTGTTCGGCATGGGCGTGGCAGGGCTCCCCGCGGCGCTGGGCCTGCCCGCCGAACGGCTGCGCGCCTTCGACGACCTGCCCCAGCACCGCCTGCACGCCGAACTCGCGCGCCGGCGGGTCTACCTGCACCCCTTGCGCTGGACCTCCCTGGGCCTCTCCCTCATCGAGGCGATGCTATTGGGCATGCCCGTCCTCGCCCTGGCCACCACCGAGGCCCGCGAGGCGATTCCCCCGGACGCGGGACTGGCAACCACCCGCGTCGACGCGCTGTGCCAGGCGCTGCGCGAGCTCGTGCGCGACCCGGACCAGGCCGCCGAATGCGGCCGGGCCGCGCGCCGGGCGGCGCTGCACCGCTATCCGATCGACCGGTTCCTCAAGCACTGGGACCGGCTACTCCAGGAGGTGACACGGTGAGGATCGCCATGGTCTCCGAACACGCCAGCCCGCTGGCCGCCCTCGGCGAGGAGGACACAGGCGGGCAGAACGTGCACGTCGCCGGTCTGGCCCGCGCCTTGGCCGCCCGCGGCCACGAGGTGGTCGTCCACACCCGCCGCAGCGACCCCGCCGCCCCCGAAACGGTCGAATTCGCGCCGGGGGCGCGCGTGCACCACATCAGCGCCGGGCCGCCGCAGCCGATCGGCAAGGACCACCTGCCGCCGCACATGGGCGAGTTCGCCGCCCGCCTCGCCGAAGAATGGCAACGCGAGACGCCCGACGTCGCCCACGCCCACTACTGGATGAGCGGCCGCGCCGCACTGGAGGCCGCCGCCGCGACCGGCACCCCGGTGCTGCAGACCTTCCACGCGTTGGGCACCGAGAAACGCCGCCACCAGGGCAGCGAGGACACCAGCCCCCGCGAGCGGGCACGCACCGAGGCCGACATCGCCCGCCGGGCCGACCGGGTCGTGGCCACCTCCTGCGCGGAGCAGCGCGAACTGCGCACCTGGAACGTCGCCCCCGGACGGATCACCGTCGTGCCCTGCGCAGTGGACCCCGAATCGTTCCGCCCCGAAGGCCCGGTCGCCGAACGGGGCGAGCGCCCGCGCGTCCTCACCTTGGGCCGGCTGGTGCCCCGCAAAGGCATCCGCACGGTCATCGGCGCGCTGGCCGGGGTACCCGAAGCCGAACTCGTCGTCGCGGGCGGCCCCCCGCCAGAGCAGGCCGAGCAGGACCCGCAGATCACCGCGCTGCGCGCCGCCGCCGAAACCGCCGGGGTGGCCGGCCGGGTCCGCTTCACCGGCGGCGTGCCGCGCTCCCGGGTGCCCGAGCTGCTGCGCTCGGCCGACCTCGCGGTCAGCGTGCCCTGGTACGAGCCCTTCGGTATGAGCACCGTCGAGGCGATGGCCTGCGGCACCTGCGTGCTCGCCTCGCACGTCGGCGGCCACCTCGACACGGTCGTCCACGGCGTCACCGGGCGCCTGGTACCGCCGCGCGACGCCCGCACCCTGGCCTACTGGATCCGGACGCTGCTCACCGACCCGGTCACCAGGGAGAGCCTGGGCATCGCCGCCGCCGACCGCGCCGCAGTGCGCTACACCTGGCCGCTGGTGGCCCGCCAGACCGAGCAGTGCTACGAAAGCGTCCTGCGCGAACGCGGACGCCCGGTGCCCGAACCCGCCGCCGATGCGGCAGAGCGCACCCCGAAAGCAGGTGTCTGATGCATCCACGGCTCGAACGCCTCAGCACGGTGCTGGAGGGCGTCGACGGCGACCGCGCCAAACGGTGGGGCCGCATCCTCGGCGAGGAACTCGTCCGGGGACGGCGGCTGTTCGCCTGCGGCAACGGCGGCAGCGCCGCCGAAGCCCAGCACCTCACCGCCGAGCTGACCGGCCGCTTCACCACCGAACGCATGCCGCTGTCGGCGATCTGCCTGCACGCCGACACCTCCAGCCTCACCGCCATCGCCAACGACTACGGCTACCGCGAGGTCTTCGCGCGCCAACTACGCGCCCACGCCCGCCCCGGCGACGTCCTGGTGTGCCTGTCCACCAGCGGGACCAGCGAGAACGTCATCGCCGCGGCCGCCGCCGCCCGCGAGATCGGCATGCGCTGCTGGGCGCTGGCCGGTGCGGCCCCCGGCATGCTCCAGGCCGCCTGCGAGGAGAGCCTGCTGGTGCCGTCGCCGGACACCGCCACCGTCCAGGAGGTCCACCTCTCGCTGATCCACCTGATGTGCGAGGAGGTCGACGCGGTCTGCGGCGTGCCCGCCGCCCCGCCGCGCCAGGGCAGCCTCGCCCGGGAGGGATCGGCGTGAGCCGCGCACGGGGGCCCCTGGCCGTGGTCGGCGACGCGTTCCTGGACGTCGACGTCACCGGGGTGCACCGCACCTCCGGCCACGGCGGCGACGCGCCGGTACTGGACGCGCCCAGCGCCTGGCACCGCCCCGGCGGCGCCGCCCTCGCCGCGTGGCTGGCCGCCCGCGACGGCCACCCGGTCGCCCTGGTGTGCGCCCTGGGCGAGGACACCGCCGGCGACCGCGTCGCCGCGCTCCTGCAGGACGCGCTGACACTGGTGCGCCTGGGCCAGGTCGGATCGACCCCGGCGAAGTCGCGCATCCAGGTCGGCGAGCAGACGCTGGTGCGCGTGGACCACGGCGAGGGCCGGCCCGATCCCGGCGGCGGGCAGGAACGCGCCGCAGCGGCCATCGGCCGGGCCGGGGCCGTGCTGGTCTCCGACTACGGCCGCGGTGTGGCCGCCCTGCCCGGGGTCCGCCGCGCGCTGGCCCGAGCCGCCGCCGAAGTGCCCGTGGTGTGGGATCCGCACCCGCGGGGCCCCGCCCCCGTTCCCGGCGCCGCACTGGTGACACCCAACGCGGCCGAGGCCGGCGCCGCCGAAGCCGGGGGCGCGGGCGCGGCGGCGGCGCATCTGGCGCGCACCTGGGAGGCGGCCTCGGTCGCGGTCACCCTGGGCAGCGAGGGCGCCGTGTGGGCGCGCCCGCAGGGCGGCCACCGGTTCTTTCCCGCGCCGCTGCACCTGCCCGAAGCCGACGCGTGCGGGGCCGGCGACCGCTTCTGCGCGGCCGCCGCCGGCGCGCTGCGCACCGGTGCCGGCACGGCCGCCGCAGTCGCCGAAAGCGTCCAGGCGGCCTCGCGCTTCATCCGCAACGGCGCCGCGGGCGCCGCCGCGGCGTCGGGTCCCATGGCGGGTGCGCTGCCGCTGGGCCTGGGCGAGAGCCCCGAGGCACTGGCCGAACGGGTGCGCCGCAGCGGCGGCAAGGTCGTCGCCGCCGGCGGGTGCTTCGACGTGCTGCACGCCGGCCACGTCAGCCTGCTGCGCCGGGCCCGTTCACTGGGCGACTGCCTCATCGTCTGCCTCAACTCAGACGCCGCGGTACGTGCGCAGAAGGGGCCCGACCGCCCGGTCACCTCGGCCGAGGACCGTATCCGGGTGCTGACGGCACTGGAGTGCGTCGACGCGGTCACGGTCTTCGACGAGTCCACACCCAACCGCGAGGTGGAGCGGCTGCGGCCCGACGTGTGGGTCAAGGGCGGCGACTACACGGCCGCCGAGCTGCCCGAGCTGCCCGCCGTGACCGCCGGCGGCGGCGAAGCGGTGATCCTGCCGCTGCTGCCGGGCCGCTCCACCAGCCGCATGGTGGCCGCCCGCGGCCGCACACCGTGAACAGGGCCGCACCGGCGCGCAAGCGCCCGCCCCGCCGGGCGGC
>NZ_BAAGYZ010000014.1:0-23389 GCF_054778995.1 Streptomonospora sediminis
TCGGCCACCGGGCGGGACGTCGCGTTCCACTCCCCCAGCACCCGGCGCCGCTCGGCCCCACCGAGCAGCGGCAGGTCGGCGACCGGCCGGTCCGGGTCCGCCAGCGCGGCGGTGAGCAGGCGCGTGAACCGCCGGGTCAGGTCGGCGACGGTTACGCGGTCGAACCGGTCGGCCGCATAGCGCACCGCCCCGTCCAACTCCGCGGTGCCGGGGCGTTCGATGAACACGATCTCCAGGTCGAACTTTGCGGTGCCCACGACCTGGTCGTCCAGCCGGGTGCGCAGCCCCAGCAGCTCGCCGGTGCCCTCGGGGCGGTTCTGGTGGGACACCAGTACCTGGAACAGCGGGTTGCGCCCGGCCGCGCGCGGCGGGTTGAGCGCGTCGACCACGTCGTCGAAGGGCAGGTCGGCGTTTGCGAACGCCGCGAGGCCGGTTGCGCGCACCCGCTCCAGGAGTTGGCGGAAGGTGGGGCCGCCGGCCAGGTCGGTGCGCAGCACCAGCGTGTTCAGGAACATGCCCACGGCGCCGTGCAGCGCCTCGTCGGTGCGGGTGGTCGCGGGCGTACCCAACGGGATGTCGGTACCGCCGCCCATCCGGTGCAGCAATACCGCCACCGCCGACTGCAGCACCAGGAACGGGGTGGTGCGGGTATCGGCTGCGGTCCGCGCCAGGGCGCGGTGCAGTTCGGCGGGCAGGCTGAACCGCACCAGGCCGCCTTCGGTGCCGGCCGTGTCGCCGGGATGGGCCGGCCGGGGCCGGTCCGCGGGCAGCGGGACCTCGGCGGGCAACCCCGCCAACGCCTCCCGCCAGAACCCGCGCTGGCGCGCCGCCCTACTATCCGGATCCGCCACCGCACCCAGCACCTCGCGCTGCCACAGCGCATAATCCCCGTACTGCACCGGCAACGCCGCCCACCCCGGAGCACGCCCCGCACACCGCGCACGGTAGGCCGCATCCAAATCCCGCAGAAACGGCTCCTGCGACCACTCATCCACCGCAATGTGGTGGAACACGGCCAGCAACACGTGTTCGCCACCGCTGCCGGTGAACAGGGTGAAGCGCGCGGGCGGGCCGGACGCAAGGTCGAAGGGTGCCCGCGCGGCGCGGTCGAGCTGCGCGGCGCGGCCGGCGGTGTCGGCGGCCGCGGGTTCGACCGCCAGCAGCGGGTGCGGCAGTTCACCGAGGGGCAGGGGGCGCTGCTCGGGTTCGCCGTCGGGCCCGGTCGGGAATCGGGTGCGCAGCACGTCGTGGCGGTCGAGTACGTCGCGCAGTGCCGCCTCCAGCGCGGCCCGGTCGAGTGCGCCGGTGATGTGCAGCGCCCAGGGCACGTTGTAGGCGGCGCCGCCCGCACCCGCCGGCTCCAGCAGCCACAGCCGCCGCTGCTCGGCCGAGAGCGGCATGCGTTCGGGGCGGGGGCGCCGCGCGAGCCGCGGGCGCGGGCCGCTTGAGGTAGCCGGGGCCGTGCCGATGCGGGCGGCGATGCGGGCGGGGGTGGCGGCTTCGAACAGGTCGCGCACGCCGATGTCGGCATCCAGCCGGGCGCGCAGCAGGTTGGCGGCGCGGGCGGCGGCCAGGGAGTGCCCGCCCAGCGCGAAGAAGTCGTCCTCGGCACCGACCTCGCCGGTGCCCAGCACCTCGCCGATCGCGGCGCAGACCACCGCCTCCAGCGGGGTGGCGGGTGCGCGGCCGCGGTCAGCGGCCGCGGCGGTGCGGACGGGCGCGGGCAGGGCGGCCCGGTCGATCTTGCGGTTCTCGGTGAGAGGGAACGCGTCGAGGACCGCGATCGCGGCGGGGACCATGTAGTCGGGTAGCCGGGCCGCGGCGGTCGCGCGTACCGCGTCGCCGTCGAGCGGGCCGGCACCGGGTGCGGCGACCACGTAGCCGGTGATCGCCGGTTCGGCGCCCGTGCCCGCGCCGGCGGCAACGGTGGCGACCGCCTGGGTGACACCGGGGTGGTGCGCCAGCGCGGTCTCGATCTCGCCGAGTTCGATCCGGAACCCGCGCACCTTCACCTGGAAGTCCGAGCGGCCCAGGTACTCCAGCTCGCCTGCGCGGTTCCAGCGCACCACGTCGCCGGTGCGGTACATCCGCGAACCCGCGGGGCCGAACGGGTCGGCCACGAACCGTTCGGCGGTCAGGCCGGCGCGGCCGTGGTACCCGCGCGCCAGGCCCGCTCCGGCTATGTAGAGGTCGCCGGCCACGCCGGCCGGCACCGGACGCAGCGCGCCGTCGAGCACGTACACCCGGGTGTTGGCGATGGGGGTGCCGACGGTGACGGGCCGGCCCGCCGCCACCGGCGCCGCCGTGGACCAGATGGTGGTCTCGGTGGGCCCGTACAGGTTCACCACCTGCTCGGCCCGCGCCGCGAGGGTGTCGGCGAGCGCCTGCGGCAGCGCCTCGCCCCCGGCCAACACCCGCAGCCCGGTCACCGCTGCGGGGTCCTCCTCGGTCAGCGCCCGCAGCAGGCTGGGGGTGGCCTGCACGGTGGCGGCGCCGGACGAGCGGGCGAGCGCCGCCAGTGCGGCGGGGTCGCGTACGGTGTCGCCGTCGGCGAGTACCGCCGCGGCCCCGGTCAGCAGCGGCAGGTACAGCTCCAGCGCGGAAATGTCGAAGGCAACGGTGGTCACCGCCAGCAGCCGGTCCCCCGGTTGCATCGGGAACCGCCCGGCCATGTCGTCCAGGAAGTTCACCAGCGCGCCGTGGGGCACCACCACGCCTTTGGGGCGGCCCGTCGACCCGGAGGTGTAGAGGATGTAAGCGGCGTTGCCGGGGGCGGGCGCCGCGTCGGCGGGGGCCGCCGGTGCGGGTTCGGTCCGGGCAGCCGGGTCGTCCACCAGCAGCCGGCCGGGCCCCGGCGGCAGACCGGCACCGGTCGCGGCATCGGTCACCACCAGCGCGGCACCGGAGTCGGCCAGCATGAAGCCGATCCGCTCGGCCGGGAACCCGGTATCGAGGGGCAGATACGCCGCACCCGCACGGCCCACCGCCACCAGGGCCACCACCAGCTCCACCGACCGCGGCAGCGCCACCGCCACCACCGACTCCGGCCCCGCACCCGCGCCGCGCAGCCGGCCGGCCAGCGCGTCGGCGCGCGCGTCGAGTTCGGCGTAGGTGAGTGACGCGCCGCCCGCGACCACGGCGGTCCGTTCGGCGTGGTCGGCGGCGGCGCGGGCGATGCGTTCGGGCAGTAGTGCGGTGCCGAGCGGCGCCGCGGTCGCGTTGGCCCGGGCCGCCGCGCGCCGTTCGGCCGGGGTGCGCACGTCGATGGCCGACACGCTGCGGCCGGGGTCGGCGGCCATGGCCGCGAGCACCAGCTGCAGCCGCTCCACCAGCAGTTCGGCCGTTTCCGGGTCGAAGCGGGCGGTGGCATAGCGCAGTGTGCCCGCCAGCCCTGCGGTGCCGGGGCGTTCGGCGAAGGCGAACTCGAGGTCCAGTTTGGCCACCCGCATGTCCACCGGGTGGACTGCGCAGTCGGTGCCCAGCAGCGCGGGCCGCTCGGGGTCGCGCTGGTAGGTGAGCATGACCTGGAAGAGGGGGTGGCGGGCCGGTGAGCGGGCCGGGTCGCACTGCTGGACGACGCGGTCGAAGGGGGCGTCGGCGTTGGCGAACGCTGCGACGTCGGCGGTGCGGACCCGCGCCAGCAGCTCGGCGGTGGTCGGCGTATCGGACAGGTCGGTGCGCAGCGCCAGCATGTTCAGGAACATGCCGATGGTGTCGTGCACCGCGGTGTCGTCACGGTTGGCGGCGGGCGTGCCGATGGTGATGTCGTCGCCGGCTCCCATGCGGTGCAGCAGCACGGCCACGGCACTCTGCAGCACCATGAACACGGTGGCGCCGTGCTGCTCGGCGAGGGCGCGCAACTCATCGTGGCTGCCGGCGTCGAGGCCGAAGCCGACCGCGGCGCCGGAGGTGTCGGGGGCCGCGGGGCGCGGCCGGTCGGCGGGCAGGTCGGGTTCGGGCGGTGCCCCTGCCAGGGCGCCGCGCCAGAACGCCAGTTGGCGGCCCATCGGGCTCGCGGGGTCGTCGGCCGCGCCCAACCAGTCGCGCTGCCACTGCGCGAAGTCGCCGTAGTCGGCCGCGAGCGGGCGCCACTGCGGGGCGTGCCCGGCGCGGCGGGCGGTGTAGGCGGTGTCGAGGTCGCGCAGGAAGGGGGCTTCGGACCACTCGTCGGTGGCGATGTGCGGGAACATGAAGGCGAGCACCGCGTCCTGGTCGCCGGTGCGCAGCAGTGCGGCGCGCACCGCCGTATCGGCGGCGAGGCCGAATGGCCGGTGCAGTACCTCGTGGAGGCACCGGGCCAGTTCGGCGGGTGCGAGGTCGCGGACCTCCAGCGGGTCGCCGATCTCGGCTGCGGGCAGGATGCGCTGGTGCGCGGCCGGGCCGTCGCCCCCGTCCGCCCGGTGCTTGTCGTGGCCGCCTGCGGTGTAGACGGTGCGCAGGATCGGGTGGCGCAGGACGACGTCGCGCAGCGCGGCGGACAGCGCGCCGGTGTCCACGGCTCCGTGCAACCGAAACGCCAGCGGCACGTTGTAGGCGGGGCCGGGGCCGTGCAGTTGGTCCAGGAACCACAGCCGCTCCTGGGCGTAGGACAGCGGCGCGGGTTCGGCGGGGTCGGGCCGGCGGGTGAGCGGCGGTCGGGCGGCGGGGCGCCGGGCGAGCAGGGCGGCCAGGCCGGCGGGGGTGGGCGCGTCGAAGATGTCGCCTACGTGCGCCTCGGTGCCCAGTTCGGCGCGGACGCGGTTGGCGGCTCGGGTGGCGAGCAGGGAGTGCCCGCCCAGCGCGAAGAAGTCGTCACCGCCGCCGATGGCTCCGGTGCCGAGCACCTCGGCCAGGATGGTGCGCAGGCGCGCTTCGAACGGGTCGGCGGCGGTGTCGGCCGCTGCCGGTTCCGCGGCGGTGGCGGCGGGATCGGGTGCGGGCAGTGCGGCGCGGTCGGTCTTGCCGTTGGCGGTCTGCGGGAACTCCGCCAGCACGACCACTGCCGCGGGCACCATGTAGTCGGGCAGCCGGGCGGCCAGCGCCCGGCGCAGCGCGGCGGGGTCGGGCGCGGCGCCGGGGCGGGGGCACACGTAGCCGACGATGCGGGGCTGGGCGGGGGTGTCCTCGCGGGCGGTGGCGACCGCGTGGGCGACGCCGTCCTGCTCGGCGAGTGCGGTCTCGATCTCGCCGAGTTCGATGCGGAACCCGCGCACCTTCACCTGGAAGTCCGAGCGGCCCAGGTACTCCAGCTCGCCTGCGCGGTTCCAGCTCACCACGTCGCCGGTGCGGTACATCCGCGAACCCGCGGGGCCGAACGGGTCGGCCACGAACCGTTCGGCGGTCAGGCCGGCGCGGCCGTGGTACCCGCGCGCCAGGCCCGCTCCGGCGATGTGGAGTTCGCCGGCCGCCCCGGCGGGCACCGGACGCAGCGCGCCGTCGAGCACGTACACCCGGGTGTTGGCGATGGGGGTGCCGATGGCGGCGGCCGCGGCGGCCCCTGCCGCCGGGCGGCCGGTGGCCGTCCCGGTGTCGGCGGCGGTGGACCAGATGGTGGTCTCGGTGGGCCCGTACAGGTTCACCACCTGCTCGGCCCGCCCGGCGAGGGTGTCGGCGAGCGCCTGCGGCAGCGCCTCGCCGCCGGCCAGCACCCGCAGCCCGGTCACCGCGTGGGGGCGTTCCTCCACCAGTGCCCGCCACAGTGTCGGCGTCGCCTGCACTACCGACGCGCCGGACGACTCCACCAGCTCGCCCAGCGCCGCGGGGTCGCGCACCGTGCCGCGTTCTGCCACGACCACCGACGCCCCCGCCAGCAGCGGCAGGTACAGCTCCAGCGCGGAAATGTCGAAGCCCACCGTTGTCACGGCCAGCAGCCGGTCCCCCGGTTGCAGCGGGAACCGGTCGGCCATGTCGCCCAGGAAGTTCACCAGCGCGCCGTGGGGCACCACCACGCCTTTGGGGCGGCCCGTCGACCCGGAGGTGTAGAGGATGTAGGCGGCGTTAGCAGGGCCGGGCGCCGCACCGGCGGGGGCCGCCGGAACGGGCTGGGTCCGGACCGCCCGGTCGTCCACCAGCAACCGGCCGGGCCCCGGCGGCAGACCGGCACCCGACGCAGTATCGGTCACCACCAGCGCGGCACCGGAGTCGGCCAGCATGAAGCCGATCCGCTCCGCCGGAAACCCCGGATCAAGGGGCAGATACGCCGCACCCGCACGCCCCACCGCCACCAGCGCCACGACCAACTCCACCGACCGCGGCAACGCCACCGCCACCACCGACTCCGGACCCGCACCCGCGCCGCGCAACCGCCCGGCCAGCGCGTCGGCGCGCGCCATCAGCTCGCCGTAGGTCAGCGACGTGCCGCCCGCAACCACGGCGACGGCATCGGGTGTGCGGCGGGCGGTGGCGGCGACGAGGTCGGTGACCGCTGCATCCGGGGGTTCGGCGGCGGGTCCGGCGGCGGTCGCGGGCACGGCGTCGCCGCCTGCGATGTCCAGGGTGCCCAGCCTGCGCCGAGCGGTCTCCTGCGGTTCGGTGCCTGCCTCCGCGAGCGTGCCGAGCAGGCGGCCGAACTCCGCGAGCAGTTGGGCCAGGACCGCGCGAGTGTAGCGGGCGGCGTTGCCGTTCAGCTCGAAGCGCAGGCCGCCGGTGGCGGTGTCGCGGTAGACCGACAGCGACACGTCCTCGACCGGGCCTTCGGACAGGGTGCGGGCGGTGCCGCGGATGCCGGCGAACTCCAGGTCGTAATCGAACGCCTTGATGTTGACCATCGGCCCGTGCAGCGGCGTGCTGCGCCCGACCAGGTTGAGGTCGCGGCGCACGTCCTCGGCGCGGTAGCGCTGGTGGGCGCGCAGTTCGCGCAGCCGGGCGGTGGTGGCGGCGAGCAGGTCGGCGACGGTGTCGCCCGGGTGCAGGCCCAGGCGCAGCGGCAGCACGTTGACCACCATGGCGGGGGTGCGCAGGGCGGCCGAGCCGAGCCGGCCCATGGCGGGCATGCCCAGCACCACGTCGGGGGCGCCGGTGCGGCGGTGCACGTAGCAGCCGAAGGCGGCGATGACGGTCTCGGCCCAGCTCGCGCCGGCCTGCCTGCCCAGTTCGGCGAGGCGGTCGGCGGTGGCGGCCTCGACCGCTCCATGGGCGGTGGCCACCGCCGGGGCGGGCGCGGGCGGGGTGTCGCTGAGCAGCGCGGGCTCGGGCCGGTCGGCCAGCAGGCCGCTCCAGTGGCCGCGGTCCTCGGCGCAGCGCGGGGAGGCGGCGTAGTCCTGTTCTTCGGCGACGACGGCCGCGAGGTCGCCGAACCTGCGTTCGGGCACCTCGCCGGCGGCCAGTGCGGTGTAGACCTCGGCGACGCGGCGCGTGAAGGTGGTGATGGCGTAGGCGTCGGCGACGATGTGGTGGTAGCGCTGGAACCACAGGTAGCGGGCGTCGCCGATGCGGTAGAGCACGAAGCGGTGCAGCGGTCCGGTGGTGAGATCCACGGGTGCGGCCATGTCGGTGCGCATCAGCGCCAGCGCGGCGCTGCGGGGGTCCTCCCGCGTGCGCAGGTCCGCCTCTTCCAGCAGCGGCCGGTCCCAGGGCAGGTCGGGGTGGACGACCTGGTACGGCTCCTCGCCGCCGGTTCCCGCTGCCGCGTCCGGGTACTGCGCCGTGTCCGGGTCCTGCGCGCCCGGCCGGATGAGGGTGCGCAGCGTGTCGGTTTCGGCGACGGCGTGCTCCAGTGCCGCGCGCAGCAGCGCGGCGTCGGTGTCTCCGGCGAGGTCGATGTACTGGCCGACGTTGAAGCGCGCGGCGGCGCCGGCGGAGCCGTGTTCGCCGGCCCCGCCGGCCGCCGCAACGTGATGGGCGTAGAACACGCCGCGCTGGGCGCCGGTCAGCGCCAGGGAGACGGGGGTGCGGGCGGGGCGGGTCTCGGTCATGTCGATGCGCTGCCTTCGGTGCGGGTCGGTGGCCAGGGGCGGGCCGGCGCCCCGCGCGGGGCGCCGGCGGGGCGCAGCGGCGGCTCAGGCGGGTCCGGCGGGTCCTACGCGTTCGGCGGGCTCGGCCGGCTCGGCCCAGCGGCGGCCGTCGGCCGAGGGGACCAGGCCGCCGTCCAGCAGCGGCGCCTCGGCGGTGGCCGCCCCGGTTATGCCGCGCCGCTGGATCCGGTTCATCTCCGACATGACGTCGGCCACCACCGGTGCGCGGAACAGCTCGGTCATCTTCTCGCCGCTTTCGGTGCGGGCGGCGCCCGTGCGTTCGACGGCGCCGGACAGGTCCGCTGCGGCGGAGGTGAACCGCTCGGTCAGCGAGTCGGCGCCCACCAGCGCCGTTTCGGCCGAGGAGGCACCGGCGACCAGGGTGGCGAAGGCTTCCATGTCGGTGGCCTGCATGCTGGTGACCTTGCGGGCCTGCCAGAAGTAGGAGTCCTCGCGCTGGCGCATGTCGTAGAAGGCGGCGAGGAACTCGTAGAACACCGCGTACTCGCGCCGGTAGCGGTTCTCGAACTCGCCGAAGGCCCGGTCCTCGTCCAGCTCCCCGGCGAGCACGCTGTTCACCGACCGCGCGGCGAGCAGCCCGCTGTAGGTGGCCAGGTGCACCCCGGTGGAGAACACCGGGTCGATGAAGCAGGCGGCGTCGCCGATCAGGGTGATCCCCGGCGCCCAGAAGCGGGTGGCGGCGTAGGAGTAGTCGCGGCGCACCCGGACGCTGCCGTAGGTGCCTTCGGTGACGCGCGGGGCGTCGCCGAGCAGGTCGCGCACGATCCCGCAGCGCTGGATCGACTCGCGCAGCGTGCCCTCGCGGTCGGCCTGGATGCGGCCGGCCTGGTCGCGGTTGAGGACCGCGCCGACGCTGGTGAGGTCGTCGCGCAGCGGGATATACCACAGCCAGCCCTCGTCGAACGCGGCGCAGAGGATGTTGCCGGCATCGGGTTCGGGCAGGCGGCCGCCGCCCGCGAAGTAGCCGAACACAGCCAGGTTCTGGAAGAAGTCGGAGTAGCTGCGGGTGCCCCCGGTGGCGGCGTGCAGCCGGCCGGTGCTGCCGGAGGCGTCGATGACGTGGGCGGCGGCGATCTCCTGGCGGGCGCCGTCGGGGCCGGTGCAGACGACCCCGGTGACGCGTCCGCCGGTGGTGGCCGCCTCCAGGACCGTGTGTTCTTCGCGCACCCGGACCCCGTGGCGGGCTGCGTTGCGCAGCAGGATGTCGTCGAAGGTCATCCGGTCGACCTGGTAGGCGTAGGAGGTCGGCCCGGACAGTTCCGGCGACAGCGCGAACAGGAAGTTCCACGGGTCGGGGCTGGTGCCCCAGCGGAAACTGCCGCCGCGCTTGGTGGTGAATCCGGCCCGGCGGATCTCCTCGTCGGCGCCGAGCAGCCGGCACACGCCGTGCACGGTGGCCGGCAGCAGCGACTCGCCGATCTGGTAGCGGGGGAAGCGCTGTTTCTCCAGCAGCAGGACCCGGTGGCCCTGGTCGGCGATCAGGGTTGCGGCGGTGGAGCCGGCGGGGCCGCCTCCCACGACGATGGCATCGAATTCCTCGGGGGCGCTCATGATTGCGGCTCCTGGCGTCGGGTGGTTTCGGACACTCGGGGGTCAGCGGTGCAGGAGCCGGGCCCAGGCGGCGACGCTGGGTTGCTCGGCCAGGGTGATGAAGTCGGTTTCGACGCCGGCCTTGCGCCAGCTCTCGACCAGGCTCATCAGCCGGATGGAGTCCATCCCGCGGTCCAACAGGTTCTCGTTCTCGTCCAGCGATCCGGCGGGTTCGCCCAGCACGTGCTCGACGTCGGCGCGGATCCGCTGCGCGGTCAGCTCGCCGTCGTGGGCGTCGGACGCGGCGGGGTATTCGGACATGGCGGTGTCTCTCTCCTCGGTTTCGGGGGTTTCCTGGGGCGGGCGGGTCGGGCCGCTAGCTCCCGCCCGCCGGGTGCGCGGCCGCGGCGGTGCGGTGCGTGCCGGCGCTGCGGGCGCTGATCGCGTCGAGGATCTCGCCGACACGCACCGCGACGTTGGACAGCAGCGACGACGAGATCCCGTGAGTGTGCTCGGTGCCGCCCTGCAGGTAGATACCGCAGGTCACCTCGTCGGAGGTGGCGAGACGGTAGTCGCGTTCGACAGCGGGGCGGCCCCCGGCGTCGCAGACCACGTGCTCGGCCAGCTCGCCGAGCAGGTCGCGGGGGTCGGGGGCGGTGTAGCCGGTGGCATAAACCAGGTAGTCGGCCTCGACCGCGGTCTGCTTGCCGCTGGACAGGTCCTCCACGGTGGCGGTGACCCCGCCCGGCGCCTCGTGCACCCCGGCCAACCGCGACGTGTTGTGCATCCGCAGCCGCTCGACGCCCTTCACCCGGTCCTGGTACGCGGCGTGGTAGAGCGTGTCGATCAGATCGGGGTCGACCACCGAGTAGTTGGTGTTGCGGTGGTAGCCCATGATCTCCGCCTTGGTCTCGGCGGGGGCGGCGTAGAACGCGTCGACCGCTTCGGGATCGAAGATCCGGTTGGCGAAGGGGCTGTCGTCGGAGGGGCTGTAGCCGTAGCGGGAGAACACGGCGTGCACCCGGGCCTGGGGGAACCGGCGGTACAGGTGGTCGACGCACTCGGCCGCGCTCTGCCCGGCGCCCACCACGACGAACGAGCGCGGCGGTGCGCCCGCCGGCAGCTCCGCCAGCCGCTGCAGCAGGTACTCGTTGTGCCAGATGCGCTCGCTGAGCCGCGCGCCCTCGGGCAGGCGCGGGCTGAGACCGGGCGCGAAGACGATGTTGCGGCCCCGGCTGCGGTGGCGGACACCGTCGGCGCCGCGGGCGACCACGTCCAGCTGGGAGATCCGGCCGCCTTCGTCGCGGACGGGCTCGACGCCCTCGACCTCCGCGCCGTAGCGCACCTGGTCGCCGACCCGCTCGGCGCACCAGGCCAGGTACTCGTGGAACTCCGCGCGCAATGGGAACAGCGTCTTGTGGTTGATGAAGTCGTGCAGCCGCCCGGCGGCGTGCAGGTACGACAGGAAGCCGAAGTCGCTGGCGGGGTTGCGAGTGGTCACCAGGTCCTTGAGGAACGAGACCTGCATGGTGGCGTCGTCCAGCAGCATGCCGCGGTGCCACCCGAACTCGGCTTGGCGCTCCAGGAAGACTCCGCTCAGGGCTGGCGCGGCGGGGTCGGCTGCGGCGCGCTCGCGCTGCTCGTGCAGGCCGATGGCCAGCGCGACGTTCGAGGGCCCGAAACCGATCCCCACCAGGTCGTGGGCGGGCGGGGGCTGCGGCGTGGAGGTCACTGGGTTCCTTTCAGCGGGGTCGGTCTCTTCGCGGGCTGCGGCGGGGCGGCGTTCACACGCGCGAGTCGAGTGCCGCGGCCGGGGCCAGGTCCGCAGCGGCATCGCGCGCGGACACCGCGACCCCGCAGCGCTGGGCTACATAGCGCAGTGCAAAGCGGTGGTCCTCGGCGCTGAAGTCGGCGGTGGCGTCGGCGACCAGGAACGGCTGGACGTCGCGCATGAAGGCGTCGGCCGCGGTGAGCAGGCAGCCGATGTGGGCGTAGACACCCGTGATGAGCAGTTGGTCGCGGCCCTGGGCGGCCAGGCGCTCGGCGAGGTCGGTGCGTACGAAGGCGCTGTAGCGCCACTTGGTTATCACCGAGTCGCCGTCTTCGGGCTGGAGCCGGGCGGCGATACCGGTCTGCTCGGGATCGTTGCGCATACCCGGACCCCAGAAGTCGCGTTCGAGTCCGCGCTGTTCGGCCGCCATGTCACCGGGCTTGGCGGTGTAGATCACCGGTACGCCGGCGGCTCGGGCCGCCTCGCGCAGCGCGGCGATGTTGGCCAGGGCGCCCTCGAGCGGCTGTGCGCCGGGGCGGTACGGATGCAGGAAGTAACGCTGCATGTCGTGGATGAGCAGCGCCGCCCGCCCGGGGTCGGCGCGCCAGCCCGCGCGGCCGGCCGGCAGGTCGCCGGGGGCGGGCAGCTCGTAAGGTTCGATGTGCGGCAGCGGCATCCGGTGTCCATTCGACGGTTCGCGGGCGGTGGCGGCGCGCGGTGCGGCGGCGCATCACGGGTTTCACTGCTGGGGGGCGGGTACGGCGGCGCCGGCGGGCGGGTCGGGGGTGTGGGCGGCGCGGACGGCCGCGCGCAGTTCGCGGCGGCTGACCTTGCCGACGCCGGTGGCGGGGAACCCGGGCACGAACTCCACCCGGTCGGGGATCTTGTAGCCGGCCAGCCCGCGTTCGCGCAGGAAACGCAGCAGCTCGGCGCGGGCCGGCGCCTGACCGCGGGCGATGACATAGGCGCAGGCGCGCTCGCCCAGGTACCGGTCGGGCATGGCGACCACGGCGGCGTCGTGCACGCCGGGGTGGGCCAGCAGGTGGTCCTCGACCTCGTCGGGGGCGATCTTCTCGCCGCCGCGGTTGATCTGGTCCTTGGCGCGGCCCTCGACGACGATGTGGCCGGTGGGGGTACGGCGCACCAGGTCGCCGGTGCGGTAGAAGCCGTCCGGGGTGAAGGCGGCTGAGTTGTGTTCGGGGGCGCGGTAGTAGCCGCGGATTGTGTAGGGGCCGCGGGTGAGCAGTTCGCCCAGCCCGCCCGGTGCCACCTCGGTCCCGTCGCTGTCGACGATGCGGATCTCGTCGTCGGGCGAGATCGGCCGCCCCTGGGTGTGTTCGACGACGTCGTCGGGGTCGCCGTAGCGGGTGTAGTTGACGAGCCCTTCGGCCATCCCGAAGACCTGCTGGAGTGCGCAGCCCAGTACGGGGCGCACCCGCCGTGCGGCCTCGGCACTGAACTTTGCGCCGCCGACCTGCAGCACCTGCAGCGACGACAGGTCGCGGTGTGCTTGGGCGCCGCCGTCGACGGCGTCCAGCCACAGCATCGCAACGGGCGGCACGACCGCGGTGTGGGTGACGGCCTCGGTCTCGATGAGGGCCAGGCAGGTGGCGGGGCTGGGGTCGGGGGCGAGCACGACGGTGCCTCCGGCGCTGAACACGCCGAGGAAGCCGGGCGAGCTCATCGGGAAGTTGTGCACGGCCGGGAGCGCGGCGAGGTAGACGGTGTGCGGGTCCAGCTCGCAGATCTCGGCGCTGGCGCGCACCGAGTAGAGGTAGTCGTCGTGGGTGCGCGGGATCAGCTTGGGCAGCCCGGTGGTGCCGCCGGAGAGCTGCAGGAAGGCGACATCGGCGGGGTCGGGGCCGGCGGTGGCGCCGGGGCCGGCGCCGCCCGAGTCGCGCACGGTGTCCAAGGCGGTCAGGCCGGGCCGGCCGCCGGTTTCGCCGGCCACGATCAGGTGTTCGGGGCCGCCGGTTTCGGCGCGGACCTGCTCGGCCAGGTCGCGGTGGTCGAACCCGGCGTCGGTGTCGGCGGTCACCAGGGCGGCCGCGCCGGTGAACGTGCACAGGTAGGCGACTTCGGCGCGCCGGTGGGCCGGCAGCGCGTAGACGGGCAGCGCGCCCAGCCGGAACAGGGCGAAGGCGACCTCGAAGACCTCGGGGCGGTTGGGCAGTTGGACGACGACGCGGTCGCCCGCGCCGATGCCCAGCCGGGCCAGACCGGCGGCCAGGCGGTCGGCGCGCGTGTCGAGTTCGGCGTAGCTCCACCGCCGGCCGCCGCTGACCACGGCGGTGCGCTCGGCGAAGCGGTGGGCGCGGTCGCGCAGGAACGCGCCCAGTGTCTCGCCCAGCCAGTAGCCCTGTTCGCGGTAGCGGTCGGCGAACTCGGTCGGCCAGGGTGTGCATCCGGCGAGCATCGGGGTGGGCGGTCCCTTCTCGGTTGCTGGGTGTGCGGTGCGGTGCCGGGCACCGGGTCGGCGTAGCGGCCCACTGATCAGGTCGGTGAAGTGTGCAATTCGCCGGCAAGCCCCGCGGAGTGCGGGCCGGTCCGGTTGCTGCGCGGCTCAGCGCAGGGTCGCGCCGCCGTCGACGTAGAGGTCGTGCATGGTGATGTGGCGGGCGGCGGAGGAGGTGAGGAAGCCGACCGCCTCGGCGACGTCGGCGGCATCGGCGATACGGCCCAGCGGGATGCCCACCCGGAACGCCTCGGGGGTGCCTTCGATGACCCGGCGGGCGCCGTCGCCGTCTGCCCACATGCCGCGCTGCATGGGGGTGTCGGTCGAGCCGGGCGAGACGACGTTGCAGCGGATGCCGTGCGGGGCGAGTTCGAGGCCGAGGGACTTGGTGAACATGGTGGCGGCGGCTTTGGATGCCCCGTAGGCGGCCAGCCCGGCGCGGGGGATGCCGGCGGCGTTGGACCCGACCGTGGTGATGGTGCCGCTGCCGCGCGGCGCCATGCGCCGGGCCGCGGCGCGGGCGACATGGAAGACGCCGGTGGCGTTGATGGCGAAGACCCGGTCCCACTCGCTGTCGGTGGTGTCGGTGACCTGGCCGGTGGCCAGTACCCCGGCCACGTTGACGGCGTGCTCGACGGGGCCGAGGTCGCGCTCGACCGCGTCGAACAGCGCCTCCACCGCCGCGGAATCGCGTACGTCCACGGTGTACCAGCCGGCCTTGTGGCCGTCGCCGTGCAGCTCGTCGGCGACCTCGGCCAGACCTTCGGCGTCGAGGTCGGCGGCTGCGACCACCGCCCCCTCGGCCGCCAGCCGGGCGGCCACGGCCCGCCCGATGCCCTGGGCGGCCCCGGTCACCAGGGCGACTGTTCCCGCGATCCCATTGTGGGACACGTTGCTCCTTCCGACACAAGAAAGGGTAAGCACGCCTCACTAAGGCAATGCTTACCTAAGCGACTGTCCGCAAGTCTTGATCGGCGGAGCGCGTTGTGTCAACCCCGCAAAACCCGACACAACACGCAGTTATCTATAAAAAGGACACCGCGGTGTGTTCGCCCCGTCTCACTCCGGGAATCGGCGGCCGCTGACCAGGACGCGCGCCGCGGCCCTGCGGGGGTGGGCCCAGCGGTAAGCCGACTGTGGCCGCGGCGACAGCAATTTCGGCCGGTTGCGGCAGCCGATACACCGGGCCGCACATCCCCCGGCGGTTCTCAGTGGGCGGTTCTCAGCCGCCGCCGCTCCGCGGGCCTGCGGCCAGCTCGGCGCGGCGCAGCTCCGGCAGGACGGCCGCTGCGGCGGCGATGCCGACCACACACGCCAGACCGCCGGCGGCGACCGCTGCCGCCGGGCCCAGCGCCTGGGCGAGCCCGCCGGCCAGTGCGCCCCCGGCGGCCGGGCCCGCCGTGGCCAGCACCAGCCAGAAGGAGCTGACGCGGCCCAGCAGCCTGCCGGGGGTGTAGCGCTGCACCAGGGCGCGCTGCAGGATCTCGGCGGTGATCATCCCCATACCAGCCAGCCCCAGCAGCACCAGCGACAACCCGAGGTGCCGGCTCGCGCCGAACCCTGCCATGGTCCCTGCCCACAGCAGGCCCGCGGCGATCAGCGCATACCCGGGGCGGCGGACACGTCCCGCCCAGCCGCTGAACAACGCGCCCAGGAAGGCGCCGACCGCGGGCGCCGAATAGAGCAGCCCCACCGTCCGCGCATCACCCATCAGGGCCTGCTCGGCCATTGCCGGGAACACCGCGTAGGGCAGGGCCAGCAGCCCGGCCAGCAGCTCGACCGCCAGCAGTCCGACGATCACGCGGTGGCGCCGCGCGAACCGCCACGCCTCCCCCAGCGCGCGCAGCGGGTGGCCGGTGGCCTGCTGGGGCTCCTGCCCGGTTGCCGCGGGCAGCCGCGGCAGCAGGAGCATCAGCGCCACCTGGGCGGCCGTGGCGGCGCAGGTGGCGGCGTAGCACGCGGCGACCCCGGGCCCGGCGGCGACCAGGCCGGCCACCGAGGGGCCGAGCATGGTCGCCAACTGCGTGGTGATCGCCGTCAGCGCGCCCGCGGCGGCCAACTGGTCGGCGCGGACGAGTTCCGGAGTGACCGCCACCAGCGCCGTCTCGCCGATGCCGTCGACGATGCCCAGGACGGCCGCGCAGGCGTAGACGGCCCACAGGCTCGGCCGGTCGGCGAGCGCGTTCAGCGCCAGCGCGGCGAACACGGCCGCAGCGGCGCCGCGCGAGGCCAGCAGCAGCATCCGCCGCTCCAGCCGGTCGGCCAGGACACCGCCGGCCAGGGTTCCGGCGACCAGGGTGGTGCCCGCGATCGCGTTGACGGTGCCCACCGCCAGCGACGATCCGGTCAGTCCGTAAACCTGGACCGACAGCGCCACCAGCGTGAGGCTGACACCCATCAGGGCGACCACGCGCGAGGCGAACAGCACCCGGAAGGGGCGGCTGGAACGCAGCGGACCGATGTCCAACACCAGTCCGGGCACGCCGCACACCCTCCGTTCCTCGTCCCGTGGCACAGCCGCCGCCCGCCGGCGGCCGAAACACGGCGCGGGGCGGCCCGGACAGCCTAACGGCGGCGGTCCTGTAGGCCGGACCCGCGCCCGCGGGGCAACGCGGTTCGGCCGGCTACCGTTCCTCCAACTTCGGGAAGATCACGCGGTTGAGGATCAAGGTCACCGCCGCGCCCACCGGGACCGCGATCAGGGCGCCGACCACGCCCAGCAGCGCACCGCCCAGCAGCGCCGAGGTGATGGTCACGGTCGGGGCCACGTGCACGGAGCGCTGCAGGATGCGCGGGGCGATGAGATAGCTCTCGATCTGCTGGTAGAGGAGGAAGAACACCAGTGTCACCGCCCCCATCTGCAGGTCGCCGATACCGACGGCGACCGTCGCCGCCAGCGCCCCGATGGTCGTGCCCACCAGCGGGACCAGCGCGGTCACGGCCACGATGAGTGAGAGCGTCAGCGCGTAAGAGGAGCCGATCACGGTCAGGTAGCCCAGGGCGACCAGGCCGCCGATCAGCGCGATGAGCAGCTGGCCGGCGATGTAGGCGCCGATGCGGTGGATGATCTCGTCGCCGAGCTCGCGCACCCCCGCGCGCCGCGAGCGCGGCACGAGCCGGTAGCCGACCTCGGTGATGCCCGGCAGCGACGCCATGAAGAACACGGTCAGCACCAGCACCATGAAGACCGCGGCCAGCGAGTTCAGCACCGCCTGTCCGATGCCGAAAACCCCGCCGAACAGCCGCTGCTGGAAGTCCGAGCTGGTCAGGAACTCCTGGGCACGGTCCAGCAACTGGAACCGGCGGTCCAGATCTGCCAGGACCGGGTTCTGTTGGGCAAGCCCGAAATAGCTCGGCAGATCGGCGATGAAGGCCGCCACCTGCCGGGTCAGCGGCGGCACGATCGTCCAGAAGAACCCTGCGGCAAAGGCGACCAGCGCCAGGCACACCACCACGATCGCGACCCAGCGCACCATCCAGCGGCGCAGGAACTCAACGACCGGGTTGAGGCCCACGGCCAGGAACAGGGCGACCAGGAAGCTGACGAAGATGCCCTGCGCGCGGGCCAGCAGCTCCACCAGCAGCCAGGCGGACAGTACCCCGAGCGCGCCGGTGAAACCGACAACGAAGAAGTTCACCTGGGCGAGCGGGCCGCCGCGCGGACGCTGGAGGCCGCGTTCGGCGCAGGCCATCACCGCCGCGGCCTGCGAGGCTCCGGACGGTGCCGCGCCCCCGCCGGACGCACCGGCGCGCTGAGCGGACGGCCCGGCCGGCCCGGTCGGCGCGGACTCCCCGTCCGATTCGGCCTCGTGCTCGGCCACCCTGGCCGCCTCCCAACGGTGCGGTTTTGCGACCCCAAACTTAACGAACCGGCCCGCACGGAGCGAGTCGGACGCGCAAGAAGGCCCGCGCCCGCAGGCGGCGGGCCGCCCGGCGCACCGATGATCATGCAGAAATGCCCGAATATCGGAGCTGACACCGGCGTTACTGCAGGGTCATCGCCGACGTCAGCACACTAGCGGCCTCAGCCCGGCGGTGTCCGGATGTCCATGGCCTGTTTCAGCCCGCTGTAGTGGAAGATGCGGTCGATCTTGCCCGGCGGGACGATGACGGTCAGCGAGCCGCCGCTGCGCGCGAGGCGGCGGTGCATCCGGGCCAGCGCGCCCAGGCCCACCGAGTCGATGAAGGACAGTGCCGTGAGGTCGACGACCATCTGCGGCCCGTAGACGATTTCGGCGGTGCCTGCCGTCTGCTCGAAGCGGTCGACACTGGCGAGGTCGAGTTCCCCTCTCAAACGCATGACGGTGCTCCCGTCGCGGTCGCTGATTCCCACGTTGAACTGGTACATGAGGGGCCGTCCCCGGACTGCGCTGGTACCCGCGGGAGTATAGGGAGTCCCGGCGAGCGCTTGCCTGTCTTCAATCCCGAACCCATTTTCCCGGTGCCGGCGACCCGGGGGAACCGGAACGCCGGCACCGGGCCGGCCGGGTACGGTTCGGCTTCCGGACGCCGCGGGCGCGGGGCCGCATTGCCGCCGCGCAAAGGTACCCCGTCGCTCGGCGCCGGACCGGCCGCTCGCTGAACCGGCCGCGCCCTTTTTCCGCCGCGCGCCCGGAACCCGGCCCGGCCGACCGCTCCGGACGGAAAAAAGCCGCACCGGCGCCGGTACCGGTGCTGCACCTCCCCCGCAGCGGGCGCCGGCAAAGGGGCGCGGTCAGGCCTCGGGGTCGGGGCCCCGCTCCAGCGGCAGGCGCACGGTGAACACCGCTCCGCCCAACTCGGGGCTGTCGCCGACGTCGAGCGTCCCGCCTTTGGCTCTGGCGATTTCCCGGGAGATCGCCAGGCCCAGGCCCGTCCCGCCGGGGTCGCGCCGGCGCGACTCGTCCAGGCGGGCGAACCGCTGGAAGATCCGTTCGCGGTCCTGCTCGGGCACCCCGTTGCCGTCGTCGTGCACCCGCAGCACCACCCGGTCCCCTTCGCGGGCAACGCTCACCAGTACGCGCGTTGCGGCGTGGCGCTCGGCGTTGGCCAGCAGGTTGGTGACCAGCCGGGCGAACCGCAGCCGGTTGCCGTAGACGTAAGTGCCGCGTTCGACGGAGCAGTCGACGCGCAGCTCGCCCGAGCGGCGCTCAACCTCGACCGCCGCCAGGTCGCCCAGGTCGACGGTCTCGCGCGAGGTGGACACGTCGGCGTCCAGCCGTGCCAGCTCCAGCAGGTCGGAGACTATGCGCTCCAAGCGCACGGTGTCGGACAGGGCACCGCGCAGGGTCTCCCGCACGTCGCCGCCGCATTCGGGGTCGGCCAGTTCGACCTCCAGCCGGGTGCGCAGGCCGGCGATGGGGTTGCGCAGTTCGTGTGAGGCGTCGGAGACGAATCCGCGCTGGCGGTCCAGCGCCGTCTCCAGCCGGTGCAGTGTCTCGTTGGCGGTCAGTGCCAGCGCCGCGATCTCGTCGCCGGTCTCCGGCACGCTCAGGCGCTTGTCCGGATCGGAGGCGGTGATCCGCTCCAGTCCGGCGCGGACGGCCTCGACCGGGCGCAGCGTGCGGCCGGCCTGCCACCAGCCGATGCCGCCGATCGAGGCCAGCACCGCCGCTCCCACGCCGATGAGGGATATCTCCAGCAGCGGCCCGGACAGCAGGTCCGAGCGCGGCACAGCCGCGTAGACCAGCACATCTCCATAGGCCGAGTCGGTGCTCTCGAACCCGACGACCGTCAGGCAGCCGCGCGGGCCCTGGCCGCACTCCTGTGCGGTGACCTGACCGCCGTCGTGGCGGGGCCGCGCCAGGGTCATCGGCGGCGATCCGGCGAGTGCGCCGGTCGCGGCGAGGACCTCGCCCCGGTGGGAGACCACCTGGATGCGCACGACTCCGGAGCGGGGCCGGATGAGCCCGCCGATGCGCTCGTGCTGGATGTCCACGGCCACCTCCCGGGCGGCCTCGCCCGCGACGATGACCTGCTCGCGCTCGATGACGGCGCGGGCGAGCAGGCTGGTCACCGCGATGGCCAGGACCAGGATGAGACCGACGACGAGCATGGAGCCGGCCGCCGCCTTGGCTCTGATCGATCGCAACCGCACTCGCGGGAGCTTCGCCATGCGTCTCCAGTCCCCGCCGGTGGTCGGCCTCCGGCCGTGGTCGGCCCGCTTCCCACCCTTGCCCCACCCAAAGCCACGGCCCGGCCAACGGCGCGCAAAGGCGGCTGCGGCGGTTCCGGTCGGCGGCCCGGCCGCTGCGGGTGCCGCGGCGGCCGGGCCGGTTCTGGCAGGGTGATGCCATGGACGACATGCGCGACGCTCTGCTCGCCCAGTACGACGCGGCCTGCACGACCACGTGCCACTACTGCCCCTGCCCGCTGCCGCCCGAGACCGTGCGCTGCCGGCTCTGCGGCCGCCTGCAGGAGCGCGGCGCAGCGGCCGACCGAGCCGATGGCGATGCCCGGGAGCCGGCCGCCGGCTGACACCCTCCTGCGCGCCTGGACGCCGCGGCGACACTCCCCCACCGGTTTGCCGGAAAACCGGCATGAACACACCGGGTCGCGATTCAATTGCAAACTGCAATGGTTCGTCCACGGGGCGCCGCCCCGTCCAGGAGGCATCATGCGGAATCTCCGCACACCGGTACTTCTCGCGCTACTGACCGGGTTCATGGCCGTCGCACCGGCCGCCCAATCGGCCGCATCGGCCCAGCCCGCCGAATCGGTCCGGCCGGCCGCGCAGGTACCGGACGCAGTAATGAAACTGTCCGTGACCGGCCCCGACCGGAAGGCGGCCGAAACCACCACACTGAACTGCGCCCCGGCCGGGGGCTCGCACCCCAACGCGCAAGACGCCTGCGAGGCACTGCAGCGCGCCGGCGGCGACTTCGCCGCCCTCGGCAAGCGCAACGAGCAGCGGGTTTGCACGCTGCGGTATGCGCCGGTGACTGTCAGTGCCACAGGCACGTGGCACGGCGCACCGGTGGACTACAGCGAGAAGTTCAGCAACGCCTGTGTCGCGAGCGTGGAAACCGAGAGGATCTTCGACTTCCACACCGCGTAATCCGCCCCGGCGGCGGCCGGGCACCCGGCCGCCGCCGCACGGCTACTCGTAGGGGTCGGGCGGGTTCTCGACCTTTTTCATGGATTCGACGGTGAACCGGTGGTTGCGCACGCTCTGCAGGTCGCCCTCTGGTGGTTTCCAGGTGCCGTCGACACGCCACCAGCTGTCCTCGGGCGGCTCGGGCTCGTTGGTGATCAGCACCCGGTTCACGATGGCGTCGGCCGCGCAGCAGGCCATCTGCAGGCGCGCCAGGTACCAGCCCTCGCCCTCGGTGTTGGGCACGGCGAATCCGGTCAGGCGGATGGTGCGCCCTTCCATGGTCCGTTCCTTGTCGGTCCAGGCGCGGTTGATGAACCCCTGCACCTCCATCTCGATCGGCTCGGAGGATCCGGATCCGCCGAGTTCGTCGAGGGGGTCGAGCGCGGTATCGGCGTCGTCGCCGGGGGGCGCGGCCGTGGAGGCGTTCCCGGCGGTGTAGGCGCCCAGGGCCGGCGGCGCGACGACGAACACCGCCACCACCGGTAGGAGCAGCAGCCAGGCCACCCGGGGCGCGCCGTGCCCGTGCCCGCCGTGGTCGTCGTGCCCGCCGGGCCCGCAGCCGGCGGCCGGCGCGCGCTGCACCGCCCCGCCCAGCGCGGCGCGGACCTCGCCGGCGACCACGGTGGCGCCCAAGGCGATCAGCACCGCGCCCGCTCCGATCAGAAACGGCCGGAAACCCGGCTGCACGTAGTTCAGGTAAAGGTCGCTGAACAGGGTGCTGCTCAGCGCGGCGGCGCCCAGCAGCACCAGCACGATCCCCTGCGCGGTCCGGTTCAAAGCAGCAGCCCTCCTACGGTGAACGTGGCGACCAGTGCGGCGGCCAGGGTCAGCGGAACGAAACGGCGCACGAAGGACCACCCGAACGTGCCGCCCTGCAGCGCGATCAGTTTGAGGTCGACCATCGGCCCCACCACCAGGAACGCGAGCTTGGCCGTGGGCGAGAACTCGGTGAGGCTGACCGCGACGAAGGCGTCGGCCTCCGAGCACACCGACAGCACGATCGCGAACAGCGCGAGAACCAGCACCGAGATGACCGGACGGTCGGCGACCGCCGCCACCCATTCGCGCGGCACCACAACGTTGACGGTGGCCGCGGCGAGCCCGCCCAGCACCAGGAACCCGCCCGCGTGCATCAGGTCGTGCACCATCGACTCGCGGAACACCTGCCAGCGCGGCGCATCGGGATCGTGTCCGGTGCGCGGCGGGCGGAGCCAGTCGGTGCGCCCCAGGCGCGCCCACACCCAGCCGACCACGACGGCGGCGCCGAAGGAGGCCGCCAGGCGGCCCAGGACCATCTCGGGCTGGCCGGCGAAGGCGACCGCGGTGGCCACCAGGACCACCGGGTTGATGGCCGGCGCCGCCAGCAGGAAGGTCAGCGCCGCCGCAGGGGCGATGCCGCGTTTCATCAGCCCGCTGGCGACCGGGACCGACGCGCACTCGCACCCCGGCAGCACCATGCCCGCGGCGCCGGCGGCCGGAACCGCGGCATAGGGGTTGGCGGGCATGACCCGCCGGTAGAACGACGCCGGAACGAACGCGGTCAGCGCCGCCGACAGCGCGACGCCGAACACCAGGAACGGCACCGCCTGCAGGCTGATCGCGGTGAAGACGGTGGCCCAGGCCAGAAACGCCTCGTGGGTCAGCTGGTCCGACACCCAGGCGCCGCCCGCTGCCAGCGCGACGGTGAACAGCGCGAACAGCCAGACGGTGGCCAGCGGACGCGGCCCCTGGGGGCGGCCCCAGTCGGCGGGTGGCAGGGCGTCCTCGGGGTCGTCCCAACCGGTGGCCAGGGAATCGCCCAGGGAGGCGTGTGCGGGAGGAGCGGGTCCCGCCGGGCGTTGCGGCACGCTGGTTCTCCGAAAAGCTCGATAGTGGGCCGCGCGAACGGCGCGGCAGGGGTGGTCATCCGGTCCCCGGCATAGTATCGGCAACGGTTTTCATCGTGCGCGCATTGTCCACAGCCGACCGCGCGCCGCCGCCCTTACCCCTGCACCGGCGAACGGAGGTCCCCGCGTGCTCGCCCTCGTGCCCGTTGTGAAATCGGTTGTGCTGTTCGCCGTCGCCGCGCTCTGCGAAATCGGCGGCGCCTGGTTGGTGTGGCAGGGGGTGCGCGAACACCGCGGCCTGCTGTGGATCGGGGCGGGTGTGCTGGCGCTGGGGCTCTACGGTTTCGTGGCCACGTTCCAACCCGACGCCCACTTCGGCCGCATCCTCGCGGCCTACGGCGGCGTGTTCGTCGCCGGATCGCTGGCCTGGGGAATGGTCGTGGACGGGTTCAGGCCCGACCGGTTCGACGTGCTGGGCGCGCTGCTGTGCCTGGTGGGTGTGGCCGTGATCATGTACGCGCCCCGCGGGGGCTGACGGCCGGCCGGGCCGACCGGAAAAGGAGCGGCGGCGCCCCGGGTGGGAGGGCGCCGCCGCTGGGAAGGCGCCCGCCGGCTCGATGAGGCGGCGGGAGCCGGGATTGTGCGGCCCCGGCAGGCGGACGGGCCCGTGTCGGGCACATCCGGCCCGCCGGGGCCCGGCCGGAAGCAGGCCGGGGTTTCTGTCAGCCCTGCGGAGCGCGGGCGCCGGGCCGCTCGCCGCCGCGGGCGGCGGGTTTGCGG
>NZ_BAAGYZ010000015.1:0-639 GCF_054778995.1 Streptomonospora sediminis
ACACAGCCGGCCCCACCACCACCGACGCCCCGGCCAACCGCAACGACCCCGCCACCACCGACGCGCCCGGAAACCACACCCGCGAAGACACCGACGCCCCCGCCGACACCCCGGCACCGGCCCCCGCGCCCATCAACATCGCCGCCAACCCACCCACCACCAGCGGACCGGCACCCACCCCATCCGGCGGCCCCAGCACAACCAACACCGGCAACAACCCCAGCGGGACAGGCAAAACAGGCGGGCCGAACAACGACTCAACCAGCGGCGGCAGCGCAACCACCGGCAGCACCAGCGGCAGCAGCACCCCCACCGACGACCCAGGCAACCCCCACACCGACGACCCAGGCAACCCCCACACCGACGGCGTCACCCCCGGACACGAGGACGACCGCGGGGATATCGGCGCGTCCGAGACCCCTTCGCAGACGTCGGCATTCGAGGGTCAGGCTCCCCCCGCCACCGAAACCACCGACACCCAACACGCCGACCCCACCAACGCCGGCCCCACCAACGACGGCCCCCAGACCTCACCGGACCCCGACCCGCAAACCATCGACAACCCCAACACCGGCCGGCACGACCCCGCAACCACCCCGGACACCGACACCAACCCCGCCGACCCCCCACCCGCCTACA
>NZ_BAAGYZ010000016.1:0-1093 GCF_054778995.1 Streptomonospora sediminis
TCCCAAGCCGTCATCTCCACCGTCGCCGTCGACGGCACCCTCGCCCTGCTCGACGCCCTCAACAACACCCAAATCCACGTCCCCGACGCACCCACCGACACCACCACCACCGACACCACCACAACAACCCCCACCCCCATCACCACCACCAGCAACGACCACACCCCGCAACCGCCCCCCACCAACGACCCGGAAGCCGGGAGCGGAACCGGAGGCGGCGACGGAGCCGGGAACGGGCACGGGAGCGGCAACCCCGGAAACAACGCCGCGAACACCAACGACCACGCTGATCCCGCAACCGACAACGACCCCGACACCATCCACACGCCCAACCCCGACACCGACACCGCACCGCCCAACGCCCACCCCCGCACACCCACCCCCGAAACCACCAACACGACCGCCCCCGACACCACCAACACCCTCGACCACCAACCCGACCCCGCCACCCAAAACCAACCCGACCCCACATCCGAAAACACAGCCGGCCCCACCACCACCGACGCCCCGGCCAACCGCAACGACCCCGCCACCACCGACACCCCCGGAAACCACACCCGCGAAGACACCGACGCCCCCGCCGACACCCCGGCACCGGCCCCCGCGCCCATCAACATCGCCGCCAACCCACCCACCACCAGCGGACCGGCACCCACCCCATCCGGCGGCCCCAGCACAACCAACACCGGCAACAACCCCAGCGGGACAGGCAAAACAGGCGGGCCGAACAACGACTCAACCAGCGGCGGCAGCGCAACCACCGGCAGCACCAGCGGCAGCAGCACCCCCACCGACGACCCGGGCAACCCCCACACCGGCGACAGCAGCAGCAGCGACTTCGGCCCTACCACCGACCAGGGCCACCCCGACACGGACAACCGCGCACCAGAAACATCCGTGCCGGGATTCGAGGGTCAGGCTCCCCCCGCCACCGAAACCACCGACACCCAACACGCCGGCCCCACCAACGACGGCCCCCAGACCTCACCGGACCCCGACCCGCAAACCATCGACAACCCCAACACCGGCCAGCACGACCCCGCAACCACCCCGGACACCGACACCAACCCCGCCGACCCCCCACCCGCCTACA
>NZ_BAAGYZ010000017.1:0-102046 GCF_054778995.1 Streptomonospora sediminis
GGCCCGGCCGTCCCGGCGCGCAGCGACAGCAGCGCGGCCGCCAGCGTCGCCGCGGCGGCCACGCCGAACACGGCCACCGCGCCGACCCGGTCGGCGGCGGCCCCCGCGAGCGCACTGCCCAGCGAGTTGCCGCACACGAACACCGACATCAGCCAGGAGAACGCCTCGGTGGTCGTGCCGCGCGGTGCCATGCGGCCCAGCAGCAGGAACGTGCACGCCAGAGCTGGGGCGAGGAAGAAGCCCGACACCGCCATCAGCACCGCCATCAGCGGCAGCCCCGGCATGAGCAGCAGCGGCAGGTATCCCAGTGCCAGCCCGGCCAGCAGGACGCGGAACCGGACGGCGCCGGAGAAGGGCAGGCGCACCACTCCGTAGCCCAGGCCGCCGAGGAGCGCGCCGAACCCGTTGGCGCTGAGCAGCAGGCCGGAGACGTCGCGGGCCCCGCTTTCCTCGGAGTAGGCCACCGTACCCACCGCCAGGGCGCCCAGCGCAGCCCCGACGAACACGAAGCACACCAGGATGCGGCGCACGCCGGGCTCCATCAGCGGCCCCAGCCAGTTGGTGCGGCGCGGAACCGGGCGCCACCGGCGGACCGGGCGCAGGCCGGCGAAGACCGCGGCGCCGACCACCGTGATCAGCGCCGTCGCGATGACCGCGTGCATCGGCAGGAACGGTGCGGCGACGGCCACCACGACCAGGGGCGCGGCAACGAAGATGACCTCCTGCATTGCCGCGTCCAGCGAGTAGGCGGTCTCGCGTTCGCGTTCATCGGCGACCAAGGTCGGCCAGACCGAGCGCAGACACGATTCCAACGGCGGGGTGAGCGCACCGGCGATCGCCGTCAGCGCCGCAGTCAGGGCCAGTGGAGCCCCCGGCGCCAAGGCCAGCCCCACGAACGCCGCCCCCGAGACCAGTCCGCTGCCCACCAGCACGAGCGACTGGCCGTGGAAGTCGACGAGCCGGCCGAGTACGGGTCCACCCACCGCGGTGCTGACACCGTAGACGGCGAGGAGCAGGCCGACGGTGCCGAAGTCCACGCCCGCGTGCCGGAACAGCAGGGTGAGGGCAAGAACCGCCATCCCGTTGGGCAGCCGGCCCGCGATGTTGGTCGCCAGTGCCGTGGAGACGTGCGGTTTCCGCAACAGGGCCAGGTACGACTGCAGCACGAGCGCTCCGCTCTCGATGTCGCCGGGTGGGTAGGGCGGGAGCCGTCCCCGCTGGGGAGCAGCAGGTAGGTACTACGTAGTACCTACCACCGAGAGTCGCACACCCGCTCGCCCGCCTGCAAGGCGCCCCCGCCGGACTCCTCCCACCGGCGGGGGAGGAGCCCGTTCCTGAGGGGGAGGCGCCGCAGCGCGCGGACCAGCCAGGATGGGCAGTGCTGCCCCGCCGGCGGCGCGTGCGGAGGCGGTGCCACCGGATCGGACGGGCCGGCCGGCACCGCCTCCGCCGCATTGGCGGTTTGCAGCCCGCAGCGGTCGCCCGCCTCAGCGCAGCCCGGTGCCCACTCGGCCGCCTATGCCCCTGCTTGCTTCCTGCTCTGCCGCGGCGGTCGGCGCCCCTTCTCCTGCGCTGCTGGGGTCAGTACCGGTATCGGCACCCGAATCGCGCAGCCCGGACAGCATTTGCGGCAGGTCGCCCTCGTGCACGACGGTCAGCCGCCGGGTGGCGCGGGTGATGGCCACGTACAGGTCGCGCCCGCCCGACGCCGAGGCGGCCAGGATCCCCGCCGGGTCGACGATCACCACCGCGTCGAACTCCAGCCCCTTGCTCTGGGTAGCGGTCAGCACCGCGGTCGGGTGGTCGAGGATCTCCGGGCCGGGGTCGGCGGCGGCCTCGGGCAGCAGGGCGGCGACCTCGGCATGCTTGGCCGCGGGGGTGATGACGGCCACCCGGCCCTCGCCGATCGCGGCCAGCTCGGCGGCCACCAGCTCGGGCAGCCGCCGGTCCAGGCCGCCGCCAAGGTCGCCGCCGGCGCGGACCGCCCGCGGCGCCTCGCCGCCGTCGCGCACCGACTCCGGCACGGCCTGTTCGGGCGCGATCTCGGCGAGCACGTCGGCGGCCACGGCCATGATCTCGGCCGGGGTGCGGTAGTTGACCAGCAGATGCTCCTCGTGCAGCCGGCCGCCGACGTAGCGGCCCAGCATCGCCTCCCACGACCGCGCGCCCGCCGAGCTGCCGGTCTGGGCGAGGTCGCCCACCACGGTCAGGGACTTGGCGGGCACCCGGCGCATCACGGTGCGCCAGGCCATCTCGGAGAGCTCTTGGGCCTCGTCCACGATCACGTGGCCGTAGGCCCAGGTGCGGTCGGCCGCGGCGCGGTCGGCCGTGCTGCCCTGCGGCCCCTGCTCCTGGCGGTCGGCGAGTGCGCCGGCGTCGAGCACGCCGTCCTCATACAACCCGGTGTACTCCAGTACGCCCTGGGCGTAGTTCTCGGCCTCTTCGCGCCGGCGCTGGGCCGCGCGTTCGCGGGCGCGTTCCTCGCTGCCGTCGGTGCCGAGCAGTTCGGCGGCCTCGTCCAGCAGCGGGACGTCGCCCGCGGTCCAAGGCGAGCCGGCCGGGCGCAGCAGCGCACGCCATTCGCCCTCGGCCAGACCCTGCCCGGCCGAGAGCCGTTCGGCGCCCGCTGCGGCCGAGGCCAGCAGATCCGGGTCGCTGAGGAGTTCGCCGACAAGGCGCTCCGGGGTCAGCAGCGGCCACAGCCCGTCCACGGCCGCACGTACCGCAGGCTCGGCCCACAGCATCTCGCGCGCATAGGCGGTGTCCTCCTCGGACCGCAGTTGCGCGTCGGGGTCCTCCAGTTCGGACTTCGGGGCTCCGCCCGCCTCTTGGAGCAGTTCCTCGGCCTCGCGCAGCGACTCCTCCATCCACGCGTCCTGGGCGCGGGCCAGCTCCCACAGCATCTCGTTGGCGAACAGCTTGCGCGCCCGGTTGTGCGGCAGGCCCAGCTCCCGGGCGCGGTCGCGCACATGTCTGCAGGTCTCGTGGGCCACGCGCAGTTCGACGCCGTCGGCCTGCACCACCAGATCGCCCTCGGGCACGCGCTGGCGGTCGGCCACGGCGGCCTCCACCACATCGGCCATGCGCAGCGACCCCTTGACCGCGGCGGCCTCGGCGGTGTCCTCGCCCGCCGCGGCGACGCCGGGGTAGAGCTGCCCCACGGTCTGCACGACCACGTCGGTCTCGCCGAGCGAGGGCAGCACCCGCCCGATATAGCGCAGGAACGTCGGGTTGGGGCCGACGACCAGGACCCCGCGCCGCTCCAGCACCGAGCGGTGCGTGTAGAGCAGGTAGGCCGCGCGGTGCAGGGCGGCGACGGTTTTGCCGGTGCCCGGCCCGCCCTGGACCACCAGCGCGCCCGGCAGCCCGGCGCGGATGACGCGGTCCTGCTCGGCCTGGATGGTGGCGACGATGTCGCCCATCCGCCCGGTGCGTCCCCGGTTCAGCGCCGCAAGCAGCGCGGCCTCGCCGACCAGGGTGCGGCGGTCGTCCTCGCTGAGGCCGTCGAGGTCGAACACTTCGTCGTCGAGGCCGACGACGGCGCGGTCGCGCACGTGCAGGTGGCGGCGGCGCACCAGTCCGGCGGGGGAGGCCGGGGCGCCCGCGTAGAAGGGGCGGGCGGCGGGGGCGCGCCAGTCGATCAGGATGGGTTCGTGGTCCTCGTCGCGCAGGCCGATGCGGCCGATGTAGAGGGTCTGCGCCGTTGCGGGGGTGCCGTCGCCGAGGTCGATGCGGCCGAAGCACAGTCCGTTTTCGACGGAGTTGAGCCGGGTCAGGCGTGCGGCGTTTTCGTCGGCCCGGGCCTCGCGCTCGGTCCGCGCGGCATAGCCCCCGGCGCCGCCGCGGCCCAACGCCTCGTGAAGCCCCTGCGCGGTCTGGACGCGGAGCACGTCCAGGCGCGTGTAGAGCCGATCGACGTAGTCCTGCTCGACACGGAGAGCCAGATCGCGGCCGGTGTCAAGACCTCTGTTGGGATCTTGTTGATCCTCTACCATGTTGGTGGTATCCTTGAAGTAGAGACGTACGTTCTTAGGGTTTCAGTGTTGGTAGAGCGTACCAGTGCGGTGATTCATTCCCGCGCGCCCGTGTAGACCCGGTTGCTCCGCTACCGATCCACCGCGGCTCCCGCATGCGCATCCCGATCCCGTCTCCGGTGGTCCCGTCCACGTCCACATACGCCCGTGCCCGCCTGCACACACCTTCCGGCCGACCCGGGTGGTCCCGGAACGCGCAGCGGATCCGTGCAGCCCCCTCGGCCGTTCTCTCCCGCGTATAGGTCGCGATGCGCTATGCTCGTGCCATGCGAATCGCTCCTGTCCCGAAACAGTGGTGGCGCCGCTCCTAGGCGGCGCTTGCAGGTACGCGATTCCCACATCAGCCCAGCGGCCGCCCGTACCGGCGGCCGTTTCGTATATCCGGCCCCGGCCCGGCGCGGCTGCAACGTCCAACCGCACAGCCCAGCGCAAAGGACCGGCCGTGACCACAGGTTCAGCCACTCCGCCCGCCCACAGCCCCGCCACCGGGGACACCACCGGCAACTCCTACCGCACCGCCGGCGGTATCGACGTCGACCGCACCGCCGCCCCCTGCGACCCGGGCGTCCTCGCCGACCTGGTCGCCTCAGTCGAGCACCGCCGCGGCGGGGTGCTCTCTTCCGGGATGGAGTACCCCGGCCGCTACAGCCGCTGGCACATGGGCTACGTCGACCCCTGCCTGGAGGTCGCCGCCCGCGGGCGGCGGATCACCGCCACCGCACTCAACGACCGCGGCCGGGTGCTGCTGCCCGTGTTCGCCACCGCATTCGCCCACCACGGCGAACCCGCCCGGCCCAGCGCCGACACCGTCGAAGTCACCGTCGCCGAGCCCGCCGCCGGCGAATACTTCAGCGAGGAACAGCGCAGCCGCCGGCCCAGCGTCTTCTCCGCACTGCGCTCGGTGGTGGCCCTGTTCGCCGCCGAAGACGACTCCCACCTCGGCCTCTACGGCGCCTTCGGCTACGACCTCGCCTTCCAGTTCGAGCCGGTCGAACCCGTCCTGCAGCGCAATCCCGACGACCGCGACCTCGTGCTGCACCTGCCCGACGCCATCATCGTGCACGACCGCAAGCGCGAAACCTGCCTGCGCTACACCTACGAGTTCACCGTGCCCGACCAGCCCGGCCAGTTCGGCCGATCCGGCCCGGCGGCCGAGGGGGAACCGGCTCCGCGCACCACCCGCGGCATGGAGCGCGCCACCGACCCCACCCCGGTTCCCGCGCCCGCCGCCGAGCTCCCGCCCCAGCCCGAACCCGGCAGCTACGCCCGCATCGTCGCCGAGGCCAAGAAGCGCTTCGCCCGCGGCGACCTGTTCGAGGTCGTGCCCGGCCACCGCACCTACGGCACCTGCGACTCCCCGGCCCGCTTCTACGAACACCTCCGCACCCGCAACCCCGCCCCCTTCGAGTTCTTCTTCAACCTCGGCGAGGGCGAGTACCTGGTCGGCGCCTCACCGGAAATGTTCGTCCGGGTCAGCGGCGCCCCCGGGCAGGCCCAACGGGTCGAGACCTGCCCCATCTCCGGCACCATCCGCCGCGGCGAGGACGCCCTCGGCGACGCCGACAACATCCGCACCCTGCTCACCTCCGCCAAGGAGGAATCCGAGCTCACCATGTGCACCGACGTCGACCGCAACGACAAGTCGCGGGTATGCGAACCCGGCAGCGTCCGGGTCATCGGCCGCCGCCAGATCGAGATGTACAGCAGGCTGATCCACACCGTCGACCACATCGAAGGCCGGCTGCGCCCCGAATTCGACGCGCTGGACGCCTTCCTTACCCACATGTGGGCCGTCACGGTCACCGGCGCGCCCAAAACCTGGGCGATGCGCTTCATCGAGCGGCACGAGACCACGCCGCGCCGCTGGTACGGCGGCGCCGTCGGCGTCATCGGCTTCGACGGTTCGATGAACACCGGGCTGACACTGCGCACCGCCCATATCCGCGACGGCGTCGCCACGGTGCGGGTCGGCGCCACCCTGCTCCACGACTCCGACCCCGACGCCGAGGAACGCGAGACCTTTCTCAAGGCCCGCGCGCTGCTGGAGACCCTGGCCCTGGACGACACCGGCGCCGCGCCCGGGCCGCAGCATCCCGGCACCGAGGCCGAGCCCGCTCCGGCGCCGGCGGGCGGCGGCATGCGGGTGCTGCTGGTCGACTACGAGGACTCCTTCGTCAACACCCTCGCCGACTACGTGCGCCGCCACGGCGCCGAGGTCACCACGCTGCGCCACGGCTTCGACCCCGCCCTGCTCGACACCCTGGCGCCCGACCTGGTCGTGCTCTCGCCCGGACCGGGCGTGCCCGCCGATTTCGGCGCCGCCGAACTGCTGGACCAGCTCGACTCGCGCGGCCTGCCGGTCTTCGGGGTCTGCCTGGGGCTGCAGGCGATGGTCGAGCACGCGGGCGGCGAACTGCTCACCCTGGACGAGCCCGTGCACGGAAAACCGGGCCGCATCCGCACCGCAGCCGGCGGCGGCGACCTGCTGGCCGGGCTCGGCGAGGACGGCGGGTTCACCGCGGCGCGCTACCACTCCACCTACACCACGCCCGAGCGGGTCAAGGGCTTCACCGTTACCGCCACCGTCGACGAGGCCGGCGGCGCACCGGTCGTCATGGCCGTCGAAGACCCCGCGGCCAAGAAGTGGGCGGTGCAGTTCCACCCCGAATCGATCCTGACCGCGGCCACCGGAGAAACGATCATCGAGCGCGTGCTGCGCATGGCGCGCCGACCTTCATGAGCGCGGGTGCGCGCTCGGCGCCCGCCCGCGCCGAGCGCGCACCCGCGCGGGTACCCAGCACCGCGCATCCGCCCGCGCTCGGGCGAACAACCTGCGCATTCGGCCCGGGCACACCGCCAAACGCCCCAACCGCGCTCCGCCATGCCCGGCCGGTGTGCCCACGACCCCTGCGTCCCTCGTAGGCTCGTATGCATGGACGTGAAACTTGGCAGGGTCGTGATCACCGGAGCGGCGGGCAACATCGGCCCCACCGTGCGCGCGGGGCTGCGCGAGGACGCCGACCATGTGGTGCTGGTCGACACCGCCGATATCGAGCCCGAGGGCGACGGCGAGACCGCCGTAAAGGCCGATGTCGGCGACCGTGCGGCGCTGCGCGAGGCCTTCGCCGGCGCCGATTCCGTCGTCCACCTCGCCGCGATCGCCGACGAAGCCCCTTTCGACGACCTGCTGGACGCCAACGTGCGCGGCACCCTCAACGTCCTCGAAGCCGCCCGCCAGGCCGGGGTACCCCGCGTCGTGCTCTTCTCCAGCAACCGTGTCACCGGCAACTACCCCATCCACCACCACGTCTTCCCCGACGAGCCGCCCCGCCCCGACGGCCTCTACGGGGTCACCAAGGTCGCAGCCGAGGCACTGGGCCAGATGTACGCCGACACCTTCGGGCTGGAGGTCGTCGCACTGCGCGCGGGTTCCTTCGAGGAACGGCCCACCGAGACCCGCCACCTGGCCACCTGGCTGAGCCCGCGCGACTGCGTCGGGTTCGTCCGCGCCGCCCTCACCGCGGCCAACGTGAACTTCGCGGCGGTCTATGCGGTCTCCGGCAACGCCCGCCGTTTCTGGGACCTCAGCGCCGGCGAGAGCGAACTGGGCTACCGGCCCCTCGACGACGCCGCCCGCTACGCCGCCGACTTCCCCGACGACGACCCGTTCTGGCACGGCGGCCCGCAGGGCGGCGCCTTCGCGGGCCCCGGCGCCGTGCTGCCCTACGTCGAGGACTGAGCGCGGCACGGGCAGGCGGCACGGTCGGCCGACTCGCAGTGGCGCGGTCCCCGGCACCTGCCGCCGCCCCGGGCGTTAGGCGATCTCCGCCCGGGTTAGTGCCCTTGGCATGGGTATTGTCATGCTGATACTTGGGATCGTGTTGATCGTCGCCGGCATCTTCGCTCTGGTGCGCCGCCAACTGCTGTGGGGCATCGTGCTGATCGTGGTCGGCGTGATCGTCGCGCCGGGCATCGCCTACATCGGCTGAGGCCGAAAGGCTCCGCACCCGGCAACAACCCCACCGCTACGAACCGCACCCGGTGCGCACCCGATCCGTACCGGTCGTGCCGGGTCCGCCGCGCTGTGCACGGACCCGCGCGCTCCGCACCGTATTCGCAGGTCCCGTGGCCGCAGTACAGCGGCCTGGGGCCTGCTCCCATGGTCCGCAGGCGATGCTAGGTTCTGACGGACACGCCGTCCACACGACCACCGGAGCCCGCAGCGGCTACCGGCGGTCCTTCGGCGTGCCGGTCGCCGCAGCAGGAGCACAGCGGGCCCACGGGCCCCGCAATGGGGGAGTAGAGCACGGTGAAGAGCGTCGAGCCCGAGGTCCACCTGGTCGCCAGACCGCAACTGGACTACGACGAGATCGCCAGCTACCTCGCCGATGTCGGCGGGCAGAGCTGGCTGGAGCGGCTCGACCGGGGCGAACTCGACTCCGCCCTGAACGATCCGCAGAACCTCGCCGAGTTCGCCGGGCGGCTGTGTTACCGCTCGTGGGAGCCTGGCCTCAACCCCAATGTCACCCGGGTGCGCACCGACCAGGACCAGTACTTGGGCAACATCCTGGCCAGCATGCACGGCTCCGTCCTGGAGCACGTCAGCTTCAGTTTCGTGCTGCACAACGTCAGCCGGGTGCTGACCCACGAGCTGATCCGGCACCGCCCCGGCACCGCCGTCTCCCAGGAGTCGCTGCGGTTCGTCCGCCTGGACGACCTGCCGTTCTGGTTCCCCGACTGGGCGCGCAAGGACCCCGAGCTGATGGAGCGCGCCACCGAGATGCTCGATCAGATGGAGCGGTTCCAACTGTGGATGGCCGAGCATTTCGGCCTCGATGAAGAGGGCGTCAAGTTCGCCGAGAAGAAGCACCGCACCTCCTTCATGCGCCGCTTCGCCCCCGAGGGCGTGGCCACCGGCCTGGTGTGGACCGCCAACGTCCGCACCCTGCGCCACACGCTCGAAGCCCGCACCGCCCCCGGCGCCGAAGAAGAGATCCGGCTGCTCTTCGGCAAGATCGGCGAAACCATGCTCAAGGAGGCTCCAGCCCTCTTCAGCGACTACGAGATCGAAGACGGCGCCTGGGTGCCGAAGTGGCGCAAGGTCTGAAGGCGCAGGCACAGCCGCCGGGTAGGAGCGCCGCCGGCGGTGCCCCCACCCGGCGGGGGCACGCTGAGCGGCGGTCGGCCCCTCGCGGGCCTCACACGTCCGCACCGCGGGAGGCCGGTTCCGGAGCCGCGGGCGGCGCGGGAGCCGGTGCGTGTTCGCGGAGCCCGAACCGGCGGAAGACCGGGGTGAGGAAGGCGGGCGCCCACCAGTTGGCGCGCCCGGCCAGGCGCATGAAGGCGGGCACCAGGATGCCGCGGATGACGGTCGCGTCGACCAGAATCGCCACCGCGACGCCGATACCGATCATCTGCAGATACATGACCGAGCCGGTGGCGTAGACCGCGAAGGAGACGGCGAGCGTCAGCGCGGCCGCGGTGATCAGCGGAGCGCTGCGTTGGAGGCCGGTGAGCACGGCGCCTTCGTTGTCGCCGGTGCGTTCGTACTCCTCGCGGATACGGGAGACCATGAACACCTCGTAGTCCATGGACAGGCCGTACACCACGCAGAACATCAGGATCGGAAACGCCGGGTCGAGGGTGCCGACAGGGGTGAAGCCGATCGCGTCGGCGAGGAACCCGTTCTGGAACACCGCTGTCAGCACCCCGAACATGACACCGACGCTGAGCAGGTTGAGCACGGTCGCCTTCAGCGGCAGCACCAGGCTGCCGGTGAGGGCGAAGAGGATCACGAAGGTGACCAGCAGGATCAGGCCGATGACGAGCGGGAGCCGCTCGACCATGGCTTCGCGGAAGTCCGCGAGCTGGGCGGGGTAGCCGCCCACGAGCGTGCCGTCGAAGGGCGCCGCGGCGGCCCGCACCTCGGCCACCAGGCGGTCGCCGCCGGTCCCGGCGATGGCCGCCCGGTCCGGCACGGCCTCCAGCCGCTGCACATCGCCTTCGACCAGCCGGGCGTCGCCGGCGGCGATCCGTGCGCCGTCGGCGAAGATCCCAGCGGACGAGTTCACCTGGGCGATCCCGTCGATCCGGGACAGGTCGGCGGCGTAGGCCGCGACCTCGGCGCCGGTCGGTGCGGCGCCGCCGGTCTCGACGACCTGGAGGGCGTCGTTGGACTCCGCCGCGAAGTCGCCGCGCAGCTGGTCGTAAGTGTCGCGTACGGAGAAACCCTGCGGGAGCACGCGGTCGTCGGGCACCCCGATCTGCAGTCCGAGAACCGGAGTGGCGAGCGCCAGTAGCGCGCTCAGCGCCACGGCCCCCCACACGCCGGGCCGCCGCATCACCCGGCGCCCCAGGCGGAACCAGCGGCCCTGCTCCACCGGCTGCGGCTCCGCCGCGACACGGCCGCGTCGGAGGCCGCGCTCACCCAGCACGGCCAGGGCGGCGGGCAGTACGACGAGGGCGCCGATCGCGGCCGTGGCGACGGTAAGGACCCCCGCGTAGGCAAAGGACCGCAGGAACGGGAACGGCAGCGCGACCAGGACGGCGAGGGCCGCGGCAACGGTCAGACCGCTGAACACGACGGTGCGGCCGGCGGTGTCGAGGGTTTCGCGCAGCGCCGGGCGCACCGCCGCGCCGCGGCCGAGTGCCTCGCGGAAACGGGAGATGATGAACAGGCCGTAGTCGACGCCGAGCCCGATGCCCATGACGAGCACGATGTTCGCCGCGAAGCTCGCGATCTCGACGAGGGACGTGAGCGCCCGCAGGCCGGCGAGCGTGGCGATGACGGAGAGCAGCCCGACTCCGAGGGTGAGCAGCGCCGAGCTGACGCGCCGGTAGATGGCGACCAGCAGCGCGAGCATGAGCGGGACGATGATGAGCTCGGCGCGGACGAAGTCCTGGGTGGCCTGGGCACTGATCTGCGTCGACGCGGCTTCCGAGCCGGCGACCCGCACCCGGATCGTCCCGTTGTCGCGGGTGTAGTCGGGGATGTACCCGGCGATGGCGGCGCGGGCCGCGGTGGCGTCCCCGGCGACGTGGGCGAGGACCATCGCGGAACGCCCGTCGTCGCTGCGGAGCGTGGCGTCGCCGCCGAGCGACCAGTACGACCACACATCGGCGACCGCGTCCTCGGCTGCAAGCTCGGCGGAGACGGCGGCCGCGGCGTCGGCGACCGCGGGGTCGTCGACATCGCCGCCGTGTGCGGTAACCAGCAGGATGAGGTTGGAGTTGCCGGTGGCGAACTGCTCGCGCAACGGCTGCTGGGCGGCGACCGATTCGCTGCCGGGGGCTTCCCAGCGGTTGAGCACGAACGAGGACATCGCTCCGGCGGCGCCCATCGCCAGGGCGACGAACACGATGACGCTGACGACCAGCACCGGGCGCCGCCGGCGGTAGGCGAAGTCGCCGAGCCGCTCGAAGCGGGTGGGGGAGGGCGGTGGCGCGGGCGGGGCGGGCGAGGGCTCGGTCACTGCGGTTCTCCAGTGGGGTCGGTGGTGGGGGAGGGGAGGGAAGTAGGAGGCCTGCGGGGATTCGGCCGGTCCGGTCGGGGCCGGGGCCGGGGGGCTGGGAGGGGCTGCAGGATTGAAGACCCCTCGTCTGCGGCGCTGGGGGACTAGGGGCGTGCGGACCTGCACTGTTCCGGCGCGCCCGGATGGCGGTGAGGCGGCGGCCCTATGGGCGGCGGACGCGTCGCCTGGTAGATTTCACGAATGGTTGCTCGCATTTGCACAATACGAGTAAATGCTCGCATTGTCGAGGGGTGCGGGGTGCGGGGTGCGGGGTGCGGGGTGCGGGGTGCGGGGTGCGGGGTGCGGGGTGCGGTGGGGCGCGGCGTTGCCGTACGGTTCAGCAGGCACCGGTGCCGCGGGGTGAGCCGGTACAGGCAGGCGATGCAGCACAGCGGTACGGCAGAGCAGCGCAGTAAGGCGGCACAGCCCAGCAAGGCAGGACAGACAGCGCAGCGGATCGGGAGGATCGTGGCGAGCGAGGAGCAGTCGGCCGCAGGAACCGGAAGCAGAACGGCCGGACGGCGCCGGCAAGCGCGGGGACAGCAGCGGATCGAGCAGATCCTGCACGCCGCCGCGGCCGTCTTCACGGAGCAGGGCTACGACGCGGCGACGACCAACGCGATCGCCGCTCGGGCCGGCGTGTCACCGGGATCGCTTTACCAGTTCTTCGCGAACAAGGACGACATCGCCCGCGCCCTGGCCGAGCACTACGCCGCCCGGCTCACCGCGCTCCGCGGCGAGGCGTTCACCGTCGACCCCGCGGACGTGGCTGGCGGCGCGGACCTCGACGACGTCGTCGACACCGTGCTCCGCCCGCTGATCGCCTTCAACCTGGCCCACCCCGGGTTCAAGGCACTCTTCTCCCGCACGGACATGCCCGCCGGCCTGCGTGAAGCCATCGCGCCGGTCCAACAGACCATCCACGAACGCGTCGCCGCCCTCATCGCCGGCCTGCTCCCCGACCACCCGCCCGAAGACGTGGCCCGGATGGCAACGGTCATGATCCAGCTCGTTCGCGGCATGGTCCCCCTGATCACCGAAGCCGGCGAGCAGGAGCGCGACGCCCTGGCGGCGGAACTGCACGAAGTCCTGGTCGGCTACCTGCGCCGGCAACTCCCCAGCGCCTGAGCAGCCAAACGGTCGCGCAGCCACCGGCAGACGCCGACACCCGCGCAGCACACGGCAACCTGCGCGGGCGGCGGCGAAATCGGCGGTGAACCCGGCTTTGACCACGAGGGGGCGGGTTCGCCGCCCAGGCGTACAACGGTTTTGCGCTTCCCCGTTCAGTCCGCAGGTTCGCCCAGGCTGATCCGGGCGATGGTGGCGACCGCCGCGGAGCGGTCGTCCAGCGCCGCCCGCAACGCGTCCTCATGGCCTTCGCCGCGTCCGAGCGCGCACACAGCGGAAAAGCGGAGCCGCGCCGAATCGGCGGTGCGGGCGGTTTCCCGCAGTGCCTCGGCCGCCTCCTCGTCGGGACCGTCGGTGCCGGATTCAGTGCCCCGGGCTGTCTCCGCTGGGACCGAACCCGTACCAGACGTGATCCACCGAGCACAGGAACTCGTCCAGCCAGCCTTCGTACCACGCCGGGTAGTCGAGATGGACGGGGAAGGACGGCAGAATTTCGTCGTTCCAGGTGTAAGCGACCTTGCCGCGTGCCTCGCCGGTGACCACCGGGATTGCCATATAGGCGCGCTGAGTAGGTTTTAAAGTTCGATCCTCTTTTCGCGTCCTGAGTTCGGGTGGGAGGTGCAGCTACTGGAAGATCGGACGATTTCTAGTGGGTGTCCCACGAAGAGCAAAAACGGGATGGCGAATGGTATAGACACTACAAAATTAGTATCGCTCGTCTATAAGGATTTTTCCGTTTTTGTCCCAGCTTCTATATGTCGCTGCTCTATGGTTATCGTTGTGAATTCGCTCTTCTGAAATAACACCGTTCTTATGCCATTTTTTCCATGTTCCGACGGCGCTGCCTTGGTGGTTGTGACCTTCGACCATTTTCTGTCCGTTTGAGTACCATTCCACCCAAGGGCCGTGTTCAATCCCCATTTTGTATGTGACGAGTGATACTACATCCCCTTCCTTGTTTGTTTCTATGACTTCCCCGGTAAAGGGTTCTCCGTTGTATAGCACGAACCCGTCTTCGTCGGACTCTGTGTCGTCATCGTGAACGCGCATTTATCTCCTTAATCGTAGAAGATATCTGGGTTTTTCTTTCCTTGTGGATCATATGTCTTTCCGGAATTTGGACTGGAAACGTCTTTCAGGAGGCGTGTGCAACTCCCGCAGCAAGGGGCATTTATCGGCCCTTCGTGGCGCAATGTGAAAAGATTGTCTATGCGGAACTCTTTTAGTGCGTCTGTTCCGGCTGGTGCACCCCGGGCATCGAGGAGTCTGTTTACTGCCTTTATTTCGGCGTGTCGCGTTGGCTCGTCTCGGGTGGCATGTTTATGTTCGATCGCACCAGCTCTCTCGGGATCACCGACGATGTACGGTCCATTGGCTTCCATTGCAAGAAGGTTGTCGCCAATCTCCTTGTGGAGGAGAGTTGGGCGCAGCCAGTCGCTTGTGCGTCCGTTGATACCTTCCGCGACCAGGCCCGTTCGGAGATCAACGGCTACGGAGTTAACTGCCCCCATGGTCTTTCCCAGGGCAGCCTTGGTGAACTCCAATTGTTTTACTAGGTGTCGCATGTGGTGTGCGCGGTCCGAAACAGTGGACCGCATATATTGGTTAACCGGGTTGCCGTCGATGGTCTCTATCAGGCCGTTGTCACCTCTGGTGACCCGCGATTCCTCGAGTTGCTCAAGCACCTGACCGTGAGCAAAGTCCTCAGGTAATGGTCGGGTGGCGATGTTGGCGATGTCATCGGCCGCTGAATCGGGATCTGTTTCCGACTTCTGGCCGTCCTGATCCCCCTTCTCGTCTGCTGGGTCCTGTTGCGGCTGGTCGATCGCGTCGGTGGGCTCTGGTTCCTGTGCGCTCTCAGGGTTGTCCTTACCCTCGCCGTCCGGTTCGTTCCCCTTGGGGTCGTCCGGTTGCTCCTGGTCCCGCCCTTGCTCGGGCTGCTCCTGGTCCGGCTGCTGTTGCTCCTGCTCCTGCGGCTTGCCCTCGTCGCCGTGTTGCTGTTCCTCGGGGGATTGGCCGGCTGGCCGCTCCGGTTGCTCCGGTTGCTCCGGTCGTTCAGATTTTTCGGTCGGACCGTCTTCCGGTGTCTCCGAAGGGCGTTGCTCGCCCTCCGGGGTGGTCTTTATCCGGGATTTGTCCGGCCCCGTAGTTTCCTCTGGCTCGGGTTCTTCGCGGCGGTCGGGCTGGTCTCCGCCATCTCGGCCGGCGCCTTCAGCCTCGCCGTCGGGTACCTGCGGCCGGTCGCCGTCGCCTCCGCCTCCGGTGGGTGGGCCGCCTGAACCGGAGCCCGGGCCCGGACCCGGTCCGCCTTCCCCTCCCGATCCGGTGGGCGGGCCGTGCGGGCGCTCCGGTGCCGGTGGGGCCTGCCCCGGTTCCTGCGGGGTCTGCCCCGGTTCCGGGCTGGGGGAGTCGGGGACGGGCTCGGTCGGCGTTGGTGTCGTCGTCGGCGGGAAGTCGGGGCCCTCCTCGTTGGCATGGATGTCTAAGGAGTGCCTGCCGGCCGGCTGGAGTTCGGGTCCGTCGTGCATGTGCATGGCGGGATCGATCTCCGGGGCGGACCCGCCGGCCGGTGCTCCGCCGTCGCCGAAGCCCTCGGCCCGCGACAGCGCGTTCTGCAGCCCGTCGATCTGACTGCCGTCGATGTCCAGGCCGTCCAGCGTGTTCTGCAGATCCTGCGTCGAGCCCTGTCCCGGGCGGCTGCCGAGCCGCTGCAGGGCGTCCACGTCCGGGGACAGGTCCTGTTCGGGCGCGTTGGTACTGGTATCGACGTCCGCATCGCCGCCGCCGGCCTTGCGCGCCCCCTTGGCCAGGCCCTTGTACACGCCGGCGCCGCCCACGAACATGCTGCCGATGTTGAGCACGCTCTGGGTGATCACGTAACCGGGCCGGTCGCCCCACTCGCGCCAAGGAACAATGGCGTGGGCGAACTCGGTCCAGCCGGAGGAGAGGTTGCCCCACCACTCGCCGAAGGAGCCGACCCCCCAGCCGTTTTCCCCGTAGAGGCCGACCAGGCTGCCCAGCCCGTTGAGGGTGTCGCCCCAGTTGTTCTTGATGTTGCCCCACCACTCGCCGGCGGAGCCGACACCCCACCCGTCCTCGCCGTAGAGGCCGACCATGGAGCCGAGGTCCTCGGCGATGCCCACGCCGAAGTCCTTCACGCCGTCCCAGACGTCCTCGTACCAGGGGGCGTCGTGCTCCTGCGGGGTCGCCCACGGCGTCTCGACGTCCTTCAGGGCCTCGGTGTAGCCGTGGGCCTGCTCGTCCGCGCCGACCGAGCCCTCCTCGCCCGGCGCGGTGGCGACGAACGTGGTGCCGCCGAACAGCGCCGTGATGGTGTTGGCGCAGTCGCGCTCGGCCTGCTGGTACTCGTGGGTCGCTGCGAGGATGTCGTTGTTGAGCGTGTCCAGCTCGTCGGTCTTGTCCTCGTCCTCGCGCCAGTCGTCGTCGCCGTCGATCTTGTCCTGGAAGTCCTCGGCGTCGGCCTTGAGGGCCTTCAGGCGGGCCTTGATCGGGCGCACCTTCTCGGCGAAGGTGCTCAAGGCGTCGGCCACCGAGGCCGCCGCGGAGCCGAAGTCGTCGCCCTTGGTCGCCACCGGGTTGATCGCGGAGAAGAGGGAGTCGGACTCGGGGGCGGCGTAGATTCCTTCGAGCCCGTGCCAGGTGGACTTGATGTCCTGCCCGGCTTGGGAGACGTCGGCGCCGTCGTTCTTCAGTGCCGTAGCCGCCTCGTCGAGCGCATCGCAGTCGACCGGGGGCACGGGGACTTCGTCCGGCCGGATCACCTTGTCAGTCACAGCGCCATCACCGGGAGTAGGGGGGTGGCATGCGCCGGACCCCGGCCGCATGCGCAGGTGGGCCGCAGGCAGACAACCACAGTCCGGGCGCACTGTGAAGGCAGCCGTCCGTTTCCGGCCAACCGGGCCGTTCAGGCAGGCACCGGGGGCGACCCGTGCGGACGAGCGCCGGGGCCGTTCCCACACGTCGATGTCCAAGTGGAAGCCGAACCTACCGCGGCACCTGCCCCGGGAAACCGGCAAGAGACCACCCGGGCCCCGGGCCCCGGTCCCCGGCCGGGCCCGGGCCGGCGGCCGGCCCGCCCATGGCGCATTGCTCCTGCGCCGGGCGGAACCGCAGCCCGAGCCGGGCGAGCCCCCGCTTACTCCTCGCCGGCGGTGCGGGATTCCGCCCGGGAAATGCCCTCTCGGCAGGACCGGACCACTTCGCGGTGGTTGCGGAAGCGTGCCAGCAGGCCGTAGGGGCGCGGTTGCTCCTGTTCGGGTGCGCCTTCGCTTTCGGATACCGACAGAACCTCGCCTTGGACGCGGCCGGTGCGGTACCAGCGTTCCCAGCGTTCGAAGTCGGGGCTGTGCCGGTGGGAGAAGGCGAACGCGGGCTCGCCCCCGCCCTGCAGGGCCGCGCCGTCGCGGCGCCACAGCTCCACTCCGCCACCCGGGTCGCCGGGCCAGGTGCGTGCGGTGACGGTGTCGACCCGCGGTGCGCTGCCGTGGGGGCCGTGCGGGCGCACCAGCAGCGCGTCCTCGCTGCGCGTGCGCCCGGGCAGTTCGCGTACCTCTTCCAGCGCGGTCATGGTGATCAGCACCCGGGGCAGCCACCACCAGTTCTCGCGGCGCGCCATCAGGCCGTCGGCGCGCAGCCGGGTGGGCGGGTGCTTGACGATCTCCTGCTCGATCAGGTGGTCGGCGAAGCGCTTGCCCTGCAGGTCGTAGCGGATGTCGACGGGACCCGTCGCCACCAGCCCGCCCGCCGCGAGCGTTCCGCCGCCGGCCCCGCCGCCGGTTCCCCCGCTGACCTCCTCGTCCTTATCACCCGTTTTACGAGTCTTGAGCGTGTCGCCGCCGGCAGTGGGAAGGGTGACCGCGAACGCGGCCCGTCCCGAGGTCATGCTGTCGACCGCATCAAGGTGCGCCATGGGCAGTGCCACGCACGGCAGGTCGTCCCATACGAGCGGTACCACCGGGATACCTGCAGGTCCCGTATCGCCCACCCAACACAGTTCCGCGACGGTGGATCGCCGCCAAACCGTGACCATGTTTTGCAAGGTCAACCCTTTGTCTGTGAAGAGGCACATGTTAATTTCTGGTGACTTTATTCGATCTTCGGTAGTTGTGTCCCGGTCACGGCTCGCTCGGCGATCGGCCTCAGCCGCATCAGGCCGATGGGCGGTCCGGGCGGGGCGAGCAGCGTGTGTAGCAGCGTGACGTAAGGACAGCCAATGCCAGCAGCCGTCGTCATGATCGTGGTCCTGGCGATCTTCGCCGTGGGCTACCGGTACTACTCGGCGTATTTGGCCAAGCGCGTCTACGCGCTCGACCCGTCGTTTGTGACTCCGGCCCACACCTACCGCGACGGTATCGACTTCATCCCCACGAACAAGCACATCGTCTTCAGCCACCACTTCATCTCGGTCGCCGGCGCCGCCCCGATCGTGGGTCCGGCGGTCGCGGTGTTCTGGGGCTGGGGACCGGCCCTGCTGTGGGTGGTCGCCGGCACGGTCTTCGCGGCCGGGGTGCACGACTTCGGCTCGCTCGTGGTTTCGGTGCGGCACAAGGCCAAGAGCATCGGCACGCTGACCGGCGAGGTGATCAGCTCCCGTTCGCGCACCCTGTTCCTGCTGATCATCTTTTTCCTGCTGACCATGGTCAACGCGGTCTTCGCGGTGGTCATCGGCAACCTGCTCACCAGCAACCCCGAGTCGGTCATCCCGGTGCTGGTGACCATCCCGCTGGCGATCGCGGTGGGCCAGTACGTCTACCGCCGGCGCACCGCCGCGCTGGTGCCGTCGCTGATCTCGCTGGTCATCGTCTACGCCTGCATCCCGCTCGGTGTCGCGGTGCCGGTCTCCCTCGAACCCGTGGCCGCGGCGCTCGGCGTGACCCCGAACATGATCTGGGTCCTGCTGATCTTCATCTACGCGTTCCTGGCGTCGCGGCTGCCGGTGTGGCTGCTGCTGCAGCCCCGCGACTACATCAACCAGCACCAGATGGTGCTCGCGCTCGGCGTGATCCTGGTGGGCGTGGTGGTCGGCTGGGACGCCATCGTCGCCCCGGTGGTCAACGACGTGCCCGCCGGCTCGCCGCCCTGGTTCCCGCTGCTGTTCGTCACCATCGCCTGCGGCGCGATCTCGGGGTTCCACAGCCTGGTCGCCTCCGGCACCACCGCCAAGCAGCTCGACAAGGAGACCGACGCCCGCTACGTGGGCTACCTGGCCTCCACCGGCGAAGGCACGCTGGCGCTGTGCTCGATCCTGGCCTGCACGGCCGGTGTGGCCGCCACCGCCGGCCAGTGGAACAACCTCTACGCCGACTTCGCCACCGCCTCCGACGGCTCGGTGGGCCACTTCACCGCCGGTGTGGCCGCCTTCGCCAACAACCTCGGGGTGCCCACCTCCATCGGTACCGTCTTCGCGGTGATCGTGGTGGTCAGCTTCGCGGCGACCTCGATGGACACCGGCGTGCGGCTGCAGCGCTACATCGTCCAGGAGATCGCCGAGATCGTCCGGATCCGACCGCTGGCCCGCAACCTGACCGCGGCCACCGTGGTGGCCACCGTCATCCCGCTGGCCCTGGCGCTGGTTCCCGGCGACTTCGCCTTCGGCACCCTGTGGCAGCTCTTTGGCACCACCAACCAGCTCACCGCCGGCCTGGCCCTGGCGGTGGTGGCGGTGTGGGTCACCAAGAACAGCCGCAACCCGCTTGCGGTCCTGGTTCCCCTGGTGTTCCTGCTGTTCATGACCTCTTGGGCCCTGATCGTGAATCTGGCCGGGTTCCTGACCTCCGGCGACCCGATGCAGGTGTTCCTGCTCGCCCCGCTCGACCTGCTCATCTTCGTGCTCGCGATCTGGCTGATCGTTGAAGCGGCGATCGCACTGCGCCGGGCCTTTGCCGAGCGCGGTGCCGCACCGCCGCAGACCGTGCACGGCCTCCAGGGCCCGCAGGCAACGCAAGACCCGCAGAGCACGCAGGGGCGGCCCGCCTCCACCGAGGAAGCCGCGGGAACCGACGACGCGCCGTGACCGGGAGGTGGGAGCGGCTGCGCAGTGCGTGGCGCCGGATCGAGGACTTCCACGAGGAGTGGTTCGAGTCCCGCTGGCGCCACGTACTGCGCCGCGAGGCCCGCACCCAGCAGGACACGCTGCGGGCGATGATGATGCTCCAGACGCTGGGCGTGGAGGACCCCGCCGCCTACGAGACCCTCGACCTGATCCCCTACATGGTCGCTGACCTGCACGAATGGCACCAGCGCATGGGGCGGGAAGACTTTGGCGATCCCGGCGTGTGCTGCTGAGCCGCACCCGCACCCGCACCGGGACCGCAGCGCGAGGAATCAGGGGGACGGCCGTGGCAGCCGACAGTGCCCGAAACGCCGGTAACGCCGGAAACGCCGAGAGCGCCGGCAATACTGGCAACACCGGCAACACCGGCAACCACATCAGCGGACCAGGCGACGGGGACACCCCCGGCACCGGTGCCCTCCGCGGCGCCGCAGGGGCGGCCACCGCCGACTCCGCACCCATCACCTTCTTCGGCGGCAAAGGCGGCGTCGGCAAGACGACCATGGCCGCCTCCGCCGCGCTCGCGCTGGCCGACGCCGGACTGCGCACCCTGGTCGTCTCGACCGACCCCGCCCACTCGCTGGGCGACGCACTGGAGACCCGGCTCGGCGACACCCCGCGCCGCGTCGCCGGAAACCTGTGGGCGGCCGAGCCCGACTCCGAGGCGGCCGTGCGCCGCCGGGTCCGGCAGGTCACCGACGACGCCTACGCGGCCCTGCCCCGCGAGATCATGCCGGCCGTGCAGCGCCACCTCGACCACGCCGCGGCCGGCCCCGGCATGGCCGAGTCGGCGCTGAACGACCAGCTCGTAGACGCCATGGACCAGGTGCCCGGCCACTGGGACCGCCTGGTCGTCGACAGCGCCCCAACCGGACACCTGCTGCGCATGCTCAACATGCCGGCGCTGCTGACCCCGTGGGTGGAAGGGCTGGCCCGCCAGCGCGAGCGGGCGGTGGGCGCCGACCGCCTCGCCGCGGGCATGGTGGGCGGCGCCGGCGAACCCGAGCCCGACCCGCTGCTGGAGAAGTTGAACGCCCGCCGGCTGCGCCTGCAGCGCGCGGCCGAGCGGATGCGCGCCGACGCCGAGGTGCGGCTGGTGCTGCTGCCGCGGCGGATGGTGCTGGCCGAGACCGAGCGCGCCGCCGACCAGTTGGCCGAGGCCGGGTTCCGGCTCGGCGCGGTCGTGCTCAACCAGGTGCCCGAACAGCCCGACACCGGGGTCGTCGAGGCGGTGCGGCGGCGTTTCGGGCAGTACGGAATTTCGTGCTCTCCGTTGGCCGCGCAGGAGCCCACCGGACCGGAGCGGCTGCGCCGACTCGCCTTTACCCCGCTGTAACGCGAGCCTTTGCCGGGTAAGCTCGCTATTCGGACACTTGGGAGGTGGGGTGGCGAGCCGAGTGAGCCCGAGCGCAGCAGGAAACGTCCCGAGCGACCGGGTTTGGACAGTTCCGAATCTGTTGAGCATGCTCCGGCTGGTGGGCGTGCCGGTGTTCCTGTGGCTGGTGCTGGTACCCGCGGCCGATTGGTGGGCGCTGGGGATCCTGGCCTTCGCCGGGATCTCCGACTGGCTCGACGGCAAGATCGCCCGGGCCTGGAACCAGACCAGCCGCCTGGGCACGGTGCTGGACCCGCTGGCCGACCGGCTCTACATATTCGCCGCGGTACTGGGGCTGGTCGTGCGAGGCGTCGTGCCCTGGTGGCTGCTGGCCGTACTGGTGGTGCGCGATGCGCTGATGGTGCTGGCGCTGCCGGTTATGCGCCACTACGGCTACGGCACGCTGCCGGTGAACTTTGCGGGCAAGGCCGCCACGTTGTGCCTGCTCTATTCCTTCCCGCTGCTGTTCCTTGCCGGATACGCCGGAATAGTCGGCGATGTGGCGAGAATTGTGGGTTGGGCGTTCGCGATCTGGGGAACTGCTATCTACTGGTGGGCCGGACTGCTGTACGCGGTACAAGGGCTGCGATTGATTGCGCAGACCCGCCGGGCCGACCGCTTATCCGGCACGGATGAAGCCCCCCTACCAGGGGTAGCGGCCACATCCGGCCGCGGTAGCCACCGGGTCGGCGACCCGGCGCAGACGGCCCCTGCGGCCGAGACTGCGCCCGGTCGCGGCCCTGCCGGCTCCGAGCCATCACAGAGCGGCACGAGCAACAGGAAGGGAGCGACATCCCCACCATGAGAACGCGCCCGAGGGCGTTCGGCCGCCCGAGAAACGGCATCGGGGGGTGGCCCCGATGAAGGCCGTAGTCATGGCCGGAGGAGAAGGAACGCGCCTCCGCCCGATGACCGCCAACCAGCCCAAGCCACTGCTGCCCGTCGTCAACCGGCCCATCATGGAGCACGTCCTGCGGCTGCTCAAGCGGCACGGCTTCGACGACACCGTCGTGACCGTCCAATTCCTCGCCACGCTGATCCGCAATTACTTCGGCGACGGCGAAGAATTCGGCATGAACCTGCACTACGTGGCAGAGGAGGTGCCGCTGGGAACCGCCGGAAGCGTCAAGAACGCCCAAGAGCACTTGCGCGGAGAACCGTTCATCGTGGTCTCCGGCGACGCGCTCACCGATATCGACCTCACCGACATGGTCCGTTTCCACCGCGAGAACGGCGCCAAGGTCACCATCGGCCTCAAGCGGGTCGAGAACCCCCTGGAATTCGGCATCATCATCGTCGACGAGCAGGGCAGGGTGCAGCGGTTCCTGGAGAAACCGACCTGGGGCCAGGTCTTCTCCGACACCGTCAACACCGGCATCTACATCATGGAGCCCGAGGTCCTCGACGAGGTCGCCGAGGGCGAGGTCGTTGACTGGTCCGGCGACGTGTTCCCCAAGCTGCTCAAGGACGGCGCGCCGCTCTACGGCTACATCGCCGACGGCTACTGGGAGGACGTGGGCACCCACGAGAGCTACCTCACCGCCCAGGCCGACGTGCTCTCCCGCAAGGTCGATGTCGAGATCGACGGTTTCGAGGTCTCACCGGGCGTGTGGATGGCAGAAGGCGCCGAGGTCGACCCCGAGGCCGTGCTCAAGGGCCCGCTGTACATCGGCGACTACGCCAAGGTCGAGGCGGGTGCGGAGCTGCGCGAGTTCACCGTGCTCGGCAGCAACGTCGTGGTGCGTTCCGAGGCGTTCGTGCACCGCACCGTCGTGCACGACAACGTCTACATCGGCGCCAGCACCAACCTGCGCGGCTGCGTCATCGGCAAGAACACCGATGTGATGTCCAGCGCCCGGGTCGAGGAGGGCGCGATCGTCGGCGAGGAATGCGTCGTCGAGTCCGAGGCCTACCTCTCCAACGATGTGAAGGTCTACCCCTTCAAGACCATCGAGGCCGGCGCGGTCGTCAACACCAACGTCATCTGGGAGTCGCGCGGCCAGCGCTCGCTGTTCGGCCAGCGCGGGGTCTCCGGCCTGATCAACGTCGAGATCACCCCCGAGCTGGCGGTGCGGTTGGCGAGCGCGTTCGCCACCACGCTGAAGAAGGGCTCGGTGGTGACCACTTCGCGCGACGTCTCGCGCGCCGCCCGGGCGCTCAAGCGCGCGGTCATCAGCGCGCTGACCGCCAGCGCCATCGACGTACGCGACCTGGAGGTCGTGCCGCTGCCGGTATCGCGCTTCCACACCTCCCAGAGCGGTGTCGCCGGCGGGATCAGCCTGCGCACCTCGCCGGGCGACCCGCAGTCGGTCGACATCATGTTCTTCGACGACCGCGGCGCCGACCTGTCCCCGGCTGCACAGCGCAAGCTGGAACGGGTGTTCTCCCGCGCCGAGTACCGCCGCGCCTTCCCCGGCGAGATCGCAGAGCTGTCCTTCCCGTCCCGGGGCGTCGAGAACTACGCCCACGAGTTGCTGCGTACCGTCGACACCTCGGGAGTCAGCGAGGTCGGCCTGAAGGTGGTGGTCGACTGCGCCGGCGGCACGGGGTCGCTGATCCTGCCCTCGCTGCTGGGCCGCATCGGGGTGGAGGTGCTGACCGTCAACAACCGGCTCGACGAGTCCTCGCCCACCGACACGCTCGCCAAGCAGATGCGCGACCTGCAGCACCTGGGCGAGCTGGTCTCCTCCTCCCGCGCCGACTTCGGCGTGCGGTTCGATCCGGTCGCCGAGCGGCTGTCGCTGGTCGACGAGAACGGCCAGGTGGTCGACAACGAGCGCGCGCTGCTGGTCGTGCTCGACCTGATCGCCGCCGAGCGCCGCGGCGGCCGGGTAGCGCTGCCGGTCACCACCACCCGTGTCGCCGGGCAGGTCGCCGGCTACCACGGGGTCGAGGTGCAGTGGACCCCCACTGCCGTCGACGAGCTGGCCAAGGCCGCCCAGGCCGACGACATCGTCTTCGCCTCCGACGGCCGGGGCGGCTACGTGGTCCCGGAGTTCTCCCGCACCAGCGACGGTATAGCCGCGTTCGTGCGGCTGCTGGGCCTGGTGGCGCGCACCCGGCTCTCGCTGGGCGACATCGACCGCCGCATCCCCAAGGCGCACCTGCTGCGCCGCTCGGTGCCCACTCCGTGGGCGGTCAAGGGCAGCGTGATGCGCGCGGTGGTCGAGGCCGCCGAAGGCCGCGAGGTCGACACCACCGACGGTGTGCGGGTGGTCGAGCCCGGCGGCGCCTGGGCGCTGATCCTGCCCGACACCTCCGAGGCGGTCACCCACCTGTGGGCAGAAGGTCCCGACTCCGACACCGCGCAGCGGCTGCTGGAGCAGTGGGCCGAGGTGGTCGAACAGGCCGAGGGCTGAACCGGCCGTCCTGCGGTCTGAAACGCGCCCCTGCCTGCGCGGGTGTGCGGCCGGACCCGGCCGCACACCCGCGCACGGCCGCGGGCTGTCGGCACCGCCTCCGCGGCGTCGATATGGTTTAGAGTCGAGTCTTCCCCACCGGCGGGTGTTGCGCGCATGAGCGGCGCTCGCGGGCGGGGGCGCGAACGTGTGCGCAGCAGCGGATGGCAGGGGATGACACGATGTGAGAATCCGAGGTGAGCCGGGGGAACACCACGCCGGCCCGCCCCGTTTTGAGAGTGGGTGTGCGCTATGTCCGCCCACCCAGGCGCGAAGGACCACCAGCCGAATCAAGCACCGCCCCGTGCGGTAGGAGGCCGAGCCGACCTATGTCGAGCGTTTACTGCACGCAGTGCGGTCACGCCGTTGCGGATGATGCCCGTTTCTGCTCAAACTGCGGTTCCCCCATCCGTACGGCCGGACAGGAAGCCGCCCCGGGCTCCGGCGGCAGCCGCGACTCCGTCGGTGAGACCACCTCCACGATCTCCATATCCGGCATCCAGGCGCTGGAGGCCGAGGCCGAGGGCGAGGATCTTCCCGGCGAACCCACCAACGTCGACGCGCTGCCCGCCGGCACGGCGCTGCTCGTCGTCAAGCGCGGGCCCAACGCCGGCAGCCGGTTCCTGCTCGACAGCGACGTCACCACCGTAGGCCGCCACCCCAACAGCGACATCTTCCTCGACGATGTCACCGTCTCACGGCGGCACGTGGAGTTCTTCCGGCGCGGTCCCGGGTTCGGGGTCCGCGACGTCGGCAGCCTCAACGGCACCTACGTCAACCGGGAGCGCATCGACGAGGCCGAACTCGGCGGCGGCGACGAGGTCCAGATCGGAAAGTTCCGACTGGTGCTGCTCACCAAGCCGCGCCGCTGAGGTGATGGCCCACCCCTGCCGCCCCGGGCAGGTTTGCACCGCCGCGCCACCGGAGAGCCTTGTAGGGAAGACCGCCACCGATGGCGCGATCGGGGACATCGCGGTCATGTCGCCCGAACGCGGCATCGGGGAAGGTTGCCGGAGACCCCTCCGGGTGCCCAGGTTCCCGGTCCGGTCTCGGATGGCGCTCGGCGTGGCGGTGTACCGTGAAATAGACGGAGCAGAGCACACCTTAGGCGGGTGCTGCCCTTCCGGCACGACCAGTCGTGGGACGGAGCCGCAGTGAAGCACATGGAGGTTGTCGGCGTCCGAGTCGAGATGCCCTCGAACCAGCCGATCGTCCTGCTCAAGGAAGCCGACGGCGAGCGCTACCTGCCGATCTGGATCGGTGCGGTCGAAGCCACCGCGATCGCCCTGGCCCAACAGGGCGTCATGCCCGCCCGTCCGCTCACCCATGATCTTTTCCGCGATGTGCTCGAAGCGCTGGACGCCGACCTGAGCACCGTCAACATCACCTCGCTCAGCGACGGCATCTTCTACGCCGAACTTGTCTTCTCCAACGGCGTCGAGGTCAGTGCCCGGCCGTCGGACTCCATTGCGCTGGCGCTGCGCACCGGCGCGCCCATCTACGCCCACGACGACGTGGTCGAGGAGGCCGGCGTGCCGATTCCCGACGAGCAAGAGGACGAGGTGGAAAAGTTCCGCGAGTTCCTTGATCAAATTTCGCCCGAGGACTTCGGCCGCACCACCTGATCCCGGCCGGCGGCCCCGCGGGTCGGCCGCGGGGCCTGCCGCCCAATGCCGGGTCAACATCGGGCCAAGATAAGGCAGCGGGCAACTGCCCGGCGTCTGTGCCGGGCAGGCTCGCTGCGTGGAACCGATGCTCGCGCGTACCGCCCGCAGCTTGCCCGAGGGACCTGACTGGCGCTACGAACCCAAATGGGACGGCTACCGCGCGATGGCCCGGCGCAACGGCGAGGTGGTGCTGACCTCGCGCTCGGGCCGCCGGTTGGAACGCACCTTCCCCGACATCGCCGCGGCACTGCGCGCGGCCCTGCCCGAGAACACCGCGGTCGACGGCGAGGTCGTGCGCTGGTCGCCCGAAGGCCGGCTCGACTTCGCTGGCCTGCAGCGGCGCGGCCACGCAAGCCCTGAGACCGCCCGGCGGCTGGCGCGCACCGAGCCCTGCCACTACATCGTCTTCGACCTGCTGCGGGCCGACGGCACCGAGCTGGCCGCCGCCGCCCTCGACGACCGCCGCGCCCGCCTGGAAGAGCTGATGCGCCGCTCCACCCAGCCGGCGCTGATGCTCGGCTGGCAGACCGCATCCCCCGATGTCGCCCGGCAGTGGTTCGACCAGATGTGGCGCGTGGGCGTGGAGGGCCTGATGGCCAAGGACGGCCGCGGCCGCTACCGGCCCGGGCGGCGCGACTGGCTGAAGTACAAGCGGCGGGTGACCACCGAGGCGATCGTCGGCGGAGTGGTCGGCGACGCCCACCGGCCGCGCGAGCTTATCCTTGGGCGGCGCGACTCCCAGACCGGCGCGCTGCAGGTGGCCGGCCGCACCGGGGAGCTGGAGCCCCAGCAGCGCCAGGAATTGGGTGCGCTGCTGCGCCCCTCCGGCGGCGACCACCCCTGGCCCGAGCGGCTGCCCCCGCGCTGGGGCGCGGCCCGGGAGTACACGCGGGTCGTGCCCGAGGTGGTGGTCGAGGTCGTGCCCGATACGGCTGCCGCATCGGGGCGCTGGCGACACATCGTCGGCTACCTCCGGCCGCGCACCGACCTGGCCCCCGCCGATGTGCCCACCGACCTGTCCGTCGAAGGGTGAGGGCGGTGCCCACCGCTGCGCAGGGCCCGCGGACCCGCAGGCGCGGCGCCCGCGGGCCGGCCTCAGGACGCCGAACGCGCCGAACCCGCCGAACGGGCGCGTTCGATAGCCTCTTCCAACCCGCTGCGCGACATCTTCGACCGGCCGGCGATGTCCAGCTCGGCGGCCAGCCGCGACAGGTCCCGCTTGGACAGTTCCGAAAGGGGCGCCTCGCGCTGCTCGGGGGCCTTGCCGCTGCTCGGGCCGTCGCTTTGGCCGCCGCCATTGCCGCCGCGCCCCTGTTCGGCCTTGGCGGCGCTGCGGCCGCCCCCGGCGCCCGCGGAGCGGCCCCGCCTCTTGCCGCCGCCCTTGCCCGGGCCGGAGGAACCCGAGCCGCCGTCGCCGGTGCGCAGGCTGGCGCGCAGCGCCTCGGTCAGCTCCACCACGTTGGTCTCGGGCGGCGGTCCCTCCTCGGCGTAGCGCACCCGCTCGCCGGCGCTCTTGGCCCGGATCAGCTCGTCGATGCGCTCCTGGTAGTCGTCGGTGTACGCCTCGGGCTTCCATTCGTCGGCCATCGCGCCGATGAGCTGCTCGGCCAGGTCCAGGTCCCGTTCGCCCAGGTCGGCGCCTGGGATGGCCGGCAGGGTCTCGGCCGGGTCGCGGACCTCGTCGGCCCACCACAGCGTGCTCAGAGTCAGCACGCCCTGCTGGGGACCCACCACCGCCAGGTGCTGGCGTTCGCGCATCACCAGTGTGGTCAGCCCCAGCCGCCCCGAGCGCTCCAGCGCCGCACACAGCAGCCGGTAGGGCTTGGCAGAGCCCTTGGATTCGGGGGCGACATAATAAGCGGAGTCGTACCACAGCGCCTCGACATCGGAGACGGGCACGAACGCGCTGATCTCCATGGACGTCGACCGGCCCGGCGCGATCTCCTCCAGCTCGTCGGGCTCCACGATGACGTACTCGTCGCCGCCCGAGGAGGCATCGGCCGGTGCGCCGCGCACGATCTCCGAGCCGTCGACCTCCTTGCCGGTGCGCTCGTTCACCCGCCGGTAGCGGATCCGGTCGGAGGTGCCGCGCTGGAACTGGTGGAACCGCGTGCCGTGGCGCTGGCGGGCGCTGAACAGCCGCACCGGCAGACTCACCAGCCCGAAGGTCAGGGTTCCCTTCCATACCGGAGAGGCCATTGCCCGCCTCCTTCCGCTCGGCGACCTACCTTCCATCCTGCCCGTTACCAGGTAAAACGTTGCGGAGTCCGGGTAAAGCCATACAACGGGGGTGAGCCGGGTGGACACTGAGGCGCGGACATGGCGGCTGGGCCGGCACCGGGTGCGCATCAGCCGCCCGGGCAAGGAGCTGTTCGAACCCGGTGGGCCCACCAAACTCGAAGTCGCCGAGTACTACCGCGCGGTGGCCGAGCCGATGCTGCGCCACCTGCGCGGCCGCCCCCTGGCCGTGCAGCGCTACCCGCACGGCATCGGCGACCCCGGGGGCGGGTTCTTCGTCAAGCACCGCCCCTCCTATGCGCCCGCGTGGGCGGGGGCCGCCACGGTGCCCAAGGAGGACGGCAGCGCCGAAACCGAAATGCTGGTCTGCGACGACACCGCCACCCTGGTGTGGCTGGCCGACCAGGCCTCCATCACCCTGCACGCCTGGCTGAGCCGGGTCGGCAGCCTGCGCAACCCCGACCGGCTGGTCATCGACCTGGACCCGCCCGGCGACGACTTCGCGGCCGTGTGCCGCGCCGCCCACCACGTCCGCGAAGTGCTGGACGGACTGGGGCTGGCCGCTTTCGTGATGACCACCGGGTCGCGCGGGCTGCACATCGTCGCGCCCATCCGCCCCGAGATCGACGCCGCCCAAGCGCGCGACCTTGCCCATGTCATCGCCGAACTGGCCGCCCGGCGCCGCCCCGAGGCGCTGACCACCAGCTTCCGCAAGCAGCGGCGCGGCGACCGGCTGTTCCTGGACTACCTGCGCAACGGCTATGCCCAACTGGCGGTGGCGCCCTACTCGGTGCGGGCACTGCCCGGCGCGCCGGTGGCCACCCCGCTGCGGTGGGAGGAACTGGAGCACCTCGACTCGGCGCGGGCCTGGACGGTACGCAACTTTGCGGAGCGCACCGGCGCCGAGCCCTGGCGCGGCATGTCCCGCCACGCCCGCTCGCCGCGCCGGGCCATCGAGCGGCTGGAGGCCGCCTGAGCGGCACGGCAGCAGGGCCGGGCCGCAGGAGGCGGGCGAGCGGGCGCGGCTCGGCTCAGGCGCCGCCGAAGATGTGGCGCTGCAGGAACTCGTTGCGGAACTTGCCGTGCGGGTCGAACCGGTCCGCCAGCGCCGTGAAGTCGTCCACCCGGCTGTAGCGCTCCCGCAGCGCCCCGGGCGCGGCCGTGAACAGCTTGCCCCAGTGCGGAACGGCACCGAAGGGCGCCAGGCGCTCCTCGACGCGCTCCAGCACCGCCAGCACCGCAGCGGAGTCCGGAACCAGGGTGAAGTGGAAGGCCACCGTGTCCTGTCCGAAACTAGGGCTCAGCCACAGCCCGTCGGCGGCGATGGTGCGGATCTCATGCACCAGCACCACGCCCGCAAGCTCGCTGCGCAGCGGCTCCAGCGCCTGCAGCGCCGCGGCGGCGTTGCTTCGCGGCATCAGGTACTCCGCCTGCAGCTCGTTGCCCGCGGTGCTGGGCGGCGAACCGGGGCGGAAGTGCGGCAGGCGCTCCGACCAAGGGCCGACCGCGCCGAGCTGCTCGGTGGAGTGCTCGGTGGACATCTCCGGGATCGGGTGGCGCGGGCCCGGGGCCGGCAGCGCGCCGAACAGGCCCGATTCGGTTCCCGGCGGCAGCGGGTCGCTCGTGCGGTGCTTTGTCCACACCTGGTCGATCACCGGTTCGCGCCAGCGGTTGAACAGGCTGACGCTGTAGGCGGCGCCGGCGATCTCGTCGAAATGCTCGGCGAACGCCTCCAGCGGCAGCCGCTCGTAGACCCGCTGGGCGACGTCGAAGTCGGGCCGGGTGCGCAGCGTCATCGAGGTGACCACACCCAGCGCGCCCAGCGCCACCACCATGCCGTCGAACTCGGCGCCGTGTTCGGCGCGGCTGAGAACGGCCAGGTCGCCCCCTGCGGTCACCAGCTCCAGCGCCTCCACCTCGGTGGCGAGGTTGCCGTTGGCGTCACCCGATCCGTGGGTGGCGGTCGCGCACGAGCCGGCCACCGATATGTGCGGCAGCGAACCCAGGTTGTGCAGGGCCCGCCCGCGCTCCTGCAGCCACTGCGCCAGTTCGGCGTAGCGGACCCCGGCACCCACCTGGACCGTGCCCGCGGCGGTGTCGAGTTCCATGGTTCGCGGCAGGTCGGCGAGCGAGACGAGGTCGCCCGGGGTATCGGCGACGGAGTTGAAGGAGTGGCCGCTGCCCAGGGCGCGTGCCCGCTCGGCGCGGGCGACGACCGCCTGCAGTTGCGCGACGGTGGTGGGGCGGTGGACACGCTCGGCGCCGAAGCCGATGTTTCCCGCCCAGTTCGTGGTGCGCCGGTTCACCTGGGGACCTTCCCTGCGGTGGATGGGGCGGGCGGCCGCTGCCGCCCGCTGCGATCAGGAACCAGACATACCAGACGCGCTGCGCACAGCGGCCGGGCGGGCGGCTGTGCACGGGCTCGCCGCTGCACCGGGCGGCGCGTCAGGGGCTTTTGGAGGTGCAGCCGCGGTGGGGCGGGGGAACGGGGCCATCGGCACCGGCATGCTGCGCGTTGCGTACCTACGCTGCGTGCGGTGCCGCTACCGGGCGCGTCACAGCAGGGGGCGGGTCCGGCGGGTACGATACCGGGCAGGGCGCCGGCGCACACCGCCCGGGACCAGCCCGGTGGGGGCTGCGGTTTCCGTGGCGGCGCGGCGCGCCCGCCACTGCGCGGGCGTGTCGGATACCGCTGCGCCGGGCGCCCCGGGACCCGGCCGCCGGGCCGCCGGCGGGCCCTGCGCCGCCGCCGCGTTTCGGTGCAGGTCGCGGCGGTGCGGTAGTGGCGCGGGGTTACCGGTGCGGCTGTGCTTGCGGATGCGCGGCGCGGGATGCCCGCGACTGTCGAAGAGGTTCCGCGACGCGCCGATGGGTGTCGTTGACGCTGTCCATGCGACCGGCTTACCTTCAATGTCGAAGGAACCCGCGGCGCACCCTTCATGCCCCCTGTCATTCGCCGTGGGCCGAGGAGCCGGAGGTTCGGCGTGGCGGTTACTAGCGGTGAGCAGCAAACCTCCGCTCTCAGGCATACAGCTATACGGCGAGCTGGGGAGCAGGGCCTGCTGTGCGAAGAGGACGTGGTGGCGCTGCCTATGGACGTCGGTTATCGCGGCCCCACCGCGTGTGCGGCCGCCGGAATCACTTATCGGCAACTCGACTACTGGGCCCGCACCGGCCTGGTCACCCCGAGCGTGCGGCCTGAGGGCGGCGGACCCCCCCTTTACGACTTCCGCGACGTCCTGCTGCTCAAGGTCGTCAAGCGGTTGCTGGACACCGGCATTTCCCTCCAGCAGATCCGTCCGGCGGTCGAGCACTTGCGCTACCGCGGGACCTCCGACCTCGCCCAGATCACGCTGATGAGCGATGGCGTGAGCGTCTACGAGTGCACCTCGCCCGACGAAGTGGTCGATCTCATGCAGGGCGGCCAGGGCGTGTTCGGGATCGCGCTGGGCCGCGTGTGGCGCGAACTCGAAGGCGCGCTCGACGAGTTCCCCGGCGAACGGCTGAGCGAGTCGCTGAGCCCCGAACCCTGCCCGGCCGACGAACTCGCCCGGCGCCGCCGCGAGCGCAAGACCGGGTGATTGCGGCGGCCGACTGAAGATCCCGCCCGCAAGATCCCGCCCGGGCGGGCGTTTTGTGCCGCCTCCCGCCGGCCGTCCGCGGCCCCGGCGCCCGCGGGTCTGCGGCGGGCGCGCCGTGCACCGCCTCAGCGGGGCCGACCCGCGCCCCGGCATCGGTCGGCACCCGGATTGCGGCACGGATCAGGACGCCGGGTCGGGAGGCATAGGCCCGTCCGGATCCAGTACCGTCGTAGGTGCGGGGACACGATCGGCACGGCCCGACGGGGACCCCGCCGCGATACGGTCCGCGGTTTCCGTAGATAATGACCACTCACATCTGAACACTGCAGTCGACACCAATCTGGCCGTCGATACCGCGCGGGAGAGACCCCGTACCAGGGGCGCCGACGGGGCAACACTCCCCAGTAACCTCTCAGGCACCAAGGACCGCGCGGAGGAGGCCACTCTGGAGCGGTAGGCGAGACGTGCCTGCGCCGCGGCTTTGCACAGCCGTGAGTGACAGAGGGGGAGACCACACAGGAGCAGCCGCCGAGGCGGCCAAGCGACCAGGAGGTCTCCATGACGGAGCAGCCAACCCGTGACCGAGGACCGGACGCCGGTGGCGAACCGGCCCGCGACTTCGCTGACCGGCACATCGGTCCGGACCCGGCCGAGGTGTCCCAGATGCTCAAGGCGGTCGGCTACGGCAGCACGACCGAATTGATGACCGCGGCGCTGCCCGAGCGCATCCTCACCGGACCGGGCCGCCCGGCGCCGCTGGAACTGCCCGCGGCCGCCGGCGAAACAGCGGCGCTGGCCGAACTGCGCGAGCTGGCCGACCGCAACCGCGTGCTGACCTCGATGATCGGCCAGGGCTACTACGACACGGTCACCCCGCCGGTCATCCGGCGCAACATCCTGGAGAACCCGGCCTGGTACACCGCCTACACGCCCTACCAGCCCGAGATCTCCCAAGGGCGCCTTGAGGCGCTGCTGAACTTCCAGACGATGGTCTCCGACCTCACCGGCCTGGACGTCACCGGTGCGTCGCTGCTGGACGAGGCGACCGCCGCGGCCGAGTCGATGACCCTGGCGCGGCGCGCCACCCGCGCCAAGGGCAACGCGTTCATCGTCGACTCCGATGTGTTCCCGCAGACCCTGTCGGTGCTGCGCACCCGCGCCGAACCCCTCGGCATCGACGTGGTCGTGGCCGACCTGTCGGCGGGCCTGCCCGACACCGATGCCTTCGGCGTGCTCGTGCAGTACCCGGCGGCCGGCGGCGCGGTGCGCGACCCCCGGCCCGTCATCGCCGAGGCACACGAGCGCGGCGCACTGGCGGTGGTGGCCGCCGACATCCTCGCGCTGGCCATGCTGCGCAGCCCCGGCTCGATGGGCGCCGACATCGCCGTGGGCTCCACCCAGCGCTTCGGCGTACCCATGGCCTTCGGCGGTCCGCACGCCGGCTACATGTCGGTGCGCGAAGGGTTGCAGCGCCAGCTGCCCGGCCGGCTGGTCGGCGTCTCGGTCGACAACGCCGGCAAGCCCGCCTACCGCCTCGCGCTGCAGACCCGCGAACAGCACATCCGCCGCGAGAAAGCCACCAGCAACATCTGCACCGCCCAGGTGCTGCTGGCCGTCATGGCCGGGATGTACGCGGTTTACCACGGCCCCGACGGCCTGCGCGCCATCGCCGAACAGGTGCACGGCCGCGCCGTCGAACTGGCGGCGCGGCTGCGCGCAGCCGGGTGCCAGGTCGTCCACGACGAGTTCTTCGACACCCTGCGCGTGCGGGTGCGCGGCGGCGCCCTGGCCGTGGTCGAGGCCGCGGCCGAGCGGGGGATCAACCTGCTGGCGGCCGACGCCGACACGGTGGGCATCTCCTGCGACGAGGCCACCACGCCCGCCCACCTGCAGGACGTGGTCGACGCGTTCACCGGCGGCCCCGCCAACGGCACCAAACGGCAGCAGGGTGAGACCGCCGGCTCGGGCGGCTCCGGCGGTTCCGGCAACGGAGCCCCGGCGCTGCCCGCCGAGCTGCGGCGCGGTGTGGACTACCTGGGGCACCCGGTCTTCTCGGCGCACCGCAGCGAAACCTCGCTGCTGCGCTACATGCGCCGCCTCTCCGATAAGGACCTGGCGCTGGACCGGACCATGATCCCGCTGGGCTCGTGCACCATGAAGCTCAACGCCACCGCCGAGATGGAGTCGGTGACCTGGCCGGAGTTCGCGGCGCTGCACCCGTTCGCGCCGTTGGACCAGGCCGCGGGCACTGTGCGCATCGTGCGCGACCTGGAGCGCTGGCTGGCCGAGATCACCGGCTACGATGCCGTGTCGCTGCAGCCCAACGCCGGCTCCCAGGGCGAACTGGCCGGGCTGCTGGCGATCCGCGGCTACCACCGCGGCCGCGGCGAGCACGGCCGCGACGTCTGCCTGATCCCCAGCTCCGCGCACGGCACCAACGCCGCAAGCGCGACCATGGCCGGGATGCGGGTCAAGGTCGTGGCCTGCGACGACGGCGGCAACATCGACCTGGAGGACCTGCGGGCCAAGACCGCCGCGCACGTCGGCGACCTGGCGGCGATCATGGTCACCTACCCCTCCACGCACGGGGTCTACGAGGACACCATTACCGAGGTGTGCCGCCTGGTGCACGAGGCCGGCGGGCAGGTCTACGTCGACGGTGCCAACCTGAACGCGCTGCTGGGCTGGGCCAAGCCGGGCGAGTTCGGTGCCGATGTCAGCCACCTCAACCTGCACAAGACCTTCTGCATCCCGCACGGCGGCGGCGGTCCGGGCGTGGGCCCGGTCGCGGCGCGCGCCCACCTGGCCGGTTACCTGCCCAACCACCCCGGCCAGCCCGAAGCCGGCCCGCACACCGGCGTGGGGCCCGTTTCGGCGGCGCCGTTCGGCTCCGCGGGGATCCTGCAGATCTCCTGGGCCTACATCCGGATGATGGGCGAGGAGGGGCTGCGCACGGCCACCGAGGCGGCGGTGCTCAGCGCCAACTACGTGGCCAAGCGGCTGGAGCCCTACTACCCGGTGCTCTACACCGGCAGCGGCGGCCTGGTGGCCCACGAGTGCATCATCGACATCCGCGGCCTGGCCAAGCGGACCGGGGTCAGCAACGAGGACGTCGCCAAGCGGCTGATCGACTACGGGTTCCACGCGCCCACCATGTCCTTCCCGGTGGCCGGGACACTGATGGTCGAACCGACCGAGAGCGAGGACCTGGCGGAACTGGACCGGTTCATCGACGCGATGATCGCCATCCGCGCCGAGATCGACCGGGTGGCCGAGGGCGCCTACATGCCCGAGGACAACCCGCTGAAGAACGCGCCGCACACCGCTGAGGCGCTCACGGCCGACGACTGGAAGCACCCCTACCCGCGCAGCGAGGGCGCTTTCCCGCTGCCGGAGTTGCGGTTCGACAAGTACTGGTCGCCGGTGGGGCGCATCGACCAGGCCTACGGCGACCGCAACCTGGTCTGCGCCTGCCCGCCGCCGGAGGCGTTCGAGGTGTAGGCGCCTGCGCCGGACAACGGCCGCGGCCGCCGGACCCGCTGAACAGGCGGGCCGGCGGCCGCCGTCTTGTGCGCCGAGACCGCGTATCCGGTCGCCTGCCGGTCCGGGCATTTGAAAAATCTACGTTGTAAAGGTGTTGGATAGGGGATGGTTCCGGCCAACCCCGCAATTCTCCGGCCGCGCCGCGCTGACGAGCCTCCCCGCAACGGGCTAATCTCCGAGATGAACCGCCGGGGCGCCACACTTGCAACGCCCCGGAACGCCCCCCGCGTGGAAAGTGCATTACTTGATATCTCCCCCACCTGAGCCCCGGCCGGCCGCACCCGCTCTGCACAGTGGGAGCAGCCGCCACCGGCCGCCGGAGCCCGGCGGAGACCCCTTGCAGGGCCCCGCAAGCCGCAGCCGCCCTGGAGCGCACCCCATGGGAGGCAGCCGATGACAGCGTCCGCAGGGCCCTCCTCGGCCAACGACGCCGCCGGAGACGAGCCGGAGTTCAAGAGCCTGTGCGACCAGGCGCGCGACCTCGCTCGCAACGGGCACCTCAACCGCGCCGCCCAGGTCTACGAGCGCGTCGTCGACGGCGGATCCCGGCGGTACCTGCCGCTGGCCGCACTCGGCCTCGCCGTGGTGCGCCACGACATGGGCGAGGTCGCTGCGGCGCGTACTGCTGCACGCACCGCGATCGGCACCGGCCACCCCGAGTTCGCCCCCCGCGCCGCCTACCACCTCGCCCTCTCCTTCGAGGCCGAGGGCGACGGCGACCGCGCCCGGGCCGCCTGGGGCGAGGTGCTGGACTCGGGCAACAACCGCTACCGGCCGGCCGCCCACTACGGGCTGGCGCGGCTGGCCGAGGAACAGGGCGACACCGCAACCGCTGAACAGCACTGGGACCAGGTGCTGGACAGCGACTCCGCCGAGATCGTGCCCGCAGCCGCCCGCGACTACGCCGCCCGGCTGCTCGCCCGCGGCCGCGCCGACGCCGCCGCATCGGTGATCCACCGCGGCCTGGAACTGGGCGAGCACGCCGGGCTGCGGCTGCTGCTGGGCGCCGTGCACGTCGAGCACGCGATCAGCGCCTTCGGCACGGTCGTGGCGGCGGCGGAAACCGAAGAAGGCGGCGGATCCGAGGAGAGGGCCGCGGACGTGCCTGCCACGTCGGCAGGTGGCGGGCGCGCGGACCGGGAGCCGCCGGTGGAGCCCGAGGTCGCCGGCGGCGCAGTGGAGCTGCTGGCCCGCCTGCTGGCGATGCGCGGCGACGGCGACGCGGCCGAGCGGGTGTGGGCCGACGGGTTGACCCACCGCGACCCCGCCACCGCCGAAGAGGTCCGTACCCGCCTGCGCCGCGGCTTCCTGGCGCCCGATCCCGAAACCACCGGGCAGCCGGGCGAGGAGCCCGCGGAGGGCGAAGGCTGGTGGGACCCCTACGTCGAGGCCGCGGTGGCCCAGAACAGCACCCCCATGCTGACCGGTGAGCTGTTCGTGGCCATCAACCAGATGTACAGCCACCTCGCCCTGCCGCTGGCCCAGGGCGAGCAGAACGCGGCCGCCCTGTACCGCCACCTGGAAGAGGCCGTGCGCACGCCCAGCGAGTACCTGTGGGGCCGGGCACTGCACGACGACTTCCGCGAACGCCTGCGCTTGGCGGCGGGCTCGGAAAACCCGGTGCTGCCCGAAGGCTGGCCCGACACGGACTGACGGGCCAAGCGGGCAGGGGCCCAGGCGGCAACGGCTCAAGGGGGCCGGCGGCGACCGGCTGCAGCGCGGGCGGCGCCGCACCCGAGCGGGGTGTGCCGGCGTCCGCGCACGGCACATTAGGTTTGGGCCATGGAGATCGACACGCCCCGCGGCCCGGCCCGCGCCGATATCGACGTGCCCGAAGGCCGGCCGCGCTACCTGCTGGCCATCACGCACGGGGCGGGCGGTGGTGTGGACGCCGCCGACATCGCAGCGGTGTGCGCGGCGGTCCTGGAGGCGGGCGGGGCCGTCGCCCGGATCACGCAGTCCTACCGGGTGGCGGGACGGCGGATGCCCGGAGGCTCGACCGCGCCGCAGGACGAGGCGTGGAAGTCCGCGATCGGATCCGTACGCGCGGACGAGCGGCTGGCCGACCTGCCGCTCGTGCTCGCCGGACGCAGCAACGGCGCCCGGGCCGCCTGCCGCACGGCAGCGGAGCTGGGCGCCGCGGCGGTGGTCGCGCTCGCGTTCCCGCTGCACCCGCCGGGCAAGCCGGAGCGCTCGCGCGCAGGCGAGCTGCGCGGCGCCGGCGTCCCCACGCTCGTCGTCAACGGCGACCGCGACCCCTTCGGCGTGCCCGATGCGGCCGATGCCACGTCGCTCGTGGTCCGTGCGGGCGAGCGCCACGACCTCGCCAAGGACACCGGATCGCTGGCTGCGGTCGTCGCCGAATGGCTGGCCGCACACGTGGCCTGAGCGCCGGGTGGAGCGGGGCGTCGGGCGGGGTGCCGGGGGAGCGGCGGCTTGCAGCGGTGTGTCGATGGGTGTGCGCGGGTAATCGGGTGGCCGCCCGGTGAGCCGCGGCGGCGCTGGGCCTGCGGGGTAAGGCGGATCAGCCGGTCATCGGCACAACACGCGGATGGCGGCGGTTGCACGGCCGCTCGGCGGCGGGGAGCGGCGACGGCGGCGACGGCCGGCTGTGCGGCCTTGCGGCCTGCCGGGTGACGGTGGTCTGCAGTGAAAAGCGGCGCCAAGGGCGCTGGGCGGCCCGGGTAGGCGGTCACCGGTGCCGCCCGCAAGTGGTGGCCCACCCGCGCACCGACGTGATTATGGAGAAATGCCGGAATGCCGGAATTTCAAAGCCGGGACGGGCTCACTTCTTCATGATCGCCACCGACCGCGCACGACATACCTCTTAACCAGGGCTTGAGTTAAGCTACCGCGTGCACGTCGGTGGGGCGGTGCGGGGCGATGGCGCTGCCGTTGGGCAGCAGTTCGCCGGTGTCGTCGAAGACCACGACGCCGTTGCACAGCAGGCTCCACCCCTGCTCGGGATGGTCGGCTATTACGCGAGCAGCCTCGCGGTCGATGTCCTGGCAGGACGGGCACTCGGGTTGGTGCCGGCACATGGCGCGCCTCCGATTGTTCTCAACTACTGCGCACTCGCTAGCTTAGTGGTGCGAGTCACAGCGCAACTGGCTTTCTCGGTATTCGACGCCGGAAACTGCGGAGACGACTCGAATCGGCGGCGGATTGGCCGGATCCGGCCGCCTGTGGTGGGGCCGGGCGGGTCCGAGGGCAGCAGGCTGCCGGGGCACGGGTCAGGATGCCGCGAGCTGTTTCCTGCACAGTTGGTCGGCGTGCCGGATGGGCTCGGGCAACCGGTATTGCGAAGCCAGGCGCAGGGTCAGTGCGGCGGCCGAGTCCAGGTCGACGCGGTGGCCCACTGAGACGTAGACCGGTTTCACCCCGTCGCGGGTGCGCAGGCAGCGGCCGACGACATCGCCGCCGTCGACCAGCGGGGTCCAGGAGCCGCGCGCGGCCGCGGGTTCCTCGGACCGGCCGACGAACGGGGTTTTGCCCACGCCCAGCACCGGGCGGTCCAGCGCGAGTCCGACATGGCAGGCCAGACCGAAACGGCGCGGGTGTGCCAGCCCGAAACCATCGCAGACGAGCGCATCGGGGACGGTCTCCAGCTGCGCGACGGCGTCCAGCACCGAGGGCGCCTCGCGGAACGCGAACAGCCCGGGCACATAGGGGAAGTGCGGCTGCGCCACGACGGTCGCGGAGTCCACGACCCGCCAATCGGGCGCGGCGAGGACGACGGCCGCGGCGGCGAGCCGGTCGTCATCGGGGGAGTAGGCAACGTCGAGCCCGGCGACGAGCGACACGGCCGCCGAGTCAAGCGGCTCCTCGCGCACCTGCGGGGCCAACCGCTCCTGCAGCGCCCGCGCCTCGTCGGCATCTGCCGGCCATCCGCCGAAGCCCTCCGGAGCGCTGATGCCGCTGCCGGTACCGTCCCGACCCCCCTGCCCGCCCTCGCCGGCCGTGCCGCGGGGCGAGCCCGTGTTGCAGGTGTCCTTAACGCCGTCCATGACGCCACCTTAGGGGTGTCCGGTAGTTGGTCGTCCGCAGCAACCGCCGCACTGGAGCGCGCCCCATGCCGGATGCGCAGAGCGCCGTTCCCGGCGCGGGCGCTGCGATAGGCACCCGCCTACTGGGCGCATACTCGCCCAGCGGGAGTCCAGCGGGGCCGGGCAAGAGCCCGGCGGTCCAGCGGGGGCCACGCGGCCCCACGCCGACCCGTCTGCCGGGCGGCTCCGCGACCGTTCCGTCAGTTCCCGGAGAAAGCTGGCCGGACGCGGACAAACGGGCCCGTAGGCATGCGGTGTTTTGGCGACAGCGACCCCTCGCCGTGTCGCGCGCCTGGTCAGCGCCGCCGGTGCTGGTGAAGATCATCGCAAACCGCGGCGGCAGAGAAGGCAGGTGTCTAGGATGGCCGTGGATCCGGGCGGCGGTCCCGGTCCGGGCCGTCCGTGCCGACCGGTCCCCTCTGCTGTGCCACAGGCATCCCCGTGCCCCGTGCCGGGGCGCTAGGAGAAGCGTTGCGCATAGGTCTATTCGTCTCCTGCCTCACTGACACCCTCTACCCGGCCACCGCTCGCGCGACCGTGCGCGTACTGGAGCGCCTGGGTTACACGGTCATCTTTCCCCGCGAGCAGACCTGCTGCGGGCAAGCCCACTACAGCTCCGGTTACCGGCGCGAGGCCGCGTCGCTCGCAGGGCGCTTTGCCGAGGTCTTCGCCGAGTGCGACCTCGTCGTCACGCCCTCGGCGTCGTGCGCGGCCATGGTGCGCACCGGATACCCGCGGCTGGCCGAACGCGACGCGCGGGCGGGCCGCGCGCCGCGGGTACTGGAGCTCACCGAGTTCCTCGTCGATGTCGCCGGGGTCACCGACGTCGGCGCCTCGTTCCCGCACCGCGTCACCTACCACCCCGCCTGCCAGTCCCTGCGGTCGCTGGGAGTGGGCGACCGCCCGGTGCGGCTGCTGCGGGCGGTGCGCGGGCTGGAACTGGCGGAGCTGCCGGCGGCCGAGGAGTGCTGCGGGTTCGGCGGCACCTTCGCCTGGAAGAACGCCGACACCTCGGTTGCGATCGTCGCCGACAAGGTCCGCCACATCGGCGAGACCGGCGCCGAGGTGGTGTGCGCGGTGGACGACGCCTGCCTGACCCAGATCGACGGCGCCCTGTCGCGGCTGCGCGGCGGGGCACGCACCCTCCATCTCGCCGAGATCCTCGCCTCCGGCGACGGGGCAAGGGCCGGCGCGGGAGCGGGGCAGTGAGCGGGCCGGGCGAACCGGGCCGCCCCCGGACCGCGCGCTCGGGCGCGGACGGGGCCGCGGCGCAGGGGCCTGCCTATCCCTGGTCGCATCTGCTCGGGCGCGGGGCGGGTGCGCGCCCGACCGGCCCGCCGCGGTTCGCCGACGCCGCCCGCTCGGCCCTCGGCGAGAGCGCGGTGCGCAGTTCCCGCTCGGCGGCGTCCGCCGGGCAGCGCGGCGAACGCGGGCGCGGCCGGCGCGCCGAACCCGATTGGGCGGAGTTGCGGACCCGGGCCACGGCTGTGCGCGAGCGCGCCCTGGCCGACCTTGAGCGCCACCTCACCGAGTTCGAGAAGACCGCCGCGGCCGCCGGCACCCGGGTGCACTGGGCGCGCGACGCCTCCGAGGCCCGCAGGGTCGTGGCCCGCATCGCCGCAGCGGGCGGCGAGCGAGAGGCGGTGCGCTCCTCCTCGGCCACCGCCGGGGAACTGGACCTGGACGCCGCGCTGCTGCGCGCGGGCGTCTCCGTCCACGAAACCTCCATCGCCGACCTGATCGCCGGGCTCGCCCAGCAGCCGCCCGAGGCCGAGTCCCGCACCGTGGGCCGCCACGATCGGGCGGGCGCGCGCTCTGCGCTGGTCCGCCGCCTGCCGGGGGCACCGGCCGATCTGGCGGCGCAGCCCGAGGCCCTGGTCGAGGCGGCGCGCGACTACCTCCGCGAGACCCTGCTGGAGGCGCGCACGGCCATAACCGGTGCAAACGCGCTGGTGGCCGAGACCGGCAGCTTGGTCGCGATGGAGACCGAGGGCAACGTGCGCATGGGTGCATCCGTCCCCGGACGGCTGATCACGGTCGCCGGGATCGACAAGGTCGTGCCCGCGTGGGCCGACGTGGCGGTGCTGGCGCGGGTATGGGCGCGCTCGGCGCTCGGCTCGGCGCAGGCACCGGTGGTCTCCACCTGGAGCGGTCCGGTCGAGGGCGACGGTCCCCAGGAGGTGCACGTGGTGCTGGTCGATGCCGGGCGCACGGCCGCTCTCGGCGATCCCGTGGGCCGCCAGGCGCTGCGCTGTATCCAGTGCACCGCCTGTATGGACGTGTGCCCGGTGTTCGAGCGGACGGGGTCGGCCCCCTACGGTTCCGTGCGCGCCGGGCCCATCGGCGCGGCGCTGACACCGCAGCTGCGCGGTACGCGTTCGCCGCGCGAGGCGTCCCTGCCCTTCGCCTCCACGCTGTGCGGCGCCTGCGCTGACGTCTGCCCGGTGGGGGTGGACATCCCCGAAATCCTGCTGGAGCTGCGCGGCCGTGTCGTCGACGAGCGGCGCGCCAACGCGGTGCCCACGCCTGAGGCGCTGGCCGCGCAGAGCAGCGAGTGGGTGATGTCGGCGGAGCGGCGCTTCGCCCGCGCCCAGCGCGCCGCCTCGCGGTGGGGGCGGCTGATGGCGCGCGCCGGGCGTATCAGGCGGCTGCCCGGACTGCTGGGGCGGTGGACCGAGGCCCGCGACCTGCCCGCCCCGCCGGCAGAGTCCTTCCGCGCCTGGTGGGCGCGCCGACGGCGTGCTCTGGCCCGGCGTGCGGCGGGCGGTCCAGGCGCAGGAGGCGCACCGGATCGGGACGAGCACGGGCGCCGCGGCGCCCAGGGCGGGGGGAATGATGGCTGAGGAGCACAACCCGGCGCGCGCGGCCGTGCTGGCCCGGGTGCGCCGCGCGGCGGGTGCCGCCCCGCCCGATGCCCGCGCCGCTGGGGGCGCAGCGGTGACCGGGCCCGGAGCGGAGCCGGACGGGGCCGCACCGGCGCAGGGCCGCGGCGATGAGGTCTCGCTGTTCACCGAGCGCCTCGCCGAGCACGGTATCGGGGTGCAGCACGTCGGCGACCTGGAGGACCTGCCGCGCGTCATCGCCTCGGCGGTGTGGGGCTACGGCGTGCGGCGCGTCGCGGTGCCGCGGGACCTGTCGTCGCTGTGGCTGTCCGACCTGGACGGGGTGTGGGCCATGCGCGACGACCCGCCGCACGCGGCGCTGTCGGCGCGGGCGGTGGAGAGCGCCGGTGCCGCCATCACCCGCTGTGCGCTGGCGGTCGCCGATACCGGCACCCTTGTCTTCGACGGCGGTGTCGGTCAGGGCCGGCGCGCCCTGTCCCTGTTGGCGGGCTGCCACCTGTGCGTGGTGGAGTCGGGCCAGATCGTCGACACCATGGCCACCGCGCTGGCCGAGCTCGACCCCGCCCGCCCCACGACGTGGTTGACCGGCACCACCGCCTCGACGGCGATCGAGGGAACCCGCGTACAGGGGGTGCACGGCCCGGACCGCATCGACGTCATCGTCGCCGGCTGACCGGCCCGGCAGCACTGACCGAGCACTGCGCAGGCCGCGGTGCGCCCCGGTACGGCTGCGCCGAGCCGCACCAGCCGGTTGCCTGCCTGGCAAGCCCCGTTCGTACTCCGGATCCGGGCGGGACGGCACCCGCTACGCGGCCGGGCAGCACCGACGCACCCGCCATCATCGCAGCGGCGGGCGCGCCACCACCTGTGGGCGGTTCCGGTGGTCGCCGGCCCGGACCCATCGCTGCCGTTGATGCTGCTTTTCACCGCAGCCCACCCGTTGCCCGGGTGATCGCAAGGCCGCACAGCCAACCGTTGCCGCTTCGCCGGGGCGCCGCCCCAAGAAGCGCCGGTGGTCGCTCGCCCGAGCAAGCCCTCGGTGCCGATACCTCAGTAGGCGCCGCGGCTGCGGTGGGCCGCGGGGCGGCTGCGGCGGCCGGCTCCGGCGAGGCCGCCGCGTTGGAAGGCGCGCACCAGTTCGCCGCCGAAGCTCACGCCTGCACCCAGCCCCAGGCCGATGGCGACCGCCTCCGACAGGCTCAGCAGCCCTTGGACGGGATGGCTGAGGGTGATCTCCAGCAGCCCCCGGTAGAGGATGCTGCCGGGCAGCAGTGGCGCGATCGCGGGAATGACGTAGGGCAGCACCGGCCGCCGGGTGTGGCGCGCCAGGGCGTGGCCCACCACGCCGACGGCCACGGCGCCGGCCGCGGTGCCCACGATCGGCGGGGCGTCGACCAGCCCGCGCACGCCGGCGTAGATCACCCAGATCATCACGCCCATGGCACCGATCCACGGCAGCATCCGCGGCGGGACGGTCAGCGAGACGGCGAAGGCCATGGCGATGCCCGCCGAGCCGATCAGCACCGGTAGGTCCACGCTGGTGCCGACAGTCGGGAGGTCCTGCAGGTTGACGCCCACACCCAGCCGCACGGCGGTGTAGGCGACCGCGCCGACGCCGCTGATGATCGCGCCCAGGGTGAGGAACACTTCCAGCAGCCGTGCCGCACCGGAAACGTAGCTGCCGCTGATGCCTTCCTGCAGGCTGGCCACCAGCGGCCGTCCCGGTAGCAGCGCCATGATGTTGCCGGTGATGACCGCGCCCGCCTGCAGCCCCAGGTCGAGTTGGTCGCTGCCCCACAGCAGCCCCACCCCGATCGAGGAGGCCACCACGGTGGCGGCGGCCATTTGGTAGAACTCGGCCACGCCGCGCCGGGCGAGGAACGCCGAGGCGCGGTCGCCCAGGACGGTGGCGACGAACGCGGCGGCGGCCACGATCAGTTGGCCGCCGACCATGAGGCTGGCGCTGGAGGCGATCAGCCCGAACCCGGTCACGATCAGCCAGTTGGGGTAGGGCGGGCGGGCGCGTTTGATGGCCCGCAGCCGCGCGATCGCGCCTTCCAGCTCGACGGCTCCCAGGGCCGCGTCCTGCACCAGGGCGTGCAGTTCGTTGACGCGGAAGTAGTCCATGGTGCGCCGGCGCACCACCCGCTCGCCGGTGATGGGCGGCTGGTCGCCGCCGGGGTGGGTGGACAGGGTGATCGCGGTGAAGGTCACCGAGACCTCCGACCGCGGCAGTTCAAAGGCGACCGACAGGCTCAGCATGGACTCGCTGACCACTTCGGTGCTTTCGCCACTGGCCAGCAGGAGCTCGCCCACGCGCAGCACAAGATCGAGCGCCCGCGGGTCGGGTAGCTCGACGGCCTCGTCGAAGAGGTCGGAGTGCATCTCCGACTCCCGCGACGCCCGCCAATCCCGCAGGCGGCTCAGCAGATTGTCCTCGTTCAGGGGCGCGGGTTGGGGGTCCTGGGCCATGGCCGGTGCTTGATACCTCCTGGTGTGTCCGGAGCGGGCGGTGGGCGCCCGATCCGCGCGCCCACGTATGGGACGTCCCGATTCAGGGGGCGGTTGCCCGGTTTCCGCCCTGTAGTCCGGGTGAGGTCGGTCACGGGCTCATGTTCGCAGGTCGTAGGCATGATTGGGCGGATGGCGGGCGTGTGGCGCCCGGCCTACCCGGTGGCGGGGTGCTTCATCCGTGCAGCGGGTGCTTCGGCGCGCCCCACCGGTGTCCCGGATCCGTGTCCGGGACCGGTGTCCCGCGCCGGTGCCCCAAATGCGGTCGAACGGTGGGTCGAGTCAGCCCCCGACCGGCCCCTCGTCCTCACCGGGCCGGACGATGCCGGTCTCGTAGGCGTGCACCACCGCCTGCACCCGGTCGCGCAGGCCCAGCTTGGTCAGCACGTTGCCGACGTGGGTCTTGACAGTGGTTTCGCTGACCACCAAGCGGCGTGCGATCTCGGCGTTGGACAGCCCGCGCGCCAGCAGCCGCAGCACCTCGCGTTCGCGTTCGGTGAGGTGGTCCAGTTGCGGTGCGGGCCGCTCCCGCGACGAGGGGAGCTTGTCGGCGAAGCGGTCCAGCAGCCGGCGGGTGATCGTGGGGGCGACGATGGCGGCGCCGTCGGCGACCACCCGGATCGCCCCGGCCAGTTCGTCGGGCGGCACGTCCTTGAGTAGGAACCCGCTGGCACCCGCCCGCAGCGCCTCGACGACGTACTCGTCGAGGTCGAAGGTCGTCAGCACGAGCACCCGCACCTGCTGCCCGCTGTCCTCGGCCCAGGCGAGGATTTCGCGGGTGGCGTCGATGCCGTCCTTGCCGGGCATGCGGATGTCCATCAGCACCACATCGGGCAGCAGCCGCCGCGTGTCGGCGAGCGCGGCATGTCCGTCGGCGGCCTCGCCCACCACGGAGATCTCCGGTTCGGACTCCAGGATCAGGCGGAAGCCGGTGCGCAGCAGCGGCTGGTCGTCGACAAGCAGGACGCGGATGGCCATGACCAGATTCTCACCGATCGGCCGAGCCGTTTTGACCGCCGCGGCCGGATGCGGCCCCGCGGCACGGTGCGGCGGGGCTCAGCCGCGGTGCCCCAGGGGGAGTCGGGCGCTGACCTCGAACCCGCCGCCGCTGCGCGGGCCGGCGGCGAGTTCGCCGCCGTAGAGGGCCACGCGTTCGCGCATACCGACTAGGCCGTGGCCGGGCTCGTCGGTGGGCGAGGAGGAGGAACCCTCGCTTGTCGGGCCGCCTTCGTCGGTGACGGTGATGGCGACGGCCCGCAGGCCGTAGTGCACCCGCACGGTTGCGGGGGCGTTGCGGCCGGCGTGCTTGAGCACGTTGGTCAGCGACTCCTGGACGATGCGGTACAGGGCAAGCTCCAGCCCCGGTTCCAGGTCGCGGACCGTGCCTTCGGCGATCAGCTCGACGGGCGTGCCTGTGTCGCGGATCTGCTGGACGAGTTCGGTCAACCCGGCCAGCCCCGGCTGGGGGCCGCGGTCGGTGTCGGCGCGGTCGCCTTCGGGCATCCGCAGTACGCTCACGATCCGCCGCATCTCCGCCAGTGCCTGGCGTCCGGTCCCTTCGATCTCGGTCAGGGTCTGGCGGGCCCGCTCCGGCGAGCGTTCGATCACCCGGCGCCCGGCCGTGGCCTGCACGGTCATGACGCTGACGTGGTGGGCGACCACGTCGTGCAGTTCGCGGGCGATGCGGCTGCGTTCCTCGGCCAGGACCGCGCGCGTGTGGGCGTCGCGTGCGCGTTCCAGACGCTCGGCGCGGGTGGCCAGTTCGATCATGTGGAACGAGCGCATCCGCACCAGCCGCCCCACCCACCAGGACGCCAGGATCCAACCCAGGTAGAACGCCTGGTTGATCCACCACGGGTTGCCGTGGTCGGGTGCGGACTGGGCCGGGCTCAGCAGGGTGGTGGCGATGTTGGCCGCAGTGCCCAGGCCCAGCCCCCACAGGGCGCGCACCATCGGCAGGTAGCGGCCCACCGAGTAGGACGCCACGGCAATGCCCAGGCTCGCCGCACCCCACACCATCACCTGGGCGTAGTCGGCGAGCAGCCCGCCCGCGGTGAGCAGGATCAGCACCGCCAAAGGTGCGTAGCGCCGCGCGAACAGCAGCAGCGCCAGCAGGGTGCCGACGGTGTAGCCCGCGGCGGGGTTGTCCCACAGCCGCGCCATGGCCGGGGTTTCGGCGGCCATGGCGACCAGTACGGCGTTGGACGCGAGCAGCGCCGCGACGATGGCGGCATCGGTCACCCACGGCCAGGTGCCCACCCGCCGCACCGGATTCCCGGAAGGCCCGCGGCCGGACGGGCCCGCGCTGGTGTGGGAATCGGCTGGCGCAGTGGTCACGGTTCCACGTTAAAAGCGGGTGCGGGTGCGGGCCGACCTTCGCCAGGTGGATCTCGCCTCCTCCGCCCGGACGAATTCGCGGATGCGTGTTGCTATCGGGCGGGTTGCGCGGATTGTGCGGTCGCCCCGGTTGCCCTGCCGGGATGAGCGCCGCGCCGCGTGTTCGGCCGCCGCCCGGTCACCCGCGCGTCCCCCGTTCGGACGAGCGCCCCGGCCGCCGGGTACCTGCGCGCAGCGGACGGTTCAGCGTGCCGGCTGCGGCGCGGGCAGCGGGGGAGGGGTACCGCCGAATTCCGGGCACAGCTGCTGGTGGTCGCACCAGCCGCAGAGTTTGCTGGGGCGCGGAGCCCAGTCGCCGGAGCGGGCGGTGTGCTCGATCCGGCGCCAGATGCCGGTGATCTCGGATTCGGCCGCCGCGAGCTCCTGTTCGGTGGGTTCATACCAGCGCACGCTGCCATCGCCGAGGTACATGAGCTGCAGCCGGGCGGGGACCTCGCCGAGTTCCCGCCACAGCATCACGGCGTAGAAGAAGATCTGGAACTTCGCCTTGTCCTCGAAGCGCGGGTGCGGCGACTTGCCGGTCTTGTAGTCGACGATGCGGATCTGGCCGGTGGGTGCGACGTCGAGGCGGTCGACATAGCCGCGCAGCCGCAGCCCGGATTCCAGGGTGACCTCAAGCCGCATTTCGCGTTCGCGGGGTTCGAGCCGGTGCGGCTGCTCCATCTCGAAGTAGCGCTCCAGCAGGGCCCGGGCATCGGCGAGCCAGGACGCGACCTCGGCCTCGGTGGCGAACAGTTCGGCGGCGGTATCGGGACGCGACGAGCGCAGCAGTTCCCACTGCGGCTCCAGCAGCGACAGAGCGGTGCGGGCCGTGCGGGTTTCGGCCGGGAGCTCGAACAGGCGCTCCAGCACCGCGTGCACCAGCGTGCCGCGCAGCGCGGCGGCGCTGGGGCGTTCGGGCAGCCGGTCGATGACGCGGAAGCGGAACAGCAGCGGGCACTGCAGGAAATCGGCGGCCCGCGACGGCGACAGCGCCGGGACCAGAGCGGTGTCGGGGGAGTCCATGCCCCAACAGTACGTTGGCTCCGGCCGCCCGGTGCCCGCTGTCCACAGCGCGTCGGCAACCGCGGCGCCGCTCCGCCGGTCCCCGCACCCGGTACCCGGGCGCTACGGCCTTGCGCAGCGGCCTTGCGCAGCCGGGCACCGCATAGTCTGGGCGGTGTGACCGACCACGGCAGCAGCACCCCGCCCGAGAACGCGACCACGCCCCGCCCCGGCCGCACCAACGGCTGGTTGATGGCGCGGCCCTTCGGTATCCCGGTCTATGTGACACCGTCGTGGCTGATCATCGCGGTCATCATCACGGTGATCTACCAGCCCGTCGTCGAACGCTCGCTGGCGCTGGGACCCGCCTCCTATCTGGTGGCCTTCGTTTTCGCGGTGCTGCTGTACGCGTCGGTGCTCATCCACGAACTCGCCCACGCGGTGACCGCGCGCATGTTCGGCCTGCCCGTCGGACGCATCACCCTTTACATGCTCGGCGGTGTCTCCGAGATCGAGCGCGAAGCCCCCACGCCCGGCCGCGAGTTCCTCGTGGCGGTCTCGGGGCCGGTGCTGTCGCTGGTGCTGGCCGTGCTAGGTTTCGCGGTCTACGGGTTCGTCGACCCTGCCACCATTGCCGGCGTGCTGGTCTGGCAGCTGTGGGTGGCCAACCTGCTGGTGGGCGTATTCAACCTGCTGCCCGGCCTGCCGCTCGACGGCGGCCGGCTGGTGCGGGCCCTGGTGTGGGCCCTGACCCGGCGGCCGCGGGCCGGCACCGTCGTGGCCGCTTGGGGCGGGCGCGTGCTGGCGGTGCTGATCGTCGGTGTGCCGGTGGGCTACGCGCTGCTGACCGGAACCACGCCCAACCTGTTCGGGTTGGTGTGGGCGCTGCTGCTGGCGTCGTTCATCTGGATGGGTGCGGCCTCGGCGCTGCGCACCGCCCGCCTGCGCGAGCGCGTGCCGACGCTGCGCGCCCGCGAGCTGGGCCGGGGCGCGGCGGTGGTCAGCGCCGACACCTCGGTGGCCGAGGCGCAGCGGCGCATGCACCAGGCCGGAGCCGGAGCGGTCCTGGTCGCCGACACCGGCGGAACCCCCACCTCGATCGTCAACGAGGCCGCGGCCGCCGCGGTGCCCGAATCGCGGCGGCCGTGGGTACCGGTCTCCAGCGTGTCCCGCGCCATCACCCGCGGCTCGGTGATCCGCGCCGACCTGGAAGGCGATGACCTGCTGGAGGCGCTGCGCGGCCACCCCGCGCCGGAGTATCTGCTGGTCGAGGACGACGGCAGCGCGTTCGGAGTGCTGAGCACCACCGACGTGCAGCAGGCGGTCACCGGGCACTGAACGGGGGCACGCCGGCCGCAGGCGTCGCCCCGCTCGCCGCCGGTGCGAACGGCCGGTGCGCGCGGCCGGACGGGTTCACCGCCGGGCGCCCGGCGGCCAGATGATGGTCACCGACCGGTCCTGCTCGCGGGCGTAGCCGACGATGTCGGCGGTGCCGCCCGGCCCGCGCGGCGGGCACCCGTCCCACACGGCCACGAGTTCCTCGCAGTGCTCCACCAGATGGCGGCCGGCCTCAAGGTGGGCCTGCGGCGTGGATTCGAGGTGCGGCAGCCGGTGCACGAGCACCGCCGCCGCGAGCAGGGCATCGTAGGCGGCCCAGTGCGAACGGGGGAGCCCGTTGCGGTAGCCCTCGGCGGGTACGACCGCCTCGAGGTCGCCGCCCGCATCGAGCACGGCGTGCGCGAACAGCGTGTCGGCGCCGTCGGCCAGGCACGACAAACCGGTGACCGCCGGGCCGCATTGGCGCAGATAGGCGCGCAGGGCGGAGTCGACATCCCGCTCGACCTGCGCGGGCAGCGCACGGTGACCGGTGATCGCAAGACGCCGCATCGCCCTTCCTTCCTGGTGGCTGAGACTTACCCCGCCCGCGGCGCGCGCCCACCCGGCAACCGTTCGCGGCCGCGAGAGCCCGGATGGGCGAGCGGGGCTACATGGTCAGGGTGGCCGCCAACCGGTCGTCGAGTTCCTTGACGCAGGCCGCCGCGGGCCCCTGGTAGGACCGGCGGAACCGCCGCACCCGCGAGATCAGCCGGTCGGAGCGGAACCGCACCCCGATCCGCAGCGACTCGCCGGCCAGCGAGAACGCTTCGTCGACATCGCCGGCGTCGGCGTGGGCGCCCGCCAGTTCCACCATCAGCACCGCGCCCTGCTTGGCGGGAGGGCGGGAGCGGCCGAAGGCCTCGCTGAAGGCCGCGCGCGCATCGTGGGGCCGGTGCAGCCGCACCCCGGTCAGCGCGCGGTACCCGGCGACCTTGGCGGTACTGAAGGGGAAGACCCAGGGCCAGGGCGGGTCGGTGTTGTCGGCGTGTTCGGCGCCGCGTTCGGCAGCGGCGATCTGGTGGTCGGCGGCAGCGGAGTCGCCCAGAGCGGCGTGGGCCACGGCGCGCGTGCACGCCAGCCACGCCGCAGCGGTGGGATGGGTATCGGGGCCCAGCAACCGGGCGGCTTCGTCGGCCAGCGCGAGGCCGGCGGCGGCGTCTTCGGTCTCGGTCTCGAAAGCCGCCAGGCTGCCCAGCATGTAGGCGGCCAGCAGCGGGTCGCCGGCCAGCCGCGCATTGCGCACCGCGGTGCGGTAGTAGCCCCGGGCCGAGCCGGAGTCGTCCATGTCGGCGTGCAGCCAGGCCGCGAACCCGGCGGCCTCGCTGGCGGCCGCGGCGATGCCCGGTGCGAACGGGGTGCGGCGCGCGCGCACCAGCGTGCGCCCGGTGAGTTCGACATGGGCGATGGCGCCGCGGGCGAGGTCGGGGGAGGGCGAGGCGGCATCCAGCCGCCGCTGGCCGCCGGTGATGGCGCGCAGGGTCTGGGCCGTGCCCTCGTCGGTATCGGTTTCGGTTTCGGTGCTCTGCGGCCGGGCCGGCTGCGCGGGCGCAATGGCGGCCGCGGCAATGGCCTTGCCGAAATCGCGTCGTTTCGTCGGATCGGCCCCCCTCTCCGGCGCTGGTGCGTCCGCGAACCGGAGGAGGTGGATCGGGATCCCCAGCCGCCCCGCGAGCTCGCGGACCTGGTCGACGGTGAGCGACTGCTGCCGGTTGACCACCCGCGACACCCAGCTCTGGGAGTAGCCGACCGCCCGGGCGAGCCCGCCCTGGGACCAGCCGCGGGTGAGGCGGGCCTGCTCCAGGACGCGGGCAAGGTCGCAGGTCGCCAGCGCCGCCCGGATGTCGGTCCGTGCCCAGAAGTCCGGCGGCAGCGCGCTGTCTCGTCGGTCCATGAGCCTAGGTTAGGGTGTCCACCTGGTATTGGTGGCTATGAGTGAAAGGACTACTGCTATGCGTAGTAGGAATAGAAGGGTTCGCGAGGCCCGCGCGTGAGGCAGAGTCAAGGGGCCAAAGTCCCCTCGGTGCTGGGGATTCATCGCAACAGTCAGGAGCACCGATGACCGTCGAGACCCCGCCTTCGGGCATCCCCGGCCTGGCCGCAGTCGGCCACCGCCTTGACATCGAAACCGGCGCCGAAACCGATCATCCCGCCTGGGTGCGGGTGCTCAGCAGCCTCACCGCCGAACTCCGCTCCTGCGGAGTCGACGCCCGCGTCGACGGGGCCATCGGCGCCGTCGACGTCCTCACCCGCGGCCCCGCACCGCACCTGCACCGGACCGTGCTGCACAAGGCCGTGCTGCGCCCCCATCGCGGCCGGCTGTGGTGGTGGCTGCACAGCACCGGCGAGCCCGCTCTTCCGCCGCCGCACCGCAGCCCGCTCACCCCCGCTGTGCACACCGCCGACGCCGCGCAGCGGATCGCCCGGGTGCTCGCGCCGCCCCGCGGCTGAGCGGCGTTCGGCTTTCCGCGCTGGTGTATGAGCACCGCGTGGGGCCCGTCGCGCCTTGCATACTGAGCATTGGGCAGTGCGCGCGCAGTGTTCCGCCGCCCGCGGCCCCGGGCCCCGGGCGGCGGAACACTTCCCGCCGGGCGGTCAGCCCTGTTCGGCCGGGCCGGGCTCGGGCGGGCCGAACCGCTCGACCGCCAGGCAGGCCGCCCCCACGATGCCGGCGGTGTTGCGCAGTTCGGCGGGCACGATGGGCGCGTTCAACCGCAGGTAGGGCAGGAACTCGTCGGCCACACGGCTGACACCGCCGCCCACCACGATGAGGTCGGGCCACAGCAGCCGCTCCACCTCGTCGAAGTAGCGCTGCAGCCGCTCGCGGGCCCACCGCTCGTAGGAGAGCCCTTCGCGGTCCTGCACGCTGGAGGCCGCCCGGGTCTCGGCGTCGTAGCCGTCGATCTCCAGGTGCCCGAACTCGGTGTTGGGCACGAGGTGCCCGTCGACCAGCAGCGCCGTGCCGATTCCGGTGCCGAGCGTGGCCATCAGCACCACGCCGCGGACACCGCTCGCCGCCCCGTAGCGGTGCTCGCCCACGGCCGCGGCGTCGGCGTCGTTGACCACGTAGACCTGGCGGCCGGTTGCATCCGACAGCAGTTTCTCGGCGTCGGTGCCGACCCAGGACGGGTCGACGTTGGCTGCGCTGCGGGCGACCCCGTGCTGGATGACCGCCGGGAACGTGACCCCCAGCGGCGCCGACCCGGACACGTGCTCGGGGAAGGAACCGGCCATCTCGGCGACCACTTCGGCCACCGCGGCGGGGGTGGAGGGTTTGGGCGTGGTCGTCTTGAGCCGGTCGACCAGGAAGCTCCCCCGCTTCAGGTCGACCGGTGCTCCCTTGATCCCACTGCCGCCGATGTCGATCCCGAGACCCACCTCGGGTGTGCTGGGCGCCATTCTCATTTCCGTCCTTCCCGGCCTTGGCGGACACGGCCGCGTGTGCCCGCAGTCTCATTGTGGCGCCTGTGCCGGCCCGGCCGGTGCGCTGCGCACACTGCGCCCGGAGAACCCGCGCAGCGCGATTACGCCGCACGCCCCGCGGGCCGCTAACGTGGGCAGCTGCCCGCCGACGAACGTGAAGAGACGAGTACTTGTGACCGGCATCCATGGCCGCCGCGGCCCATTCGGCGACGGCGACACCGTGCAGCTGACCGACCCCAAGGGACGGATGCACACCATCACCCTGCGCGAGGGAGCGGCGTTCCACACCCACCGCGGGCGGCTGGACCACGACGAGCTCATCGGCAGCCCCGAAGGCAGCGTGGTGCGCTCCACCTCCAACACCGCCTATGTAGCCCTCCGGCCGCTGCTGGCCGATTTCACGCTGTCCATGAAGCGCGGCGCCACGATCGTCTACCCCAAGGACGCCGCCCAGATCGTGGCCCAGGCCGATATCTTCCCCGGGGCCCGGGTCATCGAGGCGGGCGGCGGCTCCGGCGCGCTCACCTGCTGGCTGCTGCGCGCCGTGGGCGAGGAAGGGATGGTCTCCTCCTACGAGCGCCGCGCCGACTTCGCCGAGATCGCCCGCACCAACGTGCAGCGGTACTTCGGCCGCGAGCACCCGGCCTGGCGGCTGACAGTGGGCGACCTGGCCGAGGACATCGCCGATACCGATGTCGACCGGGTGGTACTGGACATGCTGGCGCCCTGGGAGTGCCTGGACGCCGCCTCCCGCGCGCTGGTGCCCGGCGGGCTGGTGTGCGCCTACGTCGCCACCACGACCCAGATCTCCCGCGTTGTGGAGGAGATGCGCGAAAACGGCTCCTTCTACGAGCCGCGCACCTTCGAGACCATGGTGCGCGACTGGCACGTCGAAGGGCTGGCCGTGCGCCCCGACCACCGGATGATCGGCCACACCGGGTTCCTGGTGATGGCCCGGCGGCTGGCCGACGGCGCCGTCCCGCCCGACCGCCGCCGGCGCCCCTCCAAGGGCGCCTACGGCCAGGACTGGCAGCGCGAGCAGGCCGCGCGCACCGGAAGCTCCGGCCAGGGCGCCGGTGCGGCGGACACGGGCCGCAATGCCGGGGACACCGCGGGCACGGCCTCAGGCGGCACCGCCCCCGATGCCACCGACACCACCCCCGATTCCGGAGGACCCGAAACGGGTACCGGCGAGGACTGAAGGCCGGCAAAGTGGCGTTCGCGTTACGCTGACTTTGCCATTACCAGGACAGCCCGGGTATCCACAAGATCGAAAAGTGAGTCCTACGACACTCGCCGCTGCCTGGAGGTTAGGAATAGTCCATGGGTAGGTAGGGTTTTCAGTAGTCGTCCTTCTTATAGGGAGGTGGCGGACGTGGCCGAGCGCGACGACGAGCGTCAGACCGAGCGCGACCGTGAAGTTGCGGAACTCACTGCTCAGGTCTCCTACTTGGAGAAGGAGCTCAGCGTAGTCCGGCGCAAGCTCGCCGATTCCCCCCGCCACGTGCGGCTGCTCGAAGACCGGTTGCGTGAGGCGCAGGCCAACCTGGCCGCCGCGAACGGCAAAAACGAGCGCCTCGTGGCGACCTTGAAGGAGGCCCGCGACCAGATCACGGCCTTGAAGGAAGAGGTCGACCGGCTGTCGCAGCCTCCGTCGGGGTTCGGCGTCTTTTTGGAGGCACGCGAAGACGAGACTGTCGAGATCTTCACCAACGGCCGCAAGATGCGGGTCAACGTCAGCCCTTCGGTGGACGCCGACCAGTTGCGGCCCGGCCAGGAGGTCATGCTCAACGAGGCGTTCAACGTCGTCGAGTCGCAGTCGTACGAAACCGTCGGCGAGGTCGTGCTGCTCAAGGAGTTCCTTGAGGGCAACGACCGCGCCCTGGTCATCAGCAACCACGACGAAGAGAAGATCGTCCGGCTCGCCGAACCGCTGCGCGATCAGCCGGTGCGCCCCGGCGACTCGCTCCTGCTGGAGCCCCGCTCCGGCTACATCTACGAGCGCATCCCCAAGTCCGAGGTCGAGGAACTCATCCTCGAAGAGGTCCCCGACATCGCCTACGCCGACATCGGCGGTCTTGGCGGGCAGATCGAGATGATCCGCGACGCGGTCGAGCTGCCCTACCTGCACAAGAACCTGTTCTACGAGCACCAGCTGCGCCCGCCCAAGGGCGTGCTGCTCTACGGCCCGCCCGGATGCGGCAAGACCCTCATCGCCAAGGCGGTGGCCAACTCCCTGGCCAAGCAGGTCGCCGAGAAAACCGGCCGCGATGTCGGCAAAAGCTTCTTCCTGAACATCAAGGGCCCCGAGCTGCTGAACAAGTACGTCGGCGAAACCGAGCGGCACATCCGCCTGGTGTTCCAGCGGGCCCGCGAGAAAGCCGGCGAAGGCACACCGGTGATCGTGTTCTTCGACGAAATGGACTCCATCTTCCGCACCCGCGGTTCCGGGGTCTCCAGCGACGTCGAAAACACCATCGTCCCCCAGCTCCTCAGCGAGATCGACGGTGTCGAGGGGCTGGAGAACGTCATCGTGATCGGCGCCTCCAACCGCGAGGACATGATCGACCCGGCGATCCTGCGTCCCGGCCGCCTCGACGTCAAGATCAAGATCGAGCGCCCCGACGCCGAGGCCGCCCGCGACATCTTCTCGAAGTACATCACCGACGAACTGCCCCTGCACGAGGAGGACCTCGCCGAACACGGCGGCTCCAGCCGGGCCACCGTCGACGCCATGATCCAGCGCGTCGTCGAGCGGATGTACTCCGAGAGCGAGGAGAACAGGTTCCTTGAGGTCACCTACGCCAACGGCGACAAGGACGTCCTCTACTTCAAGGACTTCAACTCCGGGGCGATGATCCAGAACATCGTCGACCGCGCCAAGAAGATGGCCATCAAGGACTACATCGACAACCAGGCGCGCGGCATCCGCGTGTCCCACCTGATGCAGGCCTGCGTCGACGAGTTCAGCGAGAACGAAGACCTGCCCAACACCACCAACCCCGACGACTGGGCCCGGATCTCCGGTAAGAAGGGCGAGCGGATCGTTTACATCCGCACCCTGGTCTCCGGCAAGAAGGGCGCCGACTCCGGCCGCTCCATCGACACCGTGGCCAACACCGGCCAGTACCTGTAGCCGGCAGGCACCGCAATCTCAGGGGCCGCCCGCGCGGGCGGCCCCTGAGGCGCCTCCGTGCCCGGCCGCCGGCCGCGCCCCGCAGCCGGTCGTTTCCGCCATCCGCCGGCGCGGCCCCCTCGGCCGCCGGCTGCGCAGCGCCCTGCAGCGCCCGCACCGGATTCGTGCCGCGCCTCGGCAACACCCGCGGCCAAGACCGGAAATCGGTGGCTGTTGCACCACAATTCGCCGGAGCGAGTTCAAGACCCCCCAACGGTGGATAACCTTCCACCATGAGTGTGCAGCGGATTATGGGCATCGAGACCGAGTACGGCATCTCCGTGCCCGGGAACCCCGGTGCCAACGCGATGGTGACCTCCACGCAGGTGGTCAACGCCTACCTGGCGGCCTCGGCCGCCCGCGCCCGCAAAGCCCGCTGGGACTTCGAGGAGGAGAACCCGCTGCGCGACGCGCGCGGTTTCGACCTCGCCCGCGAGGTCGCAGACCCCACCCAGCTCACCGATGAGGACCTCGGGCTGGCCAACGTCATCCTGACCAACGGAGCCCGGCTCTACGTCGACCACGCCCACCCCGAGTACTCCGCGCCGGAGGTCACCAACCCCCGCGACGCGGTGCTGTGGGACAAAGCGGGCGAACGCGTGATGGCCGACGCCTGCCGCCGCGCCGGCGGCATCCCCGGGATCGAACCCATCCAGCTCTACAAGAACAACACCGACAACAAGGGCGCCTCCTACGGCTGCCACGAGAACTACCTGATGCGCCGCTCCACACCGTTCGGCGACATCGTCCGCCACCTCATCCCCTTCTTCGTCTCGCGCCAGGTGGTGTGCGGTGCCGGCCGCGTGGGCATCGGCGCCGACGGGCGCGACAGCGGTTTCCAGATCAGCCAGCGGGCCGACTTCTTCGAGGTCGAGGTGGGCCTGGAGACCACCTTGAAACGGCCCATCATCAACACCCGCGACGAGCCCCACGCCGACCCCGACAAGTACCGGCGGCTGCACGTCATCATCGGCGACGCCAACATGAGCGAGATCTCGACCTACCTCAAGGCCGGCACCACCGCGATCGTGCTGGCCATGGTCGAGGACGGCTTCCTCAACGTCGACCTGTCGCTGGAGACCCCGGTGGCCGACCTGCGGGAGTTCTCCCACGATCCAGGGCTCACCCACGCCGCGCGCCTGCGCGACGGCCGCCGCATGACCGCCCTGGAGCTGCAGCGCGAGTATCTGGAACTGGCCCGCAAATACGTCCAGAACCGGTTCGGACCCGATCTCGACGCCGATACCGCCGACATCCTCGACCGCTGGGAGTCCGTGCTGGACCGCCTGGCCGACGACCCCATGGATCTGGCCGAGGAACTGGATTGGGTCGCCAAGCTCAAGCTGCTGGAGGGCTACCGCAGCCGCGACAACATCGACTGGGGCCACCACCGCCTCCAGCTCGTCGACCTGCAGTACTCCGACGTCCGCCCCGACAAGGGGCTGTACAACCGCCTGGTGGCGCGCGGGCGCATGCAGCAGCTGCTCACGGAGGACGAGGTCGAACGTTCGATCACCGAACCGCCCGAGGACACCCGCGCCTACTTCCGCGGCCGGTGCCTGGCCAAGTACGCCGACTCGGTGGCGGCGGCATCGTGGGACTCGGTCATCTTCGACCTGCCCGGCCACGACTCGCTGCAGCGCGTGCCGACCCTGGAGCCGCTGCGCGGCACCCGCGAACACGTCGGCGGCCTGCTGGACCGTTCGGCCACTGCGGCCGACCTGGTCTCGGTGCTGACCGGGGACCGCCGCTGAACCCCGCGTGCCGGGCCGCCCCGGCGCCGCCGCCTACCGGAGCGGGAATCGGGGCCGCGGGGGCGTCGTTGGCGGGGTTACAGGGCGGGTGTGCGCACGCGCACGGCCAACGCGCTGACAACGGGTGCCGCGATCATGGTTGAGGTGCCCCGGCTTGGGCCAAGATAAGGGCGAAAGCTCCATTGAGGAGGTTGCATCCATGGCGACGAAGGACACCGGCGGCCAGAAGCACGGCAGCCGCCGCGAGGAAGACGTCGAGGAGACCGAGGCCGGCACCGAGGCGCAGGAGCGCAACGAGAAGTTGGACGAGGACGTCGACGACATCCTCGACGAGATCGACGACGTTCTTGAGAGCAACAGCGAAGACTTCGTGCGGCAGTTCGTGCAGAAGGGCGGCCAGTGATCCGGCGGCCGGGCCGCGCCGCCCGGCCGCACGCGCCGATGCGCAACTGAGCCGGGCCCAAGGCGTCTGCGTCCGCAGGCGCCGGGTCCGGCCGGTTCGCTCTCAGCGGAGTCCGGCACGCTGGTGCACCGTCCTCCACGGCGGTCACTAGGGTCGTCGGTACGTGCCAACCGAACAACCTCACGCGTCCCGCCCGCCCCCACCGGGCGGGACGCCATCTGAAGGGAGTCGAGTGTCCGAAGCGTTCGACGGCGGCGGACAGCTTCCAGCCGCGTTCATGAATCCGGGAACCTCCTCATTCACCGAGCTGGTCGGCACGGTGGCCCCCGACCTGCTGCCGACCAACCGGGAGCTTCCGCAGGGCGTCTCGGCATCGCACCTGACCCCTGAAGCCACCACGATCGTCACCCTGGCTTTTCCCGGCGGTGTGGTGCTCGCGGGCGACCGCCGGGCAACCTCCGGCAACGTGATCGCCAACCGCGACATGGACAAGCTCTACCGCACCGACGAATTCTCGGCGATGGCCATCGCCGGTGCGGCGGGCATCGGCATCGAGCTGGCCAAACTGTTCCAGGTGGAGCTGGAGCACTACGAGAAGATGGAAGGGCGCTCGCTCTCCCTGGTCGGCAAGGCCAACCGGCTGGCCACGATGATCCGCGGCAACCTCGCCATGGCGCTGCAAGGGTTCGTGGTGGTGCCGCTGCTGGTGGGCTACGACCAGGACCTCGGCCAGGGCCGCATCTTCAGCTACGACCCCGTGGGCGGGCGCTACGAAGAGCACGACTACCACTCGATCGGGTCGGGATCGGTCTATGCCCGCGGCGCGCTGAAGAAGCTGTTCGCCGCCGACCTCTCCGAGGAGGACGCGGCGACCGTCGCGATCCAGGCCCTGTACGACGCCGCCGACGACGACTCCGCCACCGGCGGCCCCGACCTGCACCGCAAGATCTATCCGCTGGTCGATGTCATCACCGCCGACGGCCACCGCCGCATGGCGTCCGAGGACATCGCCGCCCTGTCCACCAGGGTGGTCGAGGAGCGCGCCGACCGGCCGGACGGCCCACGGGCACCGCTGCGCTGAGCCCCCGCCCCGACGATCTGTAGCAAAGGAACGATTCGCGGTGTCGATGCCGTTCTACGTTTCGCCCGAACAGAGCATGAAGGACAAGGCCGACTATGCGCGCAAGGGCATCGCGCGCGGCCGAAGCGCCGTCGTCCTGCAGTACGACGGCGGCATCCTGTTCGTGGCCGACAACATCTCCCGTACCCTGCACAAGATCAGCGAGCTCTACGACCGGATCGCCTTCGCGGCGGTGGGCCGTTACAACGAGTTCGAGAACCTGCGCCAGATGGGCGTGCGCATGGCCGACGTGCGCGGCTACCAATACGACCGCAGCGACGTGAGCGGGCGGGTGCTGGCCAACATCTACGCCCAGACCCTGGGCACCGTCTTCAGCGAGAGCAACAAGCCCTGGGAGGTCGAGATCGTCGTCGCCGAGGTGGGCGAGGACGCCGCGGCCGACCAGATCTACCGCATCACCTACGACGGCTCGGTGGTCGACGAGCAGGGCTTCTTGGCCATGGGCGGTTCGGCCGAGCAGGTCAGCACCGCTCTCAAGGAGCGCTTCGACAAGGATGCGTCCCTGGGCGATGCGCTCAACGCCGCCATGCACGCCCTGCGCCACGAGAACGGCGAAGAGCGCGACCTCGACGCTTCCGGGCTGGAGGTGGCCGTGCTCGAACGCGAGCGCCGCGAGCACCGCAAGTTCCGGCGCATCGCCGGCGACCGGCTCAGCGCACTGATCGAAAGCCGCGGCTCCGGCACCGGCGGCACCGAGCAGGCAGCGGACTCCGCAGATTCCGCGGACTCTGCGGATTCCTCGGATTCGTCGGGTTCACCGGAACGGCCGTCGGGCAGCGGCTCCGACGGCGGGCAGAACGGCTCCTGACCACGGCATCGGCGGGCGCGGTCCACCGGCTCCGGCACCTTGGCGGCGCCGGGCGGCGGGTCCGCGCCCGCCGGGGTTTCTGTGGCCAACAAGCTGCCGATAAATAGGCTGGGAGTCGTTGCAGCGCTCCGGCACGGGCCGGAAGCGGCGACCACGGACGGGATTGGGTGAGGCCACATGGAACGTCGCATCTTCGGTCTTGAGAACGAATACGGCGTCACCTGCACCTTCCGGGGCCAGCGGCGGCTCTCGCCCGACGAGGTGGCGCGTTACCTGTTCCGCCGCGTGGTCTCCTGGGGGCGCAGCAGCAACGTCTTCCTGCGCAACGGCGCGCGCCTGTACCTGGACGTGGGCAGCCACCCCGAGTACGCCACACCGGAGTGCGACAGCCTCGCCGACCTCGTCGCCCACGACAAGGCCGGCGAGCGGATCCTGGAAGGCCTGCAGGTCGACGCCGAACAGCGGCTGCACGAAGAGGGCATAGCCGGCGAGATCTACCTGTTCAAGAACAACACCGACTCCGCCGGCAACTCCTACGGCTGCCACGAGAACTACCTGGTGGGCCGGCACGGCGAGTTCGGCCGGCTGGCCGACATCCTCATCCCCTTCCTGGTCACGCGCCAGATCATCTGCGGCGCGGGCAAGGTGCTGCAGACCCCCCGGGGCGCGCTGTACTGCGTCAGCCAGCGCGCCGAGCACATCTGGGAAGGCGTCTCTTCGGCCACCACCCGTTCGCGGCCCATAATCAACACCCGCGACGAACCGCACGCCGACGCCGAGCGGTTCCGCCGCCTGCACGTCATCGTGGGCGACTCCAACATGAGCGAGGTCACCACCCTGCTCAAACTGGCCTCGACCGACCTGGTGCTGCGCATGGTCGAGACCGGCGTGGTGATGCGCGACTTCACGCTCGAGAACCCCATCCGCGCCATCCGCGAGGTCAGCCACGACATGACCGGTCGGCGCAAGGTCCGCCTGGCCAACGGCCGCGAAGCCAGCGCACTGGAGATCCAGCGCGAGTATCTGGAGAAGGTGCAGAACTTCGTCGACCGCAACGGCACCGACGCCACCGGCAAACGGGTGCTGGAACTGTGGGCCCGCACGCTGGAGGCGGTCGAGACCCAGAACCTCGACCTGGTATCGCGCGAGATCGACTGGGTGGCCAAGTACCAGCTGCTGGAGCGCTACCGCGAGAAGCACGGCCTGTCGCTGTCGTCGCCGCGGGTTGCCCAGCTCGACCTCACCTACCACGACATCTACCGCGACCGCGGGTTGTTCTACCTGATGCAGCGCAAGGGGCAGATGGACCGGGTGATCGGCGACCTGCAGATCTTCGAGGCCAAGTCGGTGCCGCCGCAGACCACGCGGGCCAAGCTGCGCGGCGAGTTCATCCGCAAGGCGCAGGAGAAACGGCGCGACTTCACGGTCGACTGGGTCCATCTCAAGCTCAACGATCAGGCGCAGCGTACGGTGTTGTGCAAGGATCCCTTCAAGGCCGTCGACGAACGCGTCGAGAAGCTCATCGCCGGCATGTAGGAAGGGTTTCCGGACGGATTTCCGGGGCGGTATCGGCGGTGCAGAAGCCGCCGAACCCGCCGCGGTGCTGCACCGCAAGCACGCGCGCAGGAATCGCGATGCCGCCGTACTGCCGCGCGTCTTACGCTTCTTTCACCCCGCCAGGGCACTATGGGCCCTTCGATATTGTGTCGGGGACCCGAGCCGGATATTTGAGGTAGTGACCTATGCGACTGCGTGCCGCCGCCATCGCGGTGCCGTTCTGTGCTGTGCTGCTCGCGGCGACGAGCTGCAGCTCCATCCCCGAGGACTGGCGCACCCCCGCCTTCTTGCAAACGGGCGAAGAGGAGCTCGACGACCGGCTGCCGGAGGTGACCGGAAAGTTCGGCAAGGAGCCCAAGGTCGACTTCAGCGGCAAGGCCCCGCTTGATGAGCAGACCTCCGGCGTCGTCGAGAAAGGCGATGGCGAGAACGAGCTGATCCGCACCGACGACGTCATCCAATCCGACGTCGTGGAGTACCAGTGGACCGCTAAGGGCAAGGCCAAAAAGAAGCAGTCCACCTACGACGACGGCGCGCCCGCTGTGCTCGGCCTCAGCCAGCTCAGCGAGGACATGTCGGGGGCCATGGCCAACCAGCCCGTGGGCACCCGGATGGTCTTCGCCCTGCCGCCCCAGGACCCCGCCCAGGCTCAGCAGATGGGCCAGCCCTCGCCTCCGGCCGGCGGCACCCTGCTCGTATTCGACATCCGCGACCGCTACGGCAAGGCCGAGGCCGTACCCGGCGAGCAGACCTCCAACGGCGGCGGCGACCTGCCCACCGTCAAGCAGGAAGGCCACGAGCAGCCCGACATCACGATCCCCAAGGACACCGAACCTCCCGAGGAGGTCGAGACCGAGACCCTCATCGAGGGCACCGGGCCCGAGATCAAGGCCGGCCAGCAGCTGGTCGTGCAGTACACCGGCATGCGGTGGGACAACGGCGAGGTCTTCGACGCCACGTGGACCCGCGAGGGCGCCGAGGGCGTGCCCACCCCCATCATCATCGGCGACGGCCAGGTCATCGAGGGCTGGGACGAAGGGCTGGTCGGCGAGAAGGTCGGCAGCCGCATGCTGCTGGTCATCCCGCCGGAGAAGGCCTACGGCAAGAACCCCGAGCAGGACGCGCCCAAGGGCACGCTGGTGTTCGTGGTCGACGTGCTCGACGCGGTCGACGGCGCCCCCACCGAGGAGGCCTCCGGCGACGGCGGTGACGGCGGCGGCAACGGTGACAGCGGTTCCGGTGACGGCGGCGGCGATGGCGGCTCCGGCGGCGACGGCGGTTCGGGCGGCGAGTAGCCCGCCGCACCGCTGAGGAGCGGCCGCACGCGCGGGCGCCCGGCGCTTCGATGCGCCGGGCGCCGCCGGTGCGGCCCCGCCGCGGCACGGCCGGGCCCCGGCCGGAACACCCGCCCGGGCGGCGGCGAGCACCGCCGCCGCTTGTGCACAACGTCACCGGAGGGCCTCCGGCACGGTACGGTCAGGGCTGGAAGATCCGCGGCCCCGGCACGCGGACGGCGGGAGGGGGAAGGCCCATGTCGCGGAAAAAGACCGAACGCCAGCTCAACCTGGTGATCTGCCTGCTTGCCACGCGGCGTTTCCTGACCGCGCGCGAAATCCGCTCGATGGTCGCCGGCTACGAAGAAGCCGACGGCGACGCCGCCTTCAAGCGGATGTTCGAGCGCGACAAACGCGAACTTCGCCAGTCCGGTATCCCCATCGAGACCGGCGGCGGCGACCTGTGGAGCGACGAAGAGGGCTACCGCATCCTGCGGTCCCACTACGAACTCCCGGAGATCGAACTCCTCGCCGACGAAGCCGCCGTGCTGGGCCTGGCCGCGCGCGCCTGGCGCCACGCCGCACTGGGCGATGCCGCCGCCAACGCCCTGCTCAAGCTGCGTGCCGCCGGGGTGCCCGTCGACACCGATGCCGCACCCGCCCTCACCCCGGTGCTGGGCACCGACGAGCCGGCGTTCCTGCCCATCTGGCAGGCGGTACGCGACCGCCGCCCGGTCGCCTTCGACTACCGCAAGCCGGGCGACGATTCCCCCGCCCGCCGCCGCCTGGAACCCTGGGGCGTGGTCAACGTCCAGGGCCACTGGTACGTCGCCGGCTTCGACCGCGACCGCCGCGCCCAGCGGGTGTTCCGGCTGGGCCGGATCGCGGGCGAGGTCGAGGTCGCCGCCGGCGGCCCGCCCGTCGAGGTCCCCGACGGCATTGATCTGCGCTCGATCGTGCGGCGCGGCCGCCGCGGCGAACCCCAGGGCATCGCCCGGGTGCGGGTGCGCGCCGATTCAGGGCACGAACTGCGGCGCGGCGCACTGCGCATCGTGGCCGCCGAACACACCGCCGACGGCCGGCGCTGGGACCGCATCGACCTCCCCTATACCGACGTCGCCGACCTCGTGGGCGCCGTGGCCAGGTTCGGCGACCGCGCGGTGCTCGAGGCACCCGCCGAAGCCCGCGATGCCGTGGCCGCCCACTTGGCCGAGCTCGCCGCCCGCGACCCCGACCCCGAGGCCGCGGCCGAAACCGCCGCCGAACCCGTTCCCGCCGCTGCCGCCCGGCGCCAGACCGCCTCCTCCGAACAGTTGCGCCGGCTGCTGATGCTGGTGCCCTACGCACTCAGCCACGACGTCCGGGTACCCGAGGTCGCCGCCCACTTCGGGCTCAGCCAGCGCCAGGTGCTCAAGGACCTCAGCCTGCTGTGGATGTGCGGGCTGCCCGGCTACACGCCCGGCGACCTCATCGACGTCGACCTGGAGGCCGCCGAGGTCACCGGCGAAATCATCATCGGCAACGCCGATACCCTCGCCCAGCCGCTGCGACTGACCGCCGACGAGGCCGCGAGCCTGGTCATCGGCATCGAATTGCTGGGCGAACTGCCCGGAGTGGCCGATAGCGAAGCGCTCAAACGCGTCGGCGAGAAACTGCGCGCGGCCGCGGTGGCGCCCGCCGGCGCGCCTGGCGAGTCCGCCGGGGCGCCCGGCGGCCCCGATCCCGACCACGGCCCCGACCCGCTGGAGCGCCTGGCAGGTGCCGTGGGGGTGCGCATCGAACAGAGCGACGAGGTGCGCGGGGTCCAGCGGCGCTGCGACGAAGCGCTGCGCGCCGGCCAACTGCTGCACCTGCGCTACCTGTCGGGCTACGTCGACGAGGTCACCGAGCGCGACGTCGATCCGATGGGCCTGGTGGTCCACGACGGCCACGCCTTCCTTGAGGCCTGGTGCCGCCTGCGCGGCGACGTCCGGCTGTTCCGGCTGGACCGCGTGCTCGACCTCACCGTGCTGCCCGAGCCCGCCGAGGTACCCGCCCGCGCCCGGCGCCGCGACCTCAGCGCGGGGGTGCTGCAGCTCTCGGCCGACGACGCCCGCGTCACTCTGGATCTGGACCCGCAGGCGCGCTGGGTCACCGAGGAGTACCTGTGCTCCTCGGTGCGCGAACTTCCGGGCGGCCGCGTGCGGGTGGTGCTGCGCACGCCGGCGCCCGAATGGGTGTGCCGGCTGGCGCTGCGGCTGGGCACTCAGGCGCGTGTGGTCGCGCCGATCGAACTCGCCGAGCGCGTCCGCGAGGACGCGCGGCGGGCCCTGTCGGTCTACGACTCCGGTGAATGACCCTCTTACCGGACCGCCGGCCTCGCCGCCCGGCCCGCTCCGATCCGGGATATCCCGGCCAGCCGAGAGTGCCTGGCGATCCGCGGGTTGATCCGGTCGTTCCGCGGGTTTTGCGGGCTCCCGGTGATCGGAGCGATCCGAGCGATCCGGCGTCAGCACCGCCGTTGCCGCGGGCGCCGGCACCGCTGAGCTGCCGGGCGGTTGCGCGATTCGTATGGTCGATCATCCCGATTCATCCCGCGTCCATCCCCATCGCGGAGCATAGGCGGTAAGCTGGGGCGGTGTTCGTGTTCGCTGTGTTGGCCGTGCCGGTCCTCGCCGGGTTCCTCTGCGTGGGCATCCTTGCCCTGCGGATGCTGTCCCGGCTGCGCTGGCTCGAGGACCAGCTTGCGCGGACCCGCGACCAGGTCGAACCGGCATACGACAGGCTGCGCGCCCACAGCGGGCGCGGGCGGGTGGACGCCCCATGACTCCCATGCCGGCGGGGCGTACCATCGATGGCGCAGGTAGCGCCGGGAAAAGAGGTTGAGACATGGGTTTCGATGCCCGTACTTTGCTCATTCTGCTGCTCATCGCATTGGTGCTGTTCGGCGCGCGCCGGCTGCCCGACCTGGCGCGGTCCCTCGGCCGCAGCGCCCGGATCCTCAAGTCCGAGACCAAGGGTCTGACCGATGAGGAACAGGCCGAAGCGGCCGAAAAGCAGGACCAGAACCAGGCGAAGACCCAGCAAAGCGACCCCGCGCCCCAGGCCGGTGCCGAAACCGCACAGCAGCAGCCTGCGCAGAACGGCCACCAGGGCTACCCGGAACTTCCGGCCGGCCGGCAGGTCGTCAACGAAAACGGTGAACCGGTCCGCCGCGGCTTCGGCGGCTAGGGTGGTGCGGGCCGCCGCCCCCGGCGGCCCAGCGGCCGGCGCGCACGGGCGCGCCGGTGTGGCATTCGGTCAGGTTCGAGGAGCGTAGCGGGCGATGCAGGTGGGTCGGGCACGGCGGCGGACACGGGACCCTGAGGGCCGCATGCCGCTGATGGACCACTTGCGCGAATTGCGCAACCGGCTGGTCAAGGCGCTGTTGTTCCTCGCGCTGGGCACCGTGGTCGGCTACCTCATCTACGACCCGGTGTGGGCCTGGCTCAAGGAGCCCTACTGCTCGCTGCCGGCCGAACAGCGCGGCGATACCGGCCAGGGCTGCGAACTCATTTTCACCGGGGTCTTCGACGCGTTCTTCGTGGCCTTCCGGGTGTGGGTGATGGTCGGCCTCGTGGTCGCCAGTCCCTTCTGGCTCTACCAGCTGTGGGCGTTCATCGCCCCGGCCCTCAACGGCCGCGAAAAGCGCTACACCTACGTGTTCGTGCCGCTGGCGGCGATCCTGTTCGTAGCGGGCTCGGCGCTGGCCTACTACATCACCGCGCTGGCGATGGCGGTGCTCTTCGGTTTCGCCCCCGACGGCACGGTCCCGATGATCACCATCACCAACTACCTGGGTTACATGACCCTGATGATGCTGGTGTTCGGATTGGGGTTCGTGGCCCCGCTGCTGGTGGCGCTGCTCAACCTGATGGGCGTGGTCACCCACGAGGCACTGGCCCGCTCCCGCCGCGTCATCCTCTTCGGCGTCTTCGTGCTGTCCGCGGTGGTCACCCCCGCCGAGCCGCTGTCGATGCTGGCACTGGCCATCCCGCTGATCGTGCTGTTCGAGGCCGCCGAACTGTTCTGCTTCATCAACGACCGGCGCCTGCGCCGCGGCGACCACCTGGCCGGGCTCAGCGACGACGAGATCTCTCCACTGGATGATGCGGAGTCCGTGCCCGACTCCGGACCGAAGCGCTAGTCTCGGATACGCCAGCCGCGATCAGCGGAATCCGATCGACGCCGCCGAGGAGCAACCAGATGGACGACGCCACCGGTACCCCCCGGGACCTGCCGCCCGAGGCCCAGGGCAACGCCAAGTGGCACGACACCACCGATGCGGTGTGGAAGCGGTCCTCACTCTCGCGCGAGGACTCCGCGGCCATAGTCGAGGTGGCCAAGTTCGACGACGGCTACCGCGCCGTTCGCGACGGGAAACACCCTGAGAAGGGCACCCTGTTCTTCACCCCCGCCGAGTGGGACGCGTTCGTGCTGGGCGCCAAGGACGGCGAGTTCGACATCCCCGAGGAGTACCTCACCGCCGAAGAGGCTGCCATCCAGCGCGGCGAGGTCCCGGTCACCGCGGTGGCGTCCGTCCCGGGCACCGACCCCTCCCAGGCCGAGGCCGATCAGACCGACCCGGCCGACCACGACGGCGGTGCCCGGAGCTGATCGGCCCGCACGGCCGCGCCGGAGTCCCGGCCGGGTGGGGCCTGCAGCGCCGCTCCGCGCCGCGTGCGCCTCACCCGCCCCAACGCCATAAGCTTGGGCGATATGAGTACCCACGCCGCGCGGTACGCCGCCTTCCGTCGGCGCCAAGCCGAGTCCAGCACGGCCATCGAGGAGTTCCAAGGGCTCTACGGATTCGAGTTCGACCTTTTCCAGGTCCGTGCCTGCAAGGCGCTGGAATCCGGCGAAGGCGTCCTGGTGGCCGCTCCCACCGGCTCGGGCAAGACCGTCGTGGGCGAGTACGCGGTGCACCTCGCGCTGCGCGACGGCGCGAAGTGCTTCTACACCACGCCCATCAAGGCGCTGTCCAACCAGAAGTACACCGACCTGGTGCGCCGCTACGGTGCCGAGCAGGTCGGGCTGCTCACCGGCGATAACAGTGTCAACGGCGAAGCACCCATCGTGGTGATGACCACCGAGGTGCTGCGCAACATGCTCTACGCGGGTTCGCACACCCTGGCGGGGCTGGCCTATGTGGTGATGGACGAGGTCCACTACCTGGCCGACCGCTTCCGCGGCGCGGTGTGGGAAGAGGTCATCATCCACCTGCCCGAGTCGGTGCGGGTGGTGGCGCTGTCGGCCACGGTCAGCAACGCCGAGGAGTTCGGCGAGTGGATGCAGCAGGTGCGTGGCGAGACCACCGTCATCGTCGACGAGAAACGCCCGGTACCGCTGTGGCAGCACGTCATGGCCGGCAAGCGCATTCACGACCTGTTCGTGCCCCTTGAGACCGAGGACACCGACGGCCCCGACAGCCAGGGCGCCTCGGGCAACGGAAACGGCGGCGGCCGCGCCAAGCGCACCCGCAAGCGCGACCGCCGGCCCGGCGAGTCCGCGGCCGAGATCCAGGTCAACGGCGAGCGCATGCGGGTCAACCCGCGGCTGGTCCGGCTGGCTCAGGAGGAAGACCGCATCACCCAGCTCGCCCACCGCCGCCGCCACCCCCAGACCCGGGCACGGACCTCGGCGCGGCCGCGCGCCAAGTATGCTCCGCCCAACCGGGTGCAGGTCGTCGACGAACTCGACCGCGAGGGGCTGCTGCCGGGGATCGTGTTCGTCTTCAGCCGCGCCGGCTGCGACGACGCCGTGCGCCAGTGCGTCTACGCCGGGCTGGGGCTCACCTCCGAGGAGGAGGCCGCTGAGATCCGCGACTACGCCCAGCGCCAGTGCGCCGACATCCCCCCTGCCGACCTGTCGGTGCTGGGCTACGACGAATGGCTGCGCGCCCTTGAGCACGGCGTGGCCGCCCACCACGCCGGCCTGCTGCCCACGTTCAAAGAGGTCGTCGAGACCCTGTTCTCCCGCGGCCTCATCCGCGCGGTCTTTGCCACCGAGACCCTCGCACTGGGCATCAATATGCCCGCGCGCACCGTGGTCATCGAGAAGCTCGACAAGTGGAACGGCGAGACCCACGCCCCGCTGACGGCGGGGGAGTACACCCAGCTGACCGGGCGCGCCGGCCGGCGCGGGATCGACGTCGAGGGCCACGCGGTCGTGGTGTGGCAGCCGGGCACCGACCCCGAGGCCGTGGCCGGGCTGGCCAGCACCCGCACCTACCCGCTCAACTCCAGCTTCCAGCCGTCCTACAACATGGCGGTGAACCTGGTGGGCCAGGTCGGCCGCGAGCGCAGCCGCACCATGCTCGAGGCCTCCTTTGCCCAATTCCAGGCCGACCGGGCGGTGGTGGGCCTGGTCAAGCAGCTGCGAAAGCAGGAGGAGGCCATGGCCGGCTACGCCCAGGCGGCAACGTGCCACCTGGGCGACTTCATGGAGTACGCGGCGCTGCGCCGCGAGCTGAGCGACCGCGAGACCCAGTCGGCCAAGGGGCGCAACGCCCGCCGCCGCGACGAGGCGGTGCGCAGCCTGGAGCGCCTGCGCGCCGGCGACATCATCCGGGTGCCCTCCGGGCGCCACACCGGCTTCGCGGTGGTGCTCGACCCCGGGCTGCGCGGCGACGCGCCGGCGCCGCTGGTGCTGACCTCCAAACGCCAGGTCAAGCGGGTCAACGCCGCCGACTTCCCGGTGCCGGTGGAGCCGGCCGGGCGGCTGCGCATCCCGAAGAACTTCTCCGCCCGCTCGGCGCAGTCGCGCACCGACCTCGCCTCCTCACTGCGCAACAAGATCGAGGAGACCGGCGGCGTCGACCCGGGCAAGCAGCGCGGCGGCGGCGACGCCGAGGACCCCGAGATCACCCGCCTGCGCCGCGAGCTGCGCCAACACCCCTGCCACGGCTGCGACGAGCGCGAGGACCACGCCCGCTGGGCCGAGCGCTACTTCCGGCTGCGCAAGGAGACCGATTCGCTGCGCGCCCGGGTCGAGGGGCGGTCCCACGTGATCGCCCGCACCTTCGACCGCGTATGCGGTGTGCTGGACACCCTCGACTACCTCGACGGCGACACCGTCACCGAGGAGGGGGCCAAGCTGGCCAAGGTCTATTCCGAGCTGGACCTGCTGGTGGCGGAGTGCCTGCGCCGGGGCGTGTGGGAGGACCTCGGGCCCCAGGACCTGGCCTCGTGCGTGTCATCGTTGGTCTATGAGTCGCGGCGCAACGACGACCCGTTCCCGCGGGTGCCCGACGGCGCTCCGGCGGCGGTACTGGAGGAGATGGAGCGGCTCTGGGGCGAGCTGCACGAGGTCGAGCGCGACAACAATGTGTCGTTCCTGCGCCGCCCCGACATGGGGTTCGTGTGGACCACCCACCGCTGGGCCCGCGGCGACCGGCTCGACCGCATCCTCGGCGAGGCCGACATGCCCGCCGGCGACTTCGTGCGCACCACCAAGCAGCTGGTCGACATGCTCGGCCAGATCGCCGGTGCCGCGCCCGAGGACAGCGGGGTGCGGCGCACCGCCCGCCGCGCCGCCGATCTGGTCCGCCGCGGCGTGGTCGCCTACTCCTCGGTGACCTGACCGGGGCACGGGGCGCGCAGGTACCGAGCGGGCGCCCGCCCGGCCCCTGCGGGCCGCCGCGGTGGTCAGTGCCGGTAGGGCGGCTGGTCGATGTATCCGGTGTCGCCGCCCTGGTAGAACGTTTCGCGGTCGGGCGAGCTGAGCGCAAGCCCGGCCCGTTACCGCTCCACCAGGTCGGGGTTGGCCGCGTTGGTCGGCTGCGACGGGTTGACGATGAACGCGCCGGGCCAGGACTTGCGCAGCGCCAGGAGTGTTGGGGCCGGTGTACAGTTTCGGCCTCCAGCGCCACGGCCGACGGCGCGACGGGGCGGAAACCCGCCACGTCGGGTGGCTGACCCGGCCGGCGTGCATGAGCTGGGCGAAGATGCGTCCGCCGTTGGTGTGTACCGCGCCGGTGACCGGCCGCCAGGCCGCCACCTGTCGTCGGTGTGCGGGCCGGGGGTGGACGCGGTTGGACTGGCCCTGCAGTCTGGGCTGCACCCCTTCGCTGATGATCAGGCCCGCGCTGGCCCGCTGGGCGCAGTACCGCGCCGCCGACGCGGTGGGCAGGCCCGCGGCCGCTGCGCGGGCGCGTGTCATGGGTGCCATGACGATGCGGTTGGGTAGGTCCAGGCGGGCGGGGCGGTAGCTTTCGAACAGGCTCGTCATTGGGGGGCCTCTGCGGTTGAGTCAGCGGCGCAGGGCCGTGCGTTGCTGTCGCCCAGCAGACTGGAACCTGACATTGACGTCAGAGGCAAGTAATATGGTGGACGTCACCGGGGAGGTGCGGCGTGCGGATCGGCGAGTTGGCGGCGAAGACGGGCGTGAGCGTGCGGTCGCTGCGCTACTACGAGGAACAGGGGCTCCTTGCGGCCCAGCGCAGCGGCAGCGGGCAGCGGCACTATGCCGAGGCGGCCGTCGAACGCGTGCAGATGATCCAGGAGATGTACGCGGCCGGTATGACCAGCCAGGTCATCGGCGGGATGCTGCCGTGCCTGGCCACCGGCGATGTCTCGCCCGAGATGGTCGACCGCCTCGCCGAACAGCGCGAGCGCATCGACCGCAGCCTCCGCGAACTCCAGTCCGCGCGCGACCGCCTCGACGGCGTCATCGCCTCGGCCGAATCCGCGGCGGGCTCCCGCCGCTCTTTGTACTCGGAGTGAACCTCCGCCCGGTCGCGGTACCGGCCGGATACCGATACCGCGGATCGGCCGGTCGGCGGGGTGTAGGCCGGCTGCCGCGGGGATAGAGCCACCGGACACGGTCGGCTCCACGCGCTCCTGCCGCGCCGCCGCGGGCATCCGGGAGCGCGCCCATGACGAGGAATACGGGGGGCTCTGCGATGGTGTCGCGCACACTGCTGGTGACCAACGACTTCCCCGGGCGCGGGGGCGGCTACGAAACCTTCGCCAGCCGACTGGCCCGCCGGCTCGCCCGCAGCGGCACCGGTGGCGGTGGCGGTGTGGTCGTGCACACCGTTTCGGCGGGTACCGGAGGGTTCGACGACCACCAGGACTATCCCATCGAGCGCGACTCCGGGCCGCGGCTGCTGCCGACTCCGCGCACCGCCCGCCGCGCGGCCGGATTGATGCGCGGCTACGGCTGCGACCGGGTGCTGCTGGCCGAGGCCGGGCTGGGCCTGATGGCCGCACGCCTGCGCGAGTACGGCCAGGGCGAGGTCGTGGTGGCCGCCCGCGGCACGGCCGCGTGGGGGCCGGCCGCACGGCCGCTGCTGCGCCGTGCCGCGGCAGGCGCCGACATGCTCGCCTACCCCGGCGAGTACGCCCGCGAGGAGGCCGAGCGGGCGCTGCCGCCCGGTTCGGCGGTGCGGCTGGTGCGGTTGGCCGCCGGGGTGGACACCCGGACGTTTAGCCCCGGCATGGACGGGACTCGGGTGCGCCGCGCTTACGGGCTGGGCGCGGGCCCGGTGATCCTGTGCGCGTGCCGCCTGGTGCGCGGCTGCGGCGCCGACACCCTGATCCGGGCCATGACCTGGCTGCGGGTGCGGTTCCCGGGCGTGCGGCTGCTTGTGGCCGGATCAGGCCCCGACTTGGGCCGCCTGCGGGCGCTGGCGGAGTGGGCGGGGGTGGCCGGCGAGGTCGCCTTCGCCGGTCCCTCCACCGGACCCGAACTGCCGGAGCTCTATGCGGCCGCCGACATTTTCGCTCAGCCGGGCCGACTGGATTCGGGCAGCCGGAATGCGCCCTCCCCGGCGGGGCTCCTGGAGGCCGCGGCCTGCGGGCTGCCCGTGGTCGCCGGCGACTCGGCGGCCGCCCAGGACCGGGTGCGCCACGGCGAGACCGGCTACGTCGCCGACGGCAGGGATGCGAGCGATGTGGCCAGGCGGCTGGCGTTGCTGCTGGGCAATCGCGACACCGCTCGTGCGATGGGCGAGCGCGGCCGCGACTGGGTGCTGGAGGAGTGGACCTGGGAACGGATGCTGGCCAAACTGGACGGCGCCCCGGCGGCCTGACCGCGGCCCGGCCCGGGCCGCTGGCCGCTCCCGGCCGCACTCGGCGGTAAAGCGTGGTGGAAGTACCCGCGCGAAGGCGCGACAATGTATTCGGACGTCCTACTAGTTCGTCCCAATCCCGTTCGCGCGGCGGCGATCCCGCCCACGACCACCGACCACCAGGGGAGCCGGCATGGCCCACGAGCGCAACCTGCCCACACCCGAGGCCGCAGATCTGCTCGACCTCGTCCGCGGCATCGCCGACAAGGAACTGGCGCCGCGGGCCGCCCGCGACGAGGAGCAGGGCGCCTTCCCGCGCGATGCCTTCGACCTGCTGGGCCGCGCCGGGCTGCTGGGCCTGCCCTACCCGGCCGAGCACGGCGGCGGCGAGCAGCCCTACGAGGTCTACCTGCAGGTGGTCGAGGAGTTGGCCACCCGCTGGCTGGCCGTGGGGCTGGGGCTGAGCGTGCACACCCTCGCGTGCTTCCCCGTCGCTTCCTGCGGTTCGGCCGCCCAGCGCAGGGCACTGCTGCCCGACATGCTCAGCGGCGAACGGCTCGGCGCCTACTGCCTGTCCGAAGCCCAGTCCGGCTCCGATGCCGCGGCCATGGCCACCCGCGCCCGCCCTGGCGCCGGGGGATACGTGATCGAGGGCGCCAAGTCCTGGATCACCCACGGCGGGGTCGCCGACTTCTACACCGTCTTCGCCCGCACCGGCGAACCCGGCTCCGGCGACAGCGGCATCAGCTGCTTCCACGTGCCCGCCGCCACCCCCGGGGTGCAGGCCGACCCGCCCGAACGCAAGATGGGCATGGCGGCCTCGCCCACTGCGGTCGTGCGTTTCGAGGAGGCCGCCGCCGGAGCCGAGCACCGCATCGGCGACGAAGGCGAGGGCTTTGCGATCGCCATGGCGGCGCTGGACTCCGGCCGACTGGGCATCGCCGCCTGCGCCGTCGGCGTGGCCCAGGCCGCTCTGGACACCGCCGTGGAGCACTCGCGCCATCGCCACCAGTTCGGCCGGGCCATCGGCGACTTCCAGGGAATCTCGTTCATGCTCGCCGACATGGCCACCGGTATCGCCGCCGCACGCGAGCTCTACCTGGCCGCCGCGCGGCGCCGCGACACCGGCCGCCCCTTCAGTACCCAGGCCGCAATGGCCAAACTCTTTGCCACCGACACCGCCATGCGGGTCACCACCGACGCCGTCCAGGTGCTCGGCGGCTCGGGCTACACCCGCGACCTGCCCGCCGAGCGGCTGATGCGCGAGGCCAAGGTGCTGCAGATCGTCGAGGGCACCAACCAGATACAGCGCCTGGTCATCGGCCGCGACCTGGCCCGCGCCGCCGACAGCGGGACCGGTCCCGCGGCGCGGTAACGGATACGACTTCGTAACAGCCCTGCGGCAAGCCCTGTCCACACGCAACATCCACTGGTACAAGGAGGCAAGTGCCACTGCGACGTAGGTCACAAGATCAACTGCGGTTCCCGGCCCGCCCGCGGCCATGACACCGGCCGCGGCGAATCCGGGGGCAGGCCAGATCGGCGGAGGCGAGACCCCCATGCCCGAGCACGTGCGGACAGCCCGCGGCCCGCTATCGGCGGCCGCAGCCGGGCTGCTGCTGGCGGCCACCGCCTGCAGCCCCGGATCGACGCAGAGCCCCGGAACCGGCGACCTGGCGGGTGTGGAGCTCTTGGTGGCGGCCAAGTGGACCGGTATCGAGGAAGAGAACTTCACCGAGGTGCTGGCCGGGTTCGAAGAGGAGACCGGCGCCACCGTCACCTACGAGTCCACCGGCGAGGACACCGGCGCCTACCTCGGCCCCAAGATCGAGGCGGGCGAGCCGCCCGACGTGGCCGTGCTGCCCCAACCCGGCCTGCTCCGGGAGTACGCCGCCCAGGATGCGCTCGTGCCCCTGGCCGGCGGCGCCGCCGATGCGCTGGAGGCGAACTACACCGACTACTGGCGCGAACTCGGCTCGGTCGACGGCAACAGCTACGGCGTCCTACTCAAGGCCGCCCACAAATCCATCATCTGGTACCGGCCCGACGCCTTGGACCAGGCGGGGGTGAACCCGCCCGAGACCTGGGACGACCTCACCGCCACCACCGCCCCCACGCTCTCCGACGCCGGAATCACCCCCTTTGCCATGTGCGGCGCCTCCGGGTGGACCCTGACCGACTGGTTCGAGAACGCCTACCTCTCCCAGGCCGGCCCCGCCGACTACGACCGCCTCGCGGCCCGCGAGATCCCCTGGACCCACGACAGCGTCGTGCGGACCCTCGAATCCCTCGCCGAGGTGTGGGGCGAACAGGACTGGATGGCCGGCGGCACCCAGGGCGCGGTGCAGACCGACTTCCCCACCTGCGTGACCGAGGTCTACGGCCAGGAACAGGCCGCCATGGTCTACGAGGCCGACTTCGTGGCCGCCAGCGCCGAGGAGGCCGGCGCAACGGTCGGCGAGACCGCCCGGGCCTTCCCGTTCCCCGCCGTGGGCCAGGACCCGCCGGTCGTGGTGGGCGGCGATATCGCGGTGGCCATGAGCGAGGCCGAAGGGGTGCAGCGCCTGATGGCCTACCTCGCCTCACCCGGCGCCCAGACCACCTGGGCCGGGCTGGGCGGCTACCTGTCGGCCAACTCCCAGGTGCAGCCCGACGCCTACCCCGACGAGTTCACCCAGACCCTGGCCCAGACCGTCCTGGAAGCCGGCGACAACGTCCGCTACGACCTCTCCGACCAGGTACCCAGCCGGTTCGGTGCCACCGAGGGCAAAGGCATGTGGGCAATCCTGCAGGACTTCCTGCGCGATCCCGCCGACCCCGAGGCCGCGGCCGAGAAGCTGGAGCAGGCCGCCGCCGCGGCGGAGTAGCCCCGCAATGGCAGCGCCGGCGGCCGGCGGGCCGCCACCGGCTGTGCACCGGGCGGGCGCCGCAAAGGGCGGCGCGGAAGGCAGGAGGGCGCCATGACCGGATCCGACCGCACCGACCGCACCGCCCCCTCCAGCGGATCCGGCGGCTCGGCCGGGACCGCCCGCCGCCGGGCGCGCCTGGGCCCGCCGCGCCGGCTGGCACTGGTCTTCCTGCTGCCCGCGCTGCTGTTCCTGGGCGTCTACATGCTCTACCCGATCGTGTTCTCGGTGTACCGGAGCCTGTGGGACGCAGCCGGCACCCAGTTCGTGGGGCTGGACAACTACGCCGCGATGTTCACCCGCCCCGACACGTTCACCGCGTTGCGCAACAACGTCATCTGGATCGCCGTGGCACCGGCCGCGGTGACCGTGGCCGGACTGATCTTCGCGGTACTCACCGAGCGCATCCGCTGGGCCACCGCCTTCAAGATCGTGGTGTTCATGCCGATGGCGATCTCCTTCCTCGCCTCCGGGGTGATCTTCCGGCTGGTCCTGGAGCAGGACCCCGAACGCGGCCTGGCCAACGCGATCGTCACCACGGTGCAGGACACGATCGCCCCCACCGGGGCCTACCCCGGAGCCAACCCTCGCGACGGGGTGCCGCTGGAGCGGACCGCAGGCGGCGGCTACCGGCTGAGCGCGCCCGTCTCGCCCGGCGAGGCGGTGGACGTTCCCCTGGTGGGAGTCTCTGCCGAGGACATGCCCGCCGGCGCCGAGCCCGCCGGCAGCGCCGCAACCCGCCAAAACGCGGTGACCGGAACGGTGTGGCTGGACTTCACCCGCGGAGGCGGCGGCCGGGCGGGCGAGGTCGACACCACCGAGACCGGGTTTCCCGCCATGCGCATCGAAGCGGTGCGCAACGGCGGGGTGGCCGCCACCGCGACCACCGCGGCCGACGGCACCTTCGCACTGACCGGCCTGGAAGCGGGCGACTACACCGTGCGCCTGGTGGCCGGCAATTTCTCCGAGCCCTACAACGGACTCACCTGGCTGGGACCGGTCCTGATCACCCCGTCGATCATCGCCGCCTACCTGTGGGTGTGGGCCGGCTTCGCGATGGTGCTGATCGCCGCGGGGCTGTCGTCCCTGCCCCGCGAGGTGCTGGAGGCCGCCCGGGTGGACGGCGCCTCGGAGTGGCAGGTGTTCCGGCGGGTGACGGTTCCACTGCTGTCGCCGGTGCTGATGGTGGTCTTCGTGACCCTGCTGATCTACGTGCTGAAGATCTTCGACCTGGTGTTCGTGATCGCGCCGGGGTCGGTGCGCGCCGACGCCAACGTGCTGGCGCTGGAGATGTGGCAGGTCTCCTTCGGCGCCAACGACCAGGGGCTGGGCAGCGCGCTGGCGGTGTTCCTGCTGGTGCTGGTCGTTCCCGCGATGGTTTTCCAGATCCGCCGGTTCCGCCGGGAGGCGACATGAGTGCGCAGGCCGGCGGGACCGCGCAGAGCCGTCCTGCCGCGGCATTGGGCCCGCCGCGTCCGCCCGCGTCCGCGCCCCGCCGCGGCGGGGCGCGCAGCTCGGTGGCCGGGCGCTTGGCCACCCGCACCGGGTCGGGGCTGGTCCAACTGCTGCTGGTACTGGTGGCCCTGTTCTGGATGGTGCCGACCCTGGGCCTGCTGGTCTCCAGCCTGCGCTCGTCGGCCGACAACGCCGCCTCGGGCTGGTGGACGGTGTTCACCCGGCCCGCCCAGCTCACCCTGCAGAACTACGCCGGCCTGCTGGACGACGCCGGATTCGTCGCCTCCTTCGGCAACACGGTGCTCATCACGGTGCCCTCGACCGTGCTGATCGTGGCGGTCGCCGCGCCGGCCGCCTACGCCTTCGCCTGGCTGGAGTTCCCAGGGCGCGACCGGCTCTTCCTGGGTGTGGTGGGGCTGCTGGTGGTGCCGCTCCAGGTGGCGCTGGTGCCCATCTCGGGGCTGTACGGGGGCACACCGCTGTACGGGACGATCCCGGCGGTGGTGTTGTTCCACGTCGGGTTCGGACTTCCGTTCGCGATCTTCCTGCTGCGCAACTTCTTCGCGGCCATCCCGCGGGACCTGCTGGAGGCGGCGCGCATGGACGGCTGCAGCGAGCCGGCCATCTTCCGCCGGGTGGTCCTGCCGCTGGGCGGTCCGGCCATCGCCTCACTGGGGATCTTCCAGTTCCTGTGGGTGTGGAACGACCTGCTGGTGGCGCTGGTGTTCGCCGCCGAGTCCAGCCGGCCCATGACCGTGGCGCTGCAGTCGCAGATGCGCCAGTTCGGGGCCAACATCGACGTGATCGCCTCGGGGGCGTTCCTGTCGATGCTGGTGCCGCTGCTGGTGTTCTTCGCGTTCCAGCGCTACTTCGTCCAGGGCGTGATGGCCGGCGCTGTGAAGTAGCGCGGCGCCGGCCCGCGCCGGGCCCGGCGGCCGGCCGCAAGAGCCCGAACGCCCCGTGAAGGCCGTGCGGGCTGAGAAGGGCCGGAAAAGGGCCGGCGGGCCCCGGAAAGTGTTCCGGAGCCCGCCGGTTGCCGCGGGCCCGCCCGGGGCCGCAGCCGGCGAGTGCGGCGGCCGCTGGGAGGGGAAGTGGACCCGCCGCGGCTTGGGGGTCCGGCCGGTTCAGCCGGTCAGGCCGATGGCCAGGCCGCTGTCCATGTCGAAGTAGTGCAGCTGGCTGACGTCGACCGACAGGGAGATCCGCCCGCCGGGGCGCACCGAGCTGCGCGGGCTGACCCGGGCGGTGAACAGCGACTTGTCGCCGGACAGCGGCAGCGCGGATTCCTCGTCGGCCTCGTCGCCGGCGGCGTCGGCGGCCAGAGCAGCGGCCTCCTCGTGGCGCACCGGAGGGGCGTTCACCGAGAAGATGACGTTGATCTCGGTGCCGAGTTCCTCGGTGATGTCGGCGACGGCTTCCATGGTGGCGTTGGTGCCGTTTTCGGAGCCGGTGGCGGCGCCGGGCATCGCGCCGTCCTCGAAGTCGGAGGGGCGGATGCCGAGGATGATGTGCTTGCCCATGTAGTCGCGCAGGCCCGGCCGGGCGTCGAGGATGGAGCTGGGCACCGGCAGCGTGTGCTCGGCGAACTTCAGCACCGCGTTCGAGCCGTCCTTCTGCAGTTCGGCGTTGACGAAGTTCATCGCGGGCGAGCCGATGAAACCGGCGACGAACAGGTTGGCCGGGTGGTCGAACAGGTTCTTGGGGGTGTCGACCTGCTGCAGTCGGCCGTCGCGCAGCACTGCGACGCGGTCGCCCAGGGTCATCGCCTCGGTCTGGTCGTGGGTGACGTAGACCGTGGTCACGCCCAGGCGCTCGTGCAGCTGGTTCAGCGAGGCGCGCATCTGCACGCGCAGCTTGGCGTCGAGGTTGGACAGCGGCTCGTCCATCAGGAAGGCCTGCGGCTCGCGGACGATGGCGCGGCCCATGGCCACACGCTGGCGCTGACCGCCGGAGAGCGCGGCCGGGCGGCGCTTGAGGTAGGACTCCAGGCCCAGCATGGCGGCGGCCTCGCCCACCCGCTTCTGGATCTCCTGCTTGGGGATCTTGCGCAGCTTCAGGCCGAAGGCGAGGTTCTGCTCGACGGTCATGTGCGGGTACAGCGCGTAGTTCTGGAAGACCATCGCGATGTCGCGGTCCTTGGGCGGGCGGTCGTTGACCACTTCGTCGCCGATGTAGAGGTCGCCGCCGGTGATCTCCTCAAGCCCGGCGATCATCCGCAGGCCGGTGGACTTGCCGCAGCCGGAGGGGCCGACGAGCACCATGAACTCGCCGTCGTTGATTTCGAGGTTCAGGCTGTCGACGGCTTTGACTCCGCCGGAGTACACCTTGTCGACGCCGTCCAGGACGATCTTCGCCATGGGGTAACAGCTCCCGTGTCCGTGGCCTGCCGCCCCGGTCGGGGGGCGGGTTTTCCGCTGTCGTGATCGGTCTGTATCGATCTGTTGGTGATATCGAACACCAGTGATGCCGTTCTGTCGATAGTTCGCGCCATTTCGATCTGATTGCGTCCACGATGTGAGATGTCAGGGGCCAGGGGTGCGCAACGGGAACCGCCGGCCCGGGGAGGCGGTGTGTGCGGTGTGTGGCCGCAAGCCACCGCGGCGCGCCCGGGCGCCCGGGCGCCCCGCATCCGTGTGCGCGGAAGTGCCCGCGTGCGCGAGCGGGCGCCACTGCTCAGGTGGATCGCCGCGGGCGCCGCCGCGCCCGCAGGCCTTGCGGGGAGCCGCGACCGACCGTGGCCGAACGATTGCCATACGCGCGTAAGGCCTGGTCAGGCCCTGTTTCGGTGCGTTGTGCCGGCGCTCGGCGCGGCATCGGCGGACTGGCGTGTGCGCACGGGGTGCGTTAGCCTGGCGGCGGTTATCCGGATCCGGTGGGCCTCGCATTCTCCGCGTGCGTGAGCGGGCGGGACTCCCTCGCTCCGACACGTCGGCGAAGGGTTGCGGCGCACGACCGGTGAGACTGGGTAACCTACTGACCAGTCCAGCACTGGACGGACCGGTCGAGCGGTCCGGTCGTTGTCTTGCCGGACGTCGCACCACGCACCAGGTGCGTTCGGCGGCCTGATAAGGACCGGGGTTCCGCGGCCGGGCGGGGGGTTGGACCCGGAGAAGGCCCGAACATCCAGTAGACAACGGTCTCCGCGCTCGCCGCCGACGAGACGGATCCGGTCCGAAGGGTGCTTTCGGGCCTTTTCCGCGTCCCCCCACATTCAGGTGAAAGCGAGCCAGGCGTGGTAACCGAAGGCGCCCAGCACACGGGCGATACCGCCTGGACCGCCCCCGCGGTGGCAGGCAGATCCCCTCAGCGCTCGCTCACCGGACCCGCCCCGCGCGCCCTTGCGGCCGCGGCGGCGGGGCTGTGCCAACTCTTCGCGCTGGCGCCCTTCAGCCTGTGGTGGCTCGGGCCGGTCGGCGCCGCGCTGCTCACCATCGCGGTCATGGGCACCCGCACGCGCCGCGCAGCCTGGCTGGGGCTGCTCGCGGGCGCAACGCTGATGGTGCCGCTGATCCGCTGGCAGGACGTTTTCGGCGTGGACGTGTGGCTGATCATCGCCGCCGCCGAATGCGTGTACTTCGCCCCCATGGCCGCCGGCATCGCCTGGGTCGCCAAGCTGCCGGGCTGGCCGGTGTGGACCGCCGCGCTGTGGGTGCTGCAGGAGGCGGTGCGCGCCCGCTTCCCGCTGGGTGGATTCCCCTGGGGCAAACTCGCCTTCGCTCAACCCGACACACCCTTTGCCGGTTACGCGGCCCTGGGGTCGGCGCCGCTGACCACGTTCGCCGTTGCGCTGGCGGGCGCCCTGCTGCTGGCGGCCGTGTTGCGCCTCGTACGGCGTCCGCGGGCCCCGCTGGCGGCGACCGCAGGGCTGGCGGCGGGCGCGGTCGCCCTCACCGCAGCGGGCGCGGCCCTGCCGGCGCTGACCGCACCCGCCGTCGACCACACCGCCACCGTCGCCCTCGTGCAGGGCAATGTGCCCGGCGTGGGGCAGATGAGCGTCCTGGGCGAGCGCATGGAGGTGCTGCGCAACCACGTCGAGGGCGTGCACCGCCTCGCCGGCCGCGTCGACTCCGGCAAGGCGCCGCAACCCGATCTGGTCGTGCTGCCCGAGAACGCCAGCGACATCGACACCTACCGCGACCCGGCCGCCGCCGACATGATCACCAGCGCCGCCCGCGATGTCGGCGCCCCGCTGCTGTTCGGCGTCACCCGTTACAGCGACGATGCCACCGAACGCGAGGTGCGCAGCGTGGTGTGGGATCCCGAGGACGGCCCCGGCGAGTACTACACCAAGCGCTACCTGGTGCCCTTCGGCGAGTACATTCCCTACCGCGAGGTCTTCACCCGGTTCGTCCAGCGCCTGGACCACGTCACCAGCGATGCGCTGCCCGGCACCGAGCCGGGGGCGCTGAAGATGGGCGGGACGACGGTGGCCACCGCGATCTGCTTCGACGTGGCCTTCGATCGCCCGGTGCGCGAATCGGTGGCGGCCGGCGGCCAGATCCTCGCGGTGCCCACCAACAACGCCAACTACAACTTCACCGGCCAGTCCGAGCAGCAGCTCGATATCACCCGGCTGCGCGCGGTCGAGCACGGGCGTCCCGCCGTGGTGGCCGCCACCAGCGGGATCAGCGCAGTGGTCACCGCACAGGGCGAGGTCACCTACCGTTCGCCCGAAGCGCGGCCCGCGGTGCACGTGGCCGAACTGCAGGCGATGAGCGGCCTGACCCCGGCCACGCGGCTGGGGCCCCTGCCCGAGGCGGCGCTGTGTGCGGTGGCCGCAGGCGCCGTCGCCGCAGCCGGGGTGGCCGCGCGCCGCAACGGCGGCGGCCGCACACGGCGCAACCGGCCCGCTGCGGCGGGCGCCGGTCCTCCCGGCGCAGGGGATTAGGCGGCAAGGCCGGCGGGCCCGGCGCCCGGGGAACAGGGAAGCACAGGAGAGCAGGACCGACAGACCCGCATCCCCGAGGCCGCATCCACCGCGCCGGGTATCGCCGGCGCGGCCGGGAACGTTTGGCCGGTGCCCGGCGTTGCAAGAGGAGAGCCGCTGAACCCGAGGATGGTGCCCATGCTGCCGCTGCTGATCGTCATCTCGCTGATGGCGCTGCCCTTCCTGGAGATCTGGTTGATGATCCTGGTCGGCCAGACGATCGGCGTCGCCTGGACCATCGGACTGCTGTTCGTCCTCAGCGCCGCCGGGGTCGTCGTGCTGCGCCGCGCCGGAACCAAGACCTTCCGCGAGGCCGACGCCGCCATCCGCACCGGCCAGCCCCCGCAGCGCAGTCTGCTGGACACGCTGATGCTGATGGTCGGCGGCATCCTGCTGTTGACCCCCGGGTTCGTCACCGCGGTCCTGGGCGCCGTGATGGCGCTGCCGTTCACTCGCCCGGCCCTGCGCTGGGTGTTCACCGCCTGGGCCGAACGCCGCATCAAGCGCATGCGCGACTCCGCCGAGGCCGAGTTCGTCGCCCAAGGCGGCCGCATCCCGCCGCAGCCGGGCCAGCCGGGCGAGCGCGCCCCCAGCGGCGGGCGCATCATCCAGGGCCGCGTCGTCGAGGACGAATGACAGCGCCCTGGCGCAGCGGTCGGCAAGCGGTCGGTATCAGGGATATAGGGATATCCGGGGGAACGGTTGGCGCTGGCGGACCTGTACGAGCTGAGAGTCGGCGTGTTCGCCACGCCTGACACGGTGCAGGACTTCGTCGGCCGGGCCCGCGAACTGCTCGCCGGATACCTGGGGCCGCCGCAGCGCAGCTGGGCGGTCTCGGTCGCCGAGGCCGGCGAGCGGGCATGGCCCCGCGATGGCGCCGCCGACGACGAGCCCTCGCTCACCGTCGCCCTGCTCTACGACGAACTTCCGCAGCAGTGGGGCTACGAGCATCCCGGCCGCACCCCCGAAGGGCGCAGCACCGCCCAGGTGCGCATCGGCGTGGTCACCGACAAGCCCGAGGCCGTCCACGAGGCCCTCTGCGGCCTGCTGTGCCCCGATCCGCTCCACCAGAGCCCGTGCCCGGTGCCCTGGGCCGCCGACTCCCGCGCCTGCGACGACGAACACGAGCGGGCCTACCTCGAACACGCCTACGGCCACCTGCTCGACACGCCGCACCGGACACCCGGCGCCTCGGCTGAGGCGGGACAGCGGGCAGCGGGTCCGTGAGGGGCGGCCGGGCGCGTGCCGGCGTGCTGCGGCAGCAGGCGTGCGGGTGCCGCAGGCCGCACCATTCAGGCGGCACCGGGTGCCGGGACCACGGCCCCGACCGGGGTAGGGGGCAACAGATAGTGTGGCGGCGTGAACGACGAAAAGCCGTGGAACTACCTTATGGACATGGACGGGGTGCTGGTGCGCGAGGAGCACCTGATCCCCGGCGCCGACGTGTTCGTCTCCGAGCTGCGCGAAACCGGCATCGGTTACATGGTGCTGACGAACAACTCCATCTACACGCCCCGCGACCTGCGCGCCCGGCTCAAGCGCAGCGGACTGGACATCCCCGAGGAGTCCATTTGGACCTCCGCGCTGGCCACCGCGCGGTTCCTCAAGGAGCAGCGGCCCGGCGGGTCGGCCTACGTGGTGGGGGAGTCGGGGCTGACCACCGCGTTGCACAGCATCGGCTACGTGCTCACCGACCGCGATCCCGACTATGTGGTGCTGGGCGAGACCCGCACCTACAGCTTCGAGGCGATAACCCGCGCGATCCGGCTGGTCGAGAGCGGCGCCCGGTTCATCGCCACCAACCCCGATGAGAAGGGGCCCAGCCGCGAGGGGTCGCTGCCGGCCACCGGTGCGGTGGCCGCCCTGATCGAACGCGCCACCGGACGCGCGCCGTACTACGTGGGCAAGCCCAACCCGCTGATGATGCGTTCGGCGCTGCGGGCGCTGGGTGCGCACTCCGAGAACACCGTGATGATCGGTGACCGCATGGACACCGATGTGCGGTCGGGCCTTGAGGCCGGGCTGCAGACACTGCTGGTGCTATCGGGGATCTCCGGGCGCGAAACCGCCGAACTGTTCCCCTACCGTCCGACCAAGGTGCTGGACTCGGTGGCCGACTTGGTGGGTCGCACCCTGGACCCGTTCGACGGGCTGATGCCCGAGGAGGCCAAACGGATCTGAGGGTAGGCGGCGTATCGGCACGGGCACGGGCCCCGCAGGGCCCGGCGTGCGGAAACGGTGCCGTGCAAAAGGGCAGGGCCCCGAAGACCAAAGGACCCCCCGAAACAGCGAAGGGGCGGTTGGCCCTCCCCGCCGCCGCCCCTTTGCGCGTGCCCGCCCGTGTTCAGGCGCTGCGCCGCTCCGCGGCCATCGCCTGCATGTGCTCCTGCTCTTCCCTGCGCCGTGACCGGAGCAGCTCCAGCCGCTCGGCGAGGACCTCTTCGAGATCCTCCATGCTGCGGCGTTCCAGGAGCATGTCCCAGTGGGTGCGCGCAGGCTTGGCCTTCTTCTCCTGCGGACCGTTGCCGTCGACCATCAGCGCGGTGTCGCCGCAGTAGCGGCATTCCCAGTTGGTGGGGACGTCGGCCTCGGTCGCGAATGTGACGGAGAAGCGATGGCCCCGAGGGCAGTCGTAGGTGACCTCTTGGCGCGGTGCCAGGTCGGTGTTGCGGTCGTTCTCGTAGCTGGTCGCCCCGAGTCGTGTGCCGCGAAGTGCTCGCTCGGCCATCGGTTGCGTGCCTCCAGGCGCTCTTGCGGTATACATGGGTCTAACACGTCGTTCCGTGTCAAGATTCCCCGCACGTGGGTGGTCCAACCGTGCGATAATGCCCGGTCGGCAGTGACCAGGGCCCGCTGAACGGTAGTCGGCGCAGGACACAGGCGCGCAACACTGCGCACACAGCCCGATCGCGCCCGGCGCCGATGCGGGTGGACTTGACGGAATCTTTACCTTCCGCGGCGCATCCAACGCCCGCCGCGGCACGGATCCTGCATCGCCGACACATGGCCGGCCATCACGCGAAACAATCCGCACGGCCTGCGGATTCCTGCGCGCCGCCTGCAGTTGCGGCAAGCGTACCCGCGGCCGTTCCGGGACCGGGGTGGTTCCCGGAACGGCCGCGCGGATCCGGGCGCCCGGAGCGGGAGCCCGGAGCGCGACTCAATCGACGGGCTCCAGCAGCACCACCGGGATGTCGCGGTCGGTGCGGGCCTGGTACTCGTCGTACTGCGGCCATGTTGCGGCCAACCCCGGCCACAGCCGGCCCTTCTCGCCCGGGGTTGCGGTGCGCGCCCGCGCACGGAACCGGTCGGCCTTGACCTGCACATCCACCTCAGGATCGGCCTGCAGGTTCTTGTACCACTGCGGGTGGTCGGGAGCGCCGCCATTGGAGGCGACCACCGCGTAGGCGTCGCCGTCGGTGCGGTAGATGAGCGGCGTGCTGCGCTGCTGACCCGACTTGCGTCCCGTCGTCGTCAAGATCAGCGTCGTTGTGCCCTGCCAATCGTGGCCCTCTTCGCCGCCGGTCGCCCGGTAGCGCTCCACGTGCTCGTCGCCGAACAGCACTGGATTCCCCTTCTCCGATTCCGGCCGGACCGCCCGCCCCGGCGGGCCCGGACGGTTCCGACCGCCTATCATCCGGCGCCGCAGCTTACCCGCCTGCACCGCCGCACCCGCCGCGGCGCCCCGCAGGCACCAGGAGAACCGTTAGCGGGGCGCCGGACATGGCGCAATGCCTTGAATGCCTTGACTATGCCTGCGCCGCCCCGAATGATCGGTCAGTCGCACCATCCGCCCCGCGGCGCCGGCCAAAGGGCGGAATACGCCCCCCGAGGAGGTAGCACAGGTGATCCCCCGAAGACCACGTTCCGCGGTGACCTGGCGCGGCGCTGCCGGAGCGCTGCTGACCGCGGCCGCCCTGCTGATCACAACGGCCCCGGTGAACGCGGAGCCCGCCCCCGGCACCGCCCGCATCACCGACCGGCTGGAGGCGATCCCCGGTCTGCGCATCATCGAGGAGACCGAGACCGAACCCGGCTTCCGTTTCTTCGTGCTCGGCTACGAGCAGCCCGCAGACCACGACGACCCCCAAGGCCAGAGTTTCGAGCAGCGGCTGACCCTGCTGCACCGCGGGTTCGACCGGCCCACCGTGCTGCACACCAGCGGCTACGGGGTCAGCACCCAAGCGTTCCGCAGCGAGCCCACCCGCATGATCGACGGCAACCAGATCTCGACCGAGCAGCGGTTCTTCAAGCCGTCGCGGCCCGACCCGGCCGACTGGGGCGACCTGGACATCCGCCAGGGCGCCGCCGACCACCACCGCATCGTCGAAGCCCTCAACGACATCTACACACAGGAGTGGATCTCCACCGGAGCCTCCAAAGGCGGGATGACCTCGGTCTACCACCGCCGCTTCTACCCCGGCGACCTCGACGGCACCGTCGCCTACGTCGCACCCAACGACGTGGTCGACGGCGAGGACCACGCCTACCGCAGGTTCTTCCGCACCGTGGGCGACGACCCGCAGTGCCAGGACGACCTGGAGGCGCTCCAGCGGGGCGTGTTGGAGCGGCGAGGCGAGTTCACCGACCACTACAGCAAGCTCGCCGAGCAGAACGAATGGACCTTCGACCGCACCCTCGGCAGCGTCGACCGGGCACTGGAGATCCTGGTACTGGACACCCCCTGGGCGTTCTGGCAGTACCAGCCCACCCCCGAAGCCTGCGCAGGGATACCCGCTCCCGACGCCTCCACCGCAGAGATCGCGGCGTTCCTGGACGAGGTCGCCGGGTTCGACTTCTACACCGACCAGGGCACCTTCCCCTACATCCCCTACTACTTCCAGTCGGCAACCCAGCTGGGCACCCCCAGCGTGCCCACCCGGCACCTGCGCGGCCTGCTGAACCACCCCGGGCTGTTCCAGGCGCGCAGCTACCTGCCCGATGAGATGGACGTGCCCCGCTTCGACCGGTGGGCGATGCCCGACATCGACCACTGGGTGACCCACCGCTCCGAGCAGATGCTGTTCGTGGACGGCGAGTACGACCCGTGGGGCGCCGAGCACTTCCGCGCCGGCAGCGAGCGGCGCGACACGATGCGCTTCGTCGCCCCCGGAGCCAACCATGGCGCCGACATCGCCGCCCTGGCCCCAGAGGACCGCTCCGCGGCCACCGCGGCGCTGCGCCGCTGGGCCGGTGTGGACGACGAGGCCGCCACCCTGTCCGAGCGGGTCCCCGGACTCGACAGCGCCGGTGAGCGCCGCGAGAAACTCGAGCGCGGGTTCCGCTGACCCGCGCCCCTGTGAGCGCAGGGGCGGAGCGCAGCCGGCGCCCCGCCCCTGCCCGCCCCGGCCTCCGTGGGGCGCGGGCGGACGGGATGCGGGCGGTGCGGCTCAGATGCGGTCGGGCACCGGGTTGCCCGCCTCGGCGACACCGCGGGAGACGCTGAGGAACGCGAGCACCGCGAAACCGAGCACGAAGAACACCACCAGCGACAGGATCGCCAGCCGGTAGTCGCCCCCGGTCGCATCCAGCGCCACCCCGATCGCCAGCGACCCCAGAAACGCCGAACCCTTGTCGCTGATCTCGTAGAGGCCGAAGTACTCCGCCTCCTTGCCGCGGGGGATCAACTGGGAGAACAGCGACCGCGACAGCGCCTGGGTGCCGCCCAGCACAATGGCGATGAAGAACGCCAGGATGAAGAACTGCACCGCCGAACCCCCGCTCAGCAGCGGCGCCACGCCCACCACCGCGGTCCACACCACCAGGCTGGCGAGGATGGTCCGCTTGGTGCCGAACCGGCGCCCGAGCGCGCCCACCAGCAGCGCGCCGCCGAAGGCCACGAACTGCACCATCAGGATGGCGCCGATCTGCACCTCCTGGCCCAGCCCCAGCGCCTGGTCGGCAAAGGTCGCCGAGAACGCGATCACCGTCTGGATGCCGTCGTTGAACAGGATGTAGGCCACCAGGAACGCCAGCGTCCGGGGGTAGGCGCGCAGGCCGCGCACCGTGTACCAGAGCTGGCCGAAGCTGCCCAGCACCGCGCGGGCGCCGGTGGACCGGCCCGGCTCCTGGGGGCGGGTCCCGGTCAGCACGGTGCCGCGGTGGCGGTTGCGCAGCCGCGTCAGCGGGATGATGGTGAACACCGCCCACCACACCCCCGCCGACGCCATCGCGATGCGCACCGCATGGCCCTGCTCCAGGCCGAAGCTCTCGTGCAGCAGATAGAGCACCAGGTGCAGGCTCAGCAGCAGGGCGCCGCCGAGGTAGCCCAGCGCCCACCCGCGCGAGGACACCGCGTCGCGCTCGTCGGGCCCCGCCAGGTCGGGCAGGAAGGAGTTGTAGACCACCACCGATGCGCCGAGGGCGAGGTTGGCCAGCACGAACAACCCGGCGCCCAGCAGGTAGTCGGCGCCGTCGACGAAGTACAGGCCCATGGTGGCGAAGGCCCCGAGGTAGGCCAGTACGCCCATGAGCTCGCGCTTGCGCCCGGTGTAGTCGGCGATCGCGCCGATCGCAGGCAGCGCCACCAGTTGCAGCAGTACCGAAAGGGAGGTGGCGTAGGGGTAGAGCGCGGTGGGGTCGATCGCCCAGCCCAGTACGCTGATCCGCCCGCCTGCTCCGGCGGCCTCCTCGGCCAGCGTGGTCAGATACGGCCCGAAGAACACCGAGATGACCGATGTGAAGAAGACCGAGTTCGCCCAGTCGTAGAAGTACCAGGCGCGCCGCTCACCGCGCAGGCCGGGCGGCGTAGCGGGCGCCGCGCCGGCGGGCGGCGGTGCCGGGGGAGTGGTCGCCATGGGGGTCCTTGTCGGGTGGGTCGATCGGACGGGCGGCGGGTTGCGGGTGCGGGCCGGGCGGCGCGGAGCCGCAGGGTTCAGCCGTGCAGCGGGCCGGTGCCGTGCCAGGCGCCGCGCCGGAGCAGCACCTGCCGCAGCCCTGTGATGTTGTCGGTGACGATCCCGTCGACGCCGGCGTCGAGCAGCCGCTCCATCACGGCGGTGTCGTTGATGGTCCACACGTGCACCTGCATACCGCGCCGGTGGGCCGCGGCGATGACGTCGCGGCTGACCAGGGGTATGCGGCCGTGGATCAGCGGGATCTGCGCGCAGGCCGGTACACGCGGGGCCAGCGGCCGCAGCGCAGGCGATAGCGACGCCGCCCGCAGGCGGGCGACCTCGTGCGGCCCGCAGGAGGTCGCCACCGGGCGGTCGAACAGCCTGCGGGCCTGGTCCAGCCGCCGCTGGTCGAAGGAGCCCACGCAGACCCGGTCCCAGGCGCCGGTACGGCGCAGCGCGCGGATGAGCGGGGCCACGGCCGTGTCGCTCTTGATGTCGATGTTCAACCGCACCTGCGGCCAGGATCCCAGCAGGTCCTCCAGGAGCGGGATCGGTTCGCGCCCGGCGACGCGCGCGCCCGCCACCTCGGTGTAGGGCAGCTCGGCGATGCGCCCGCTGCGGTCGGTTGCGCGGTCCAGGGTGGGGTCGTGGAAGGCCAGCAGCACGCCGTCGCTGGTGGCGTGCGCGTCGGTTTCCAGATACCGGTAGCCCAGGTCGACCGCGTGCTGGAATGCGGCCGCGGTGTTCTCCAGGGTGGTATCGGGCGCGCCGGAGCCGTCGGTGCGCCAACCTCCCCGGTGGGCGAGTGCGATGGGCGCGGGGGCGTCGAGGTACCGATGACTCACAGCCAGCAGTATGCCCGTCTTGGGGGCGGCCGGGCACGCCGGGAGCGCCCATCCGGCGGCGCGGGGGCGGCGCGTTGGCCGAAGAACCCGGTATTCCAGGTGGCATCGCCGGGGCGGTGGCCGCTCTGAGTAGGTGGCGGACGGCGCCGCAGCACCGGTTTCCGCGGCGTGCCGCCCGCACAATCCGCTCTCGCCTCGTGAAGGGATGCGTCCTTGGCCGCTCACCACAGCCCGATCCCGCAGGCCCACCCCGCCTCCTGCACTCGCACGGCGGTGCGCCGCAGCGCACACGCCCCCGCCGCCCGGCCGCGCGCCGTTGTCTACCCGCACCGGCGCAGCCCCGAACAGCTCGGCCGATTCGCCCAGATCCTGGCCGAGGTATTGGCGGGGGAACGCCCGGCCCGCCAGGTGCGTCCGCTGCTGTCGCGCCGGGCCTACGAACTTCTTGCCCGCCGGGCCGGTGCCTACGCCTGCGCCCAGCGACCGCGGGTGCGAAACGCCCGGCTCAGCGCACCGGCCGCCGACATCGCCGAGCTCAGCGCGGTGGTCGAGTGCGGTGCGCGCTGCCGGGCCCTGGCACTGCGCGTCGCCTACGTCCAGCACGCCTGGCTGTGCACCCACATCGAGACCGATCTGTGCCGGGCGGGGCGCTGAGGGGCGGTCGCCCGCCCGGTCGGCGGGCGCCGCGCAGATCCACCCGGTCCACGCGGTCAGGGAATCCCCCCGTACTAGCTTGGTAAGCGCCTTCCCATAAGATTAACCAGGTCACAGGCCTGAAAACCGATGCCGAGGCGCCGTCCGCCGCGGTGGGCGGCGCCGTCCCGGCGGCGGAGCCGGCGCGCCAAAGGGTGTGAACGCATCGCTGGCGTCGGAAAGCAGGTTAAAGTACGTTGGAAAGCGCTTTCTCAGTCGAGTGATAGGACGACGCATGCAAGATCGGGTGCTGGCCGTCGCCATGAACGGCGTCACCGGCCGCATGGGCTATCGACAGCATTTGACGCGCTCGGTGCTGGCGATCAGAAAGGCCGGAGGAGTCGTGCTTCCCGACGGCTCGCGGGTCATACCCGAGCCCGTCCTCGTGGGCAGATCCGCGGACAAGCTCCGCCGCATCGCCGAACAGCACGGTATCGAGCGCTGGAGCACCGACCTCGACACCGTGCTGTCCGACCCCGGTATCGAGGTCTACTTCGACGCCCAGATCACCAGCGCACGCGAGGAGGCACTGCGCTCGGCGATCGCCGCCGGCAAGCACATCTACACCGAAAAACCCACCGCCTCCACCCTCAGCGCGGCGCTGGACCTCGCCAAGCTCGCCCGCGACGCCGGCGTGCGCAACGGCGTCGTGCAGGACAAACTGTTCCTACCCGGCCTGCTCAAACTGCGCCGGCTGGTCGACAGCGGCTTCTTCGGCCGGGTCCTGTCCATCCGCGGCGAGTTCGGCTACTGGGTGTTCGAAGGCGGCTGGCAGGAGCCCCAGCGGCCGAGCTGGAACTACCGCGCCGAGGACGGCGGCGGCATCGTCCTGGACATGTTCCCGCACTGGCACTACATCCTGGAGCAGCTCTTCGCCCCCGTCCGGGCGGTCACCGCCACCACCGCCACCCACATCGCACGGCGCTGGGGCGAGGACGGCAACCCCTACGCGGCCACCGCCGAGGACGCCGCCTATGGCGTGTTCGAACTGGAGGGCGGCGCCATCGCCCAGATCAACTCCTCGTGGTGCGTGCGCGTCGACCGGGACGAACTGGTCGAGTTCCAGGTCGACGGCACCGAGGGCAGCGCCGTCGCCGGACTGCGCGACTGCCGCATCCAGCACCGGGCCGCCACGCCCCGCGCGGTCTGGGACCCCGACGCGCCCGCCGACCGCGGCGGCTACCGCGACCAGTGGGCCGAAGTCCCCGACAACGCCGACTTCGACAACGGGTTCCGCACGCAGTGGGAGCAGTTCCTCTCCCACGCATGCGCCGGAACCCCCTTCCCCTACGACCTGGTCTCCGGCGCCCGCGGGCTGCAGCTGGCCGAGGCCGGGCTGCGTTCGGCGGCCGCGGGCCACCGCGTAGAGCTGGAGGAGGTGGAGCTGCCGTGAGCGGCCCGCAACTGCACCTTCCCGGCACCGACGGCCTGCTGCACGGGTTCACCCCCCGCACCCCCGCTCCCGTCCCCGCCCAGGCGGCACCGCCCCGCTCGCGCACCGCCTACGCCGCCGCCCACGTCGTCGCCGACCCGCTGGCCGGCAACGCCATGGGCGCCCCCGCACGACTGGACTGGGACGCCACCCTCGCCTTCCGCCACCACCTGTGGGACCTGGGCTTGGGCGTGGCCGACGCCATGGACACCGCGCAGCGCGGCATGGGACTGGACTGGCCGGCCACCGCGGAACTGGTCCGCCGCAGCGCAGCCGAGGCCGCCGCCCGCGGCGCCTTGCTGTGCTGCGGCGCAGGCACCGACCACCTCGAACCCGGCAAGGCCGCCACCCTCGCAGAGGTCGCCGCCGCCTACACCGAGCAGCTGGAAACCGTCGAGGGAGCCGGCGCCACCCCCGTGCTGATGGCCAGCCGCCACCTGGCCGCCGCCGCCCGCGGGCCCGGCGACTACGCCGAGGTCTACGGCCGCCTGCTGGAGCAGGTGCGCGCCCCGGTCATCCTGCACTGGCTTGGTACCGCGTTCGACCCGGCGCTGGCCGGCTACTGGGGCCACGGCGACCCGGCCGAGGCGATCGACACCGTGGCCGGCATCATCGCCGAACACGCCTCCCGCGTCGACGGCATCAAAGTGTCCCTGCTGGACGCCGCACTGGAGATCCGGCTGCGCGAGCGCCTGCCCGCCGGCGTTCGGCTCTACACCGGCGACGACTTCAACTACCCCGACCTGATCGAGGGCGGCGCCGGCGGCCACTCCCACGCGCTGCTCGGCGTCTTCGCCGCCATCGCCCCCGCCGCAGCGGCGGCGCTGCGCGCACTCGACGCCGGCGACACCACCGGCTACCGGGCGGCGCTGGAACCCACCGTTCCGCTGGCCCGCCACCTCTTTGCGGCGCCCACCTTCTACTACAAGACCGGGATCGCGTTCTTGAGCTGGCTCAACGGGCATCAGCCCGGATTCACCATGGTCGGCGGCCTGCACAGCGCCCGCGACCTCGTGCACCTGTCCGAGGCACTGCGCCTGGCCGACGCCGCCGGGGTCCTCACCGCCCCCGATCTGACCGTCACCAGGATGCGCACCCTGCTGGAGATCTCGGGGGTGCGGTGATGGCAGCCACCGGAGCGCACAACGGCCGGGCGCCGACAGAGTTCGACGTCCCCTCCGGCGCGCCGGCGGGCGCCGCCCCCGAACCCGGCGACCCCCGGCTGGCCCGGCTCTCCCTCAACCAGAAGACCGTCAACGGGTGGAGCCTGCCCGAGGCCGTCCAAGGCTGCCTGCGTGCCGGCATCGGCGCCATCGGAGTGTGGCGCGAACACGCGGCCGAGACCGGAATCGCCCGATCGGCGCGCCTGCTGCGCGAGGCGGGTCTGCGGGTGTCCTCCTACTGCCGCGGCGGCTTTTTGACCGGCCACGACAATGCCGCCGCGCTGGACGACAACCGCCGCGCCATCGACGAGGCCGCCGAACTGGCGGCACCGTGCCTGGTGATGGTGGTCGGCGGGCTGCCCGAAGGCGACCGCGACCTTGTCGGTGCCCGCGAGCGCATGGCCGAGGGGATCGCCGAGCTGGCGCCCTACGCCGCCGAGCGCGGTGTGAGCCTGGCCCTGGAGGCGCTGCACCCGCTGTTCTGCGCCGACCGGTCGGTGCTGGCCACCCTGGGCCAAGCGCTCGACATCGCCGAGCGGTTCCCCGCGGGCCAGGTCAGCGCCGTGGTCGACACCTACCACGTGTGGTGGGATCCCCGCGTCCACGCCGACATCGCCCGCGCCGGCGCGGGCGGGCGCATCGCTTCCTTCCAGGTGTGCGATTGGGTGCTGCCGCTGCCCGCCGACCCGCTGCTGGGGCGCGGCATGGTCGGCGACGGCCACGCCGACATCCCGGACCTGCACCGGGCCGTGGACGCCGCGGGCTACACCGGCGACATCGAGGTCGAGATCTTCAACGCCGACGTGTGGGCCGCCGATCCCGACGCCGTACTGGCCACCCTCGCCCGCCGCCACGTCCGCTACCTGGCCTGAACCGGGCTGAAGCGGTCCGGCCGGTGCCGCACCGGCCGGACCGGGCCGGTGGTCCCTGCGGTCAGCCGGCCCGGGTCGGCGGAGCGGTGCTCGCGCGGACGACGACCTCGCCCGAGACCGGCACGACGCGCGGCTCGATGCCCTCGTCCATGTTCAGGGCCAGGCGCGCGGCCTCCTCGCCCATCCACTCCAGCGGCAGGCGCACGGTGGTCAGACCGGGTGTGAGGTCGCGCAGGGTCGGGATGTCGTCGAAGCCGGCCACCGACAGGTCCTCCGGTACCCCCAGCCCGGAGTCGCGCAGGGCAGCGACGGCGCCGGTGGCCATGACGTCGTTGACACCGAACAGGCACGTGGCGTCGGTCTCGGCCGCCAGCAGGCGGCGGGTGGACTCGTAGCCGCCGTCGCGGGTGAAGGCGCCGTGCACCACGTTGCGCGGGTCCAGCTCGATACCGGCCCCCGACAGCGCCGCGTGGAACCCGTCGAGGCGGTCGCGGGCGGTGCGCAGGTTCGTCGGCCCGGCCAGGATCGCAAATCGTCGGTGCCCCAGGCCGATCAGGTGCCGGGCGAGTTCGGCGGCGCCGTCGCGGTTGCTGGGCACGATGGTGTCAGCGGGCAGGCCCTCCTGCGACACGCAGGCCAGGCGCCCGCCGCGCGCGGTGAAAGCGGCGATCTCGTCGGCCAGCCGCCGGGTGGTCTCGTCCTCGACGGTGCGGCTGCCCGCCAGCACGACCGCGCGGGCGCGGTGCGAGCGCAGCGTGGCCAGCAGCTCCATCTCCCGCTGGGGCGTGCGTCCGGTGGTGCCCAGCACCACCACCAGCCCTTCGTCCTCGGCGGCGCGGGTGACACCGGAGGCGATGCTGGAGAAGTAGGGGTCGGCGATGTCGTGCACGATCAACCCGACCAGGGAGCTGGTGTTGCGGGCGAGCGTCTGCGCCGACGCGTTGGCGAGGTAGCCCAGTTCATGGGCGCTGGCGGTGACCCGCTCGTGCAGCGTCCGGCCGACCTGCCGCGTGCTGCCGTTGAGGACTCGTGAGGCGGTGGCCAACGAGACCCCGGCGTGCCGGGCGACCTGTTCCAATGTCACGTAACCGTTGCCCACGGCCCCACCTTCCGCGCCGTATCTTTAAGAGAACGCCCGCCCGGGAGGGCGCCGATCCGGGAAAACACTTTCCGCAAGTCGATCATAGGTTGGTGCGAACGCGCTCACCAGCCGGAACCCCGCCGCCGACCGGTGATACCCGACACGCTGAGCGACCGGGACCGCGCAGCGCGGCAGGTGTGCGGGCCCGCGCCCCGAAGCGGTGCGTGCGGCCTGCACCGCCTGCACGGCCCCCGCGGGAACCCGGGAAGCCGATTCCACCGGTCGTGTGTGCACCGGACCCGGTGCGGGCGCCAGCCTAACCGCTCGCGCACCGCCGCAGCGCCGAACAGCGCACCTCGGCGGGCGCGTCAGCCGTCGGCCGCGGAGTAGCGCTCCGGCTCCGGCGCGCCGAGCCGGGCGCGGGCGGACTCCACCCGGGCGGCCAGGTCGGCGGGTGCGGGGTGGCCGTCGGCGACCAGGGTGATCACGCGCCGTTCGACCGCGGTGTGCGCCGAGACGCGCAGCGGCCGGCGCCACGCCAGCGAACCGCCCACGCCCGGATACTCCCCGGCGCGCACGAACCACGGATCGGCCACCGCGCCCGCGGCCGCAAAGACCAGGGTCCACGGCGCGCCGCCGGAGTCGGCCCCGCCCTGCAGCGCCACCCAGGGGGCGCACGACTCGTGCAGCGCTTCCTCGCCCTCGGCGCCTGGACCGAGCACCCGGGGCGGGCGCGCATGCTTGGGCGCACGCCAGAAGAACCCGCCGTAGCCGGCACCCGGGCGGCCCTTGGTGGCGGGGCTGTTCATCTCCAGGTCGCAATCACCCGCGAGCAACCGAGTGCGCAGGTCCAGCGCCCACATCCGCTCGTCCACCTCCCAGGCGGCGGTTTCGCGGACCTCGCTGAGCAGCTCGCCTCCGTCGCGCCCCACCCACGCCAGCCGCTCCACCAGCCGGTTGTCCCCGACCGATTCCCAACCCCGGTGCTCCTGGCGGCCGTGGTCGTCCAGCAGCACCGGTCCGCGGTCGCGGACAAAGGTCGTGCCGCCCCAGAAGCTGCTGCCGTTGACATCGGGGACGGCCACCCCCACACCCAGATGGTGCAGGTGGTCGTCGGGACGGATCTCGGTGACGATGGTGCCCGCCCGAGTACGTACCGGGTGCAGGTAGGGGCGCGGCGACAGGTGCGGCTCGACGCCGGTGCCGTCGGCCCACTCGGCGACAACGCCGCCCCCGCAGCGCAGCCGCACATCCTCGGTCCGCCGGGCCGCCCAGGGCGCCGCCAGTTCGGAGAACAGCGCCACCCGCTCGGCGCTCAGCGCGACCAGGTCGTCCACCCCCTCGACCACCCGGTGGAGGGCGCCGCCGTCGTCGGTGATGCGCTGCAGATCCGCGGGGATCGGCACGGGGGCGGGCGCGCGGCGCACCGCGTCCAGGACCGCCATGAACCCGGCGGTCTCCTCGGGCGGCACCGCCAGCGGTGCCTTGCCGCGCACGTGGGCGACCAGGTTGCGCAGCAGCTCGGTGCGCGGGTGGACGCTGACCTCCGGTTCGCTGTCGGGGCGTTCCAAACGCACCTCGTCGAACGTGTAGAACAGCGTGATCCGGCCGGCGTCGCCGTGGACGACCAGGCGCGGCGGCCGGGCGGTGGCCGCGCACAGCGTGGCCGCGACACTGATCGGCGTGCCGTCGGGAGCGTGCACGCGCACGCACGAGGTGTCGTCGCTTTCGATCTCGTGTGCGCGGAAGAGTTCGAGCTCGATCCCGCCTGCGACCCCGCGCTGGGCGCTGGCGACGGCGAGCGCGGTCGCCACTGCGTGGGCAAGGGGGTTGGTAAGCACCCCGTCCACAACGTCCAGACCGCCGAGACTGCGCCGCCCCGCCCACTCGGCGCGCGCGTAGTAGGCAGAGGAACGCACCCACGTCCCGGCACCAGCGATGCCGCGCACAGTGCCGATGGCACCGTCGGCGATCATCGAGCGCACCGCGTCGATCGCCGCAGAACCCAGACTCTGGAACCCGATCTGGCAGGCCAGGCCGGAGGCATCGACCGCCTCCCGGAGCGCGCTGAACTCGGTGGCGGTCGCCGTCGGCGGTTTCTCGAGCAGCAGATGGGAGCCGTGCTCCAGCGCCGTGCGCGCCAGCGGAAGATGGGTATGGATCGGCGTGCACAGCACCGTTACCACCGCACCGGTACGCCGCAGCAGCGCACCGAGGTCGCCGTCCTGTTCCACCCCCGGATGCGCCGCCAGTTCCTCCGCAGGCAGCGGCACCCGGTCGCACACCCCGACCAGCCTGACCAGTCCTTCTTCGGCGAGTATCCGCAACTTGCGCAGATGCGAGCGCCCATGCCCGTGGGCGCCGGCGAGTACGACCGGAACGGGGGTTTCGTGCATGGAACCTGCCTTGGGGCTGGAGGGCTGGGAGGAGGGGGTGTGTGCGGGCGGACGGGTGCGGAGCAGGAGCAGGGCGGGAAAGGAAGGGTGGAAAGCGCTTGCCAAGCCAATTTAGGTAGCTCCATCCGCGGTGTCAACGTCGGCAAAAGCCACCGAACACGCCAAATGCCGCCAATAGCCGTCGTAGTCGTCCCCTTTCAGTCATGGGGGTGAGGTGGTTGGTTGTCGATACGGCGGGCGAGGGTGGGGTTCCGGATGGGGCGGCAAGGGTTTGCTGTGCGGCCTTGTGGTCGGCCGGGTGTCGGGGTCTCTGTGGTGAAAGGCGGCACCGAGGTCGGCGGTGGGTTGGGGCGGCGGGTCAGCGGTGAGGCGGGTTGGTGGTGGGGCGTCAGACGGGGCGCCACCCGGCGGTCGGCCGCCCGCCGGGTGGCGCCCTGCCGAATCGGCAGCGGGATCCAAAGGGCCAAGGCACCGCCAGCGCCTTGCCTGGCGCAACGACAGTGCATAAGTGCCCAAAAACATCGCTAGATTTGGGCATTTCTGCACTGTCGCCACTCCTTGGTCGGGACAACGGGGTAGGTGGCTGGATGGCAGTGGACTATTCGGGCAAAACGCAGGCGGGTTGGGTGCCTGCGGCTAACGAGGCCAGGCCAGTGTGTTCCGCGGGGCGGGTATTGGCGGATCTCGCCGCGTTCTTCCGTCATGCGAAAGAAATGCGGCGCGTTTTGTCTGGATTGCCGGATCTTTGTGCCCCATCACGGGGGTGTGGTGCCACGAGACCGGGCCAGTGACGGTTCGGAAGGCCTCCGGGAGTTATTTCGGCGGGGTTCGTGCTTCCGGTGTCCGTGCGAGCAGGGTGTCCGCTGTGATGAATCAGGTCAAACCCGGCAATTCTCCTCGCTGGGAGGGGTGTATCGGCTGGGGCTGAGGGGCGCCAGTGCGCGCTGTCGATCTCAGGCCGGGGGCGTCGCCGGTCGAGCGACCGGTTTTGCCCCGTTGCCCCATCTCCGGCAACGCGCCATCGGGTTGGCGGCCATGCCGGAGCGGGGGGCGGTGGTCGGGGGCACGCGTCTGCGGTGGGGTCGGTGGTAGTCGTCCTGCCCTGTGTTGGCGTCGCTGTCCCGCTGAGGGCTTCCGAGGGTTGCGGTTCCGGTGATCGTCCACGCCCGCTGTGCCTCGGCGGCCGCTGTAGTCGCGTTGGCGCGCGGGCGCCATTGCTCTGCTCGATTCAGAGCGCAATCCGGCCATTTACAGGAGTGAGGCATAACCCTCGTGGGGTGCCTGCCTGTCGCTCCTGGGTTCCTAATAAACCCGACATAACGGGCGCCCCTCCACGCTCGGCCGAGCCCTCCACCGCCCTTGGTGCCGCTTTTCACTGCAGACCGCGTGTCGCTCGGCTGACCACAAGGCCGCTCAGTGGGCCGTTGCCGTCGTTGCCCTGCTGTAGACCGCGTGTCGCTCGGCTGACCACAAGGCCGCTCAGTGGGCCGTTGCCGTCGTTGCCCTGCTGTAGACCGCGTGTCGCCCGGCAGATCACAAGGCCGCACAGCCGACCGTCGCCGGCACCGCAGTCCATTGCCACCACCCCGCTGCAGCCGCCGCACCGTCTGCGTGCTGTCCCGTCTGCGTGCTGTCCCGGTGACCGTCCGATCCACCGCGCCACCGTAGGGCGGGCGTCGCGGTGCTCGCCGGGCGGGACCGACCACCGGCTAACCGACCACCGCCCCGACCAGGTGCCACACCGCGCCGCATCACTAGGTGCCGAGGGCGGCGATGTCCAGGTCGGCGAGGCGGTCGGGTGCCGCGATGATGTCGATGCCGGTGATCTTGTCCTCCGTATCCGCGATCGTGAACGCGAGAGCGAGGGCGAGCCGTCCGCGGGGTGCCACCACTAGGCCGACCGTGCCGTTGACCAGGCCCGGCTCGGTGTAGCGTGCCCGCGCTGCGGCGGCGCTTGCGCCCTTGGCGACGTTGCGCGCGCCGTTGAGCGTGAAGGGGGCGGGGGTCGGGCCGGCTTCGGCGTCGGCTCGCAGGACCACGTTGGGATCGAGCACTGAGACTAGCGCATCGAAGTCTCCGTCGCGTGCCGCGGCCAGGAACGCCTCGACGACGCGCCGCTGGCGCGCCAGATCGGACCTCGGCGGCTCGGCCCCGTCGCGAACGCGGCGGCGGGCGCGGCTGGCGAGTTGCCTGGCGGCTGCGGGGGAGCGGTCGATCATGGGGCCGATCTCGTCGAAGGGCACGGCGAACATGTCGTGTAGCACGAAGGCGAGCCGCTCGGCCGGGGCGAGGGTGTCGAGGACCACCAGCAACGCCAATCCGACCGAATCGGCCAGTAGCGCCTCCTGCTCGGGGCCGGCGGCCTCTTCTTTCCGGACTCCGCTGTCGGCCGCCAGGTCGTCCAGCGGATTCTCGCGCCGCGCATTGCGGGTGCGGAGCATGTTCAGGCACACCCGCGCCACCACGGTTGTCAGCCACCCGCCGGGGTTCTCGATGCCGGTGGTGTCGGCGCGGTTGAGTCGCAGCCAGGCCTCTTGGACGGCGTCGTCGGCCTCGCTCTGGGACCCGAGCATCCGGAAGGCCACCGCGCGCAACCGCTGCCGGTCGGCCGTGAAGCGCTCCATCAGCCAGCTGCGCTCGTCCATACTGCCACCGCCGTCCCTGCCGTCCCCACGGTTCACATCGCCCCCGTCGCTGGTGTCCCCGTGCTTCCGACCGTCCCTGCTGCCCATGCGGTCACGAATCCCTTCGTCTGGGGTGCTGCCTGCGCCTGTAGCGCCCGGCTTGTTGACCCCTGGAGTCCCACTGATGTGACAGGACGGTCGGTGGTCCCTGCGGGAGACCCGCCGGCGGTCGGGGACCGGCCGGCGGCCGGCCATCAGCACCGGTGGCCGACCGGCGATCGACCAGCACCAGCGGCCGCCGCCCCCTAGCCGATCCTCGGCCCGCGACCGGTCGGCAACCGCTTGGACGTGGATGGGTAACCGCCCAACGGCAGCGACAGCACCCCTACTCTCCGGGGACCCGCCCCACAGCAGCCGGCCCGCCCCGCCCCGCCTCCCGCCGAACACGCGCCTGTTCTCCGAAGGTGTGTCCCGCCGAAATCCTCGCGTGTTCCGCCCATGCGCGGTCCGACGCCTTGGATTCATCCGCGGATCGGAGGATTCACGCGGATGGGGCGGGCGCAAGCGCCGCGAACCCGATACGATCATGCCTCGGGGGGAGGGGTCCGGATAAGGCGAGTGAGAGGCGGCACGGTGTGCCCGGAGATGCCCGAGCGAACAGCCTGCGGTTCGAACACGGGGAAACCGCGGTCGTCGCGGTCCGGGGCGAGATCGACATCGCCACGGCCGACGACATGCGCGACCGGATGCTGGCGGCGGCCGGGCAGCCCGGCTGCGCGGTTCTGATCGCCGACCTGTCCGAGGTCGACTTCTTTGACGCGAGCGGCGTCCGCGCCCTGATGGCGGTACGCCGCCGCCTGACCTCCCGCGGCGTGCGAGTGGTGCTGGGAGCGCCCTCGGCCGCCGTCGTCCGTACCCTCGACGTGTTGGACCTGGCCTGCTGTTTCACCGTCCTTCCCCCGTCGGAGGTGCCCTTCAACGCAGACTCGGCCCTCCGCCGCTGATACCGGTGCCGCCGGTAGCGGTACCACCCGGCATGTCATTCTTCGCCGGCGCCTGTCACGCCCGCGCCGGAACCAGGAACTGGTCGAGCAGTTCGGGCACGGCCTCGTCCGCGAGCCGCAGCCCTGCGCCGAGCTCCATGTCCACGGCGGCATAGCGGCCGGCGCCCCCTGATGTGGTCGCGGCCACGGTCGCCAGCCCTTGCCACCGCTGGAACGGCGAGCGGGAGATCCGCCAGCCGATGATCCCGTCGCGCCGCAGCGCAACCGTCGAGCGGGCCAGCATCCCCTTGCGGGTGACGAGGTAGCCCGGCGCTCCGGACAGGAGCGCGTACCCGAGCCCGCGGTAGGAGCCGAGTGCCCAGGGCACGAGCAGCAGCGCCCCCGCGAGCGCGCCCGCAGCAGCGGCCGGCCCCCAGGTCCCCACCGCCGCCCACTCCTGCGCCGGCGGCAGCCCGTCCGCCGGAACCCCGGGCAGGAGGGCGCCCAGCCCAGGTCCGGCGGCCCGCGGCAGCATCGCCGACGCAGCCGCGGCGGCGCCTGCGGCC